>NZ_JAACYW010000003.1 GCF_015356825.1 Catenulispora rubra | reverse complement strand
GCCCGCCCCCGAGCACGCGGATCGGATCCGCCGCGCCCGGCGAGTGGCGAGGCGGGCCGATGACCTCGCGGCGCGGCTGCGCGTGCTCGGCCTGCGCAACGACGCGGCGGCCGCGGAACTGGTCGGCCTCCGGGCTGCGATAGCGGCGGGAGCGGTACCGGGCCGGCCTCCGGGGCGTCGGCAGGCCGGGACCCTGCCGCCGATCTCCAAGACGGCTCCCCTCGACCTTCGCATGCTCCGCACCCTGACCGCCGCCGAGCTCGCCATCGCCCACGGCGATCCCGCACGCGCGCTCGTCACACTCCGCTCCGGCCTGGCCGTTCTGGCCCGGCACCGGTCCCGCCTCGGCAGCGTCGACCTCCAGACCGGCACCGCGGCCCTCGGCGTCGAACTCGCCGCCGCCGGACTCACCCTCACCGTGGACCGGCCGCGGCAGGCTTTCGCCTGGTCCGAACTGTCCCGTGCGCAGGCGCTGCGCATCCGTCCGGTGCGGCCGCCGACCGATCCCGGCGTGGCACAGGCCGTCGCGGAGATCCGGAGTCTGGAGTTCAGCCGCCGAGAGGCGGTGTTCTCCGGGGCGTCGGCGGATCTGGCGCGGGCCGGGCGGCAGGCCGCGTTGGAACAGCGCATCCGGCGCAGCGCGTGGCGTGCGGCGGGCAGCGGCGCGGCCGAGGGAGTGGCAGCGTTCGACGACGTCGCCGAAACGTTGGGCCGCCAGGACACCGCGTTGGTCAGCCTGTTCAAGAACGCTGACACGCTGTTCGCCCTCGTGGTCGCCGGCACGGATTGCCGGGTGGTGCCGCTGGGCGCGGCCGAGGGCGTCTACGAGACCGCGCGGCGTCTGCGTGCGGACCTGGTCGCCCTGGTCGGCCGGGTGCTGCCGGCCCGGATGGAGAAGGCGCTCGCCCAAGCCGTCGCCGCGCACGCCGAGTCGTTGGACACGGTGCTGTTCCGGTCGCGGGTGCGAGGGCTGGTCGGCGATCGTGAGCTGGTCGTCGTGCCCTGCGGCCCGTTGGCGGCGACGCCTTGGTCGCTGCTGCCGGCACTGCGGGGCCGGGCGCTGTCGGTGGCGCCGTCGGCGACGAGTTGGCTGGCGGCGGTTCGGGCGAGGTCGGCCACGCCGATGGATCGCGACGGGTCGCGGGGCACCGTTCTCGTCGCCGGGCCCGGGCTGCGGCAGACCGGCCGTGAGCTGCGCGCCGTCGCCTCGTCGTATCAGGATCCTGTCGTGCTCGACGGTGCGGACGCCGCGGTGGAGGCCACGCTCGCCGCGCTCGACGGCGCGAGGACGGCACACCTGGCTGTTCACGGTCATCACGATCCGGAGAACCCGCTGTTCTCGAAACTCGAACTGGCTGACGGGCCGTTGATGGCGTACGACCTGTTGCACCTCGACGCGGTCCCTGAGCACGTCGTGCTGTCCGCGTGCGACGTCGGGCGGATCTCCATGCGGCCCGGGGACGAGCCGCTGGGACTGGTCGCGACGTTGCTGCACGCCGGGAGCCGGACGGTGGTCGCGGCGGCCGCGCCGGTGGCCGACGGCGTCGCGGCGGAGGTGATGGGCGAGTACCACCGGCTGCTGCGGGCGGGGCGGCGTCCGGCGGCGGCTCTGGCGGCGGCCACGCAGGCCAATCCGCTCGCGGCGTTCAGCTGCTTCGGAGCCGGGTGAGGGATCTTTCCTCAGCCGAAACCCTCTATCCCGCCACGTATCCCCGGCGCCCCGGCTCGCACTTAACCCACAGGAAGGCGGCGACCGCTCAGCCGAAGGCTGACACCCGGCCCCGCCCGAGATCACGTGATCACGAAAGTGGGGGTCTGGCCGGATGCCCGGACATTTCACGCACGTCTACACCGCACGTCGGCTCGCCGACTGGCTGGAGAAGCAGGACCGCTTCAACCCCAACGACAGCGACCAGACCGTCCCCGGCCTCGGTGCGCTCACCGGCGGGAACAGCGGGCTGACGCCACAGCGCTGCGGCGAGCTGATGAAGAAGTGGCCCAAGTACACCAACGTCGGTGCGATCGGGCCGGACCTGTTCTTCTTCTGCCAGGACTACTCCGGGGCGCCTTTCGCGGAGTCGCCGTACGCCTGCGACACCCTGATGCTGGCGATGGCCGTCTACTACTGGGTCGACAAGGCCAAGGACGAGGACTGGGAGCCGTTGCTGGTCATCCTCGCCGAAGTCGATCAGACGTTCGCGCAGGTCGTCCGGATGCTGATCAAGCTGCAGAAGGCCTGGCAGGACTTCGTCCAGGTGTGGGACGCCACCATCGGGCCGGTGGTCAGTGCCGCGGAGGCGGTGCTGGATGGCCTCACCGGGGGCGTGATCAGCGCGGTCGGTGGGGCGATCAGCGAGTTCGCGACCGCGCTGACGCAGATCGTCGAGCAGGAGCTCGTGTCCTACAAGGACGTCTTCAGCTGGTTCTCGCTGAAGATGCGGACCGGTTACGACGAGCACGCCTTCCTCTGGAGCGACATGCTCCACTACCGCAAGACCAACCAGATGGCGGCGAACCTGCTCGCCGAGGCGCAGCGGCAGTTCGGCGAGGACCACGACCAGGACAAGCTGGAGCAGTTCCAGGCGTTCGCGCTCGGGTGGATCGCGCACATCGGGACCGACGTCATCGCCCACTCCTACGTCAACGAGCAGGCCGGCGGGCCGTTCCGCACGCACTGGCAGCGACACCACCTGGTGGAGAACCACATCGACGCCTGGAACTACCGGCAGGCGCGGGCCGACGGCAAGGGCGGGCTGCCCGGCGACGACCTCGCGGCCAACGACGTGTACCCGGACCTGAGCCGCTCGGCGTTCGTCTACGCCGTCGCCCTGGACGAGGAGCACCCCAACGGTTGGGACCGGCCGGCGACGCTGCCCGCGGACCGGGACGCCGCCAAGAAGGCCGTGGACCAGGACGGCGAGATGCCGGCCTGGCTGGCCGAGGGCATCGTCCGGGCCCTGATGGCGACGTATGACGAGGAAGGCGAGACGGTGCCGACCAACCTGGCCGGCAGCGACTTCGCCAACGGCCTGGGGACCGTGAAGTCGGGCCTTGAGACCCTGCTCAACGTCGCCGGAGTCAACCTGAACCGGCCGATCGACGACATCATCGCGCAGGTCGCGCCCGCGCCGGGGTTCACCGTGCCGAAGGGCTTCCCGCTGCCGTGGGAGGTGCAGGTCAGCTACCGGTTCATGATCTCCTACTACCGGCTGGCGTTCTGGGGCGGCTTCGATCTGGACAAGCCGCGGATGCCCAGCGTGATCGAGTGGCCGCCGGCCTCGGACCTGTCCGACCTGGCCAGCGCGCCGGACTTCTCGGGGGTGAACAGCGACGACCCGCTGGAGGACATCTGCGCCGCGATCCTGGCGCTGCTCCAGTGGCTCGTCAAGGAGGTCGCCGCGGTCGTGAAGCTGGTCGCCGACATCGTCAAGGCGATCGTCAGCCCGCTGACGTACCCGATCCGGTGGGCGCTGTACCAGCTGGCGATGCTGGCCTGGGACATGGTCAACACCGCACACGACATGCTCGCGCACCTGGGGTTCGTGCTGCCGCACGGCGAGCTGCGCTATCCCGACGACGGCGAGTTGCGGCAGCCGAACGAGATCGACAAGGCCCTGATCCAGCTGGGCAACACCGTGGACGCGGCGTTCCAGCAGGCGCTGGCCGACGCGGTCGACCCCTTCGGGTTCCTGGACGAGGACCCGAACCTGCTGGTGCCGCAGCCCAACCCGCGTACTGAGAGGTACCCGTTCTTCCCCGTGCGCCCGGTCCAGGACAGCGTGAACGACGCGGACGAGTACCGGCGGCCGTGGGCGTACCCGTCCGTGTCGGTGCGGGGGGACCACACGACCCGCTACGACACGCCGACCGAGCTCTCGGACGTCGTCAACGAGCTCAAGGCCCTGAACGTCGACGCCAGGATCAGCACGGAGATCGTGCGGATCCTGGGCCGGACCGCGGGGACCGTCAGCGGCCCCTACCCGCACGGCGCGCTGCCGCACGAGGTGCTGTTCCGCACCGACAAGCCGGTGTCGCCGGCCGAGCGGCAGATGTACGAGCACGCGGCCACCCCGGCGCACACCGACGTGGTGAACGAGCAGGTCATCGGCCGGACGCCGGACCGCGACCACAGCCCGCTGGGCGACCCGATCCCGTTCAGCGCCTACCTGATGGGCCGGATCGTGGACCCGGCGGCCGGGGCGGTCTCGGACTTCAACCTCGACGCCGACCGGGGGTACGGCTACCGGTGCTGGGACTGGATCCGCGGCGACGCCATGGACAAGGACCCCCGCGGGGACGGGTACCACCTGCCGGTCGACCCGCCGGAGGGCAGCCCGCGGTGGGGCGGCGCGGAGCCGCCGAACCAGGGTCTGGTCATGCTGCGGTATCTGGCCCCGGAGATCCGCGTGCCGGTTCCCGGACCGGTTCCTGGACCGATTCCCGGGCCGACTCCGGGAGCCGGACCCGCTCCGGCGCCCGGCGCCGAGCCCGCCGGGGCTGGCGGGGCCGCCGCGCAGGAGCCCTGGACGCCCGGCGAAGACCCGAACTCGTACACCATCTGGACGGGGAGGCCGACCAAGTGAGCACGCACGACCGTTCCACCGCCGGCCAGGCCGCGCAGTCCGTCGCGCACCTCGCGGCCGAGCCCTGCGACACCCGTTACGACGCCGCCGGCCTGGTGCGCCGGGCCTTCGAGCTCGCCGCCGACGTCGTCGAGGGCGCCGTCGCCCGCCGCGAGTGCTGCGGCTCCCACAGCCATCACCGCTGCGGATGCGGATGCCACCCCGGTGGCGACGGCGGCCCGTGCGGACAAGGCGGCCCGGGCAGCCAGGGCGGCGGCGACGTCCCCGGCCGTCCGACCCGCGAGCCCGGCACCAGCACCGGTGCCGCGGACGGGCACCCGGTCACGCCGGGCGACCTCGTCCCGCTGCCGCCGCGGGTGTGGCCCGGGGTGCGGAAGAACCTCCTCCTCCCGTTCCTGTTCCTGCGCGCCAATCCCGGCGACACCGGTACGCGCCCGGTCAGCGGTCCGTTCTGGGAGAGCCCCGACGTCTACATCCTCGCGGGGGTGGCGCCGGACGCCGCGCCCGCGATCCCGCCGGCCCTGGGCCAGGTCGCGCAGGCCGGCGTCGACAACACCGTCTACGCCCACGTGTGGAACCTGGGCCAGGCCCCGGCCCGCGAGGTCATCGTCGAGTTCTACTGGTGCAACCCGAGCCTGGGCTTCAACCCCAACGGCCTGACCAAGATCGGGACGGCGGTGACCCAGCTCGGCGACCGCTACAGCGGCGAGTGCCACAAGGTCGTCAAGTGCCCGAACAGCTGGCAGGCCGGCTACGTCAACGGCGGCCACGAGTGCCTGCTGGTGCGGGCCTGGGACGTCGCCGCCGACCCGATGACCACCCCGGAGTGGGACGCGCGGGTCAACCGGCACCTGGGCCAGCGCAACATCCACGTGGTCCCGCCGGGCGGGCCGACCGGCGCGCTGAAGCTCCAGGTCGGACAGCTGTTCGGGATGGCCGCCGAGATCACGGTCGAGCGGCACGCCCCGGCCACCATGCCGTGGCTCCAGCTGCACACCGGGCAGCGCGGCGTGTTCCCGGTACAGGCCGTCGGGACCGGACAGCTCACCGTGGCCGCGCCGGGGCAGCTCGGCACGGGGAACACGCTGCCGGTCGCCGGGGACGGCGCGCAGGTCGTGTTCGCCGCCGGGGACCAGGCACCCGGCGCCGGCCAGGCGCACGTCTACCGCGTCACCGCCAGCCAGGGCGGGCAGGTCGTCGGCGGCTACACGGTCGTCCACCAGGGCTGATCGACGTCCCGCCGGCGCCGCCGCCTTGCCGGGCGGCGCCGGCGGGCCACCGGTTCGAACCCCTCATCTCCAGGCCACAGCACCACCCGGAACAGGAATCGATGACCGCCATGTCCATGGACGTCCGGCACCTCACCTACACCGCCATCCGCGACAGCCGCCTGAGCCAGGCGCTCGCCGACCTCTCCCACCCGGACACCGCGCTGCTCCAACGCATCCGCGACGTCCTGGACGCCGCCGGGCAGGACTACACCGCGCGCCGCTACCAGTCCGCGATCGCCGGCTACAAGCAGGCCTCGACCCTGATCTGGTCGCAGATGGATCCCGGCCTGAAGATCGGCCCCGGGATGATCGGGCACCTGGCGATCGATCCCAAGCTGCTGTCGTCGCTGTTGGAGACCTCGCTCAACTGGCTCGGCGTGGTGCCGGTGCCCGGGCCGCTGAGCCCGGTCATCCCGGTCGTGGCCGGGAACGGCGGCCCGGGCGTCGCCGACCGGATCGGCCTGACCTCTCCGGTCGTGGCGACCCCGGCGGCGCTGGCCGCCGCCGGATCCGCGCGCCTGGCCGGCATCTACACGGCGCAGGGCAGCCGGAACGCCGGGACCGAGCTGGAGCGGCGCGCGCTGTCCCTGGACAAGACCGTCGCCGAGGCCGTGTTCGAACTCCCGCAGGACGGCGGCCTGGCGCACCGCATCGCCTCCCTGTTCACCCGCAGCCTCAGCCGCCCGGCCGCGTCCGCGAACACCACCGCCATGGAGCGGGTCCAGGCGACCGCCATGCCGAACACCCCGGTCGCCGTGCCCGCCCCGGGCCTGGGCGCCGCCGCCGTGCTGCCCGGTGCCGGCGCGCCCCCGGCCCCGGTCGGCAATCCGGCCATGACCGCGAGCCTGGCCGCCAACCTCACCGAGGACGTCACGGTCCTGCCGACCTCCCTCACCCAGCAGCGCCGGCTCGGCCTGCGGACCGGGCCGGTCCTGGGCCCGGCGCCCGAGGTGATCCCGCAGTTCGACTTCACGGTCGGCGGCACGCCCGACGTCGCCTCCGTCGAGCACGCCGTCTACGCCGCGCGGGTCAACCTGGCCGCGCTGCCCGACGTGCTGGCCCAGCCGATCACCCCGGGCGACTTCGTGGTGGCGCTGGCGCACACCTTCTACTACGTCATCCCGGTGGCCCTCGGGGACTGCTACGCCGCTCTCGGCGACTGGACCGACGCCGAGACCCAGTACCTCTACGCGGCGAACTACCAGTACATCAACGCCCAGATCGAGGCCCCGCAGCTGTGGGGCAAGCTCGCGATGCTGTACGTGCAGTGGGCCGACAGCCTCTACCGGAACGGCGACGCGCCCAGCGCCCAGCCGTACTACGAGCGCGTCGTGCTGCTCGGCGGCCAGGTTCCGGCCAGCTCCCTGTACACCGTCGCGGGCATCGGCCCCGGTGCGCAGGTCGCCAAGAGCCTGATCCCGAACCTCGCCGCGCTGATCGCCGATCCGTCGGCGCTGGCAGCGGCCGCCAGCCCGGCCATCTCCACGCCGATGGTCGACGCCTGGGGCAAGCTCGGCCAGATCAAGGCCGGGCTGGACTTCCACGGCCACTGGGCCCCGACCGTGCCGATCTGGACCTTCGACTACCTCCAGCAGGTCGCCGGCCAGTACGCGCAGCAGGCCGTGACCGTCGAGCAGAACGTCATCGGCTACTGGGACCGCGCCGACCAGGCCCAGCTCACCCGGCTCCAGCTGGCCCAGCACGTCGCCGACAGCCAGGCCGAGCAGAACGCGGCCAAGCTCCAGGCCGACGCCGCCCGGGCCGAGGCCGACGCCTACCAGAAGGGCCTGGACCTGGCGAACGAGCGCGCCGCCGACGCGACCGCGAACGCCGCGGACTACCAGAACCTGCACAGCCAGGCGATGCTCTACCAGGCGGAGAGCTCCGAGGTGAGCGGCGGTGACGACGGCCAGCCGGACTATCTCAACTCCCTGGCCGACCAGTTCCAGAGCGGTTCCACCATCTCCGGCGACCGCGGCGACATCGCCGCCGCCGTGCAGCTGGTGTCCAGCCGGCTGAGCATGCAGTACGAAGTGGCCTCGATGCAGCGCACCAGCCAGGAGATGCAGGCCGCCGCGACGCAGGCGCAGGCCGAGGTCACCGCGGCGCAGGCCCGGGTGGCGGCTTCCGACGCGCAGGTGGCGATCGCCCAGCTGCACACCGGCGAGGCGCAGGCCGTGCTGGCCGCCTTCGACGACCAGACCTTCTCGGCCGGCGTGTGGAAGGCGATGGGAGACAAGCTCTACGCCCTCTACCGCCGCTACCTCGACATGGCGCTGCGCGAGGCGAAGCTGATGCAGAGCGCGTTCAACTTCGAGAACGACACCTCGGTCACCGTCATCCGCCCCGACTACACCTCCGACGAGATCCAGGGGCTGCTCGCCGCCGACCAGCTCCAGGCCGACATCCAGTCGTTCACCGACACCCTGCTGGCCACCCGGCGTACCAAGATCCAGCCGGTCACCCACGTGCTGAGCCTGGCGACCCGGCACAGCTACGCCTTCGAGACCCAGTTCCGCTCCAGCGGCCGCATCGCCTTCGACACCACCGCCGACGACTTCGACCTGGCCTACCCCGGCACCTACGGCGGCCGGATCCGGCACGCCGAGGTGACCCTCGTCGGCCTGACCCAGCCCACCGGCTTGTCCGGCACCCTGACCTGCGGCGGCCTGTCCTTCTACCGCACCCCCACCGACACCTGGGACAGCCAGGACACGAACATCATGCGCCGCCGGGTGCAGACCGCCGAGACCCTGGTCCTGTCCGACTTCGACCGGCGCCTGGACCCGGCCGCGCTGGCCGACCAGCGGCAGACCGGCATGCTGGCCGGCGCCGGGGTGATCGGCACCTGGGTGCTGGACGTGCCGCCGGAGGTCAACGACCTGGACTACCACCTGATCACCGACGTGCTGGTCAGCTTCACCTACGATGCCCGCTACGACCCCGACCTGGCCACCGAGGTGCGGCAGGTCCTGGACTCGCAGCCCGGCGCGCACGTCACGCAGATCGGGCTCCCGCTGCGCTGGATCTACCCGGACGCGTTCTTCGACCTCGTCAACACCCAGACCGCGACGGTCCACATCCAGCGCTCGGACCTGCCGCTGAACCAGGCCTCGGCGCAGCTCACCCAGGTCGGGCTGCTGGTCACCACCTCCGGCGGCCACTCGCCGGCCGCGCTGACGATCGACGTGACCGCGCCCGGCGCGGCCTCGGCCTCGGCCGCGGTGTCGGACGCCGGCGGCCTGGCCACCAGCACCTCGGCGGGCAGCCCGCTGGCCACGCAGCTCGGGCGGCCGGTGGTCGGGGACTGGACGCTGTCGGTCCCGGCGGCTGCGAACCCGGCGTGGGCCGGGACCACGGGGCTTGATCTCAGTTCCCTGGCGAACCTGACGCTGCTGCTCGAGTACAGCTACACCCCGAGGACCTCCGCATGACCGCCGCCGACCCCACCAGCCAGGAGATCCTCCAGCTCCCGCCCGGCGGCGGAGCGGTCGCCTCCTCCGGCACCGACTTCGACATCGACATGAACACCGGCACCGCCGGGCTGTCGCTGCCGTTGACCGTGCCGGCCGGGCCCAACGGGATCAGGCCGGAGCTGACCCTGCGCTACCACTCCGGGTCCGGAGCCGACTGGCTGGGCCTGGGGTGGTCGCTGAACCTGCCGCGGGTGACCCTGCGGACCGGCCGCGCCTCAGGGGGCACGGCCCCGCAGCCCGCGCTGGACGGAGTCGGCCCGCTGTGGCCGCGGGCCGACTCCGGCTGGGCCCCCGAGGTGGACAGCCTCGGCCAGCGGATCCTCGGCGGACCGGGACCCGGCTGGCAGCTGGTCGACCCGCAGGACACCGTCCACGCCCTCGGCGGCGGCGCCGGCAGCCGGATCACCGACGGCGCCGGGACCACCGTGGCCTGGCTGCTGGACTCGGTCACCGACAGCAGCGGCAACGCCGTGGCCTACGGCTGGGAGCCCAGCGGCGGCAACCTCCGCCTGGCCACCGTGAGCTGGGGCCGCTACCTGGTCCGCTTCGGCTACGAGCAGCGTCCGGACACGCTCACCGACGGCAGCCTCGGCGTGCTGCTGGGCATCGGCTCCCGGGCCGCCGTCATCGAGCTGCACCGGACCGACCTGGCCGCGAGCCTGCTCCGGTCCTGGCAGCTCGGCTACGACGACGCCGGCGGCGCCGGGCGCAGCCTGCTGACCTCCGTCGCGCAGTTCGCGCACGGCGAGGACGGCAGTACCCTGCCCGGCGCGTCCGTCGGCTTCGACTACACCCGGCCGGCGGCCCCGACCCTGACGGTCCTGCCCCGGCTGCCGTTCGCGGTGCGCCGCGGCGGCACGCAGTTCGTCGACCTCGACGGTGACGGCCTGCCGGACCTGCTCGACCTGAGCGACGCCGCTCCCCGGTGGTGGCGCAACACCGGGGGCGGCGTCTTCACCGGGCCGCACCGGCCCCGGGCCCTGCCCAGCCCGGTGCGGCTGGACCCGTCGAGTGTCGCCTTCGCCGACACCGACGGCGACGGCGCCGCGAACCTGCTCGTGATGACCGAGCGGTTCGCCGGCTCCTACCCCTTGAACGCGGTCGGCGACCCGGCAACCCGCCCGTCGGGCGCCGATCCGCTCGCGGCGCCGTTCGGACCTCCCGTCCGATGGCGCCGCGCTCCCTCCTTCCGCCTCGACGACCCGCGGCTGCGGCTGCTGGACCTCGACGGCGACGGCCGCAGCGACGTGCTGGTGCAGACCGGCGCGCGGTGGCTGGGCTGGGTCCAGGACTCGGGTCAGGACTCGGGCCAGGGCTCGGGCCAGGACTCCGGCCAGGACGGGAGCACCGGGTCGGCCACGCGCGGCTGGCTGGCCGACCCGGTCGAGATCTCCGGGCCGGCCCGGCCCGACGTCGACCTCGGCGACCCCCGGGTCAGCTTCGCCGACGTCAACGGCGACGGCGGCCTCGACGTCGTCCGGGTCGCCGGCGCCACCCTGACCTACTGGCCGAGCCTGGGCCCGAGCCGCTGGGGCGCGCCGGTCACCGTGCCGATCCCGCAGGCGCCCTCCCGCCTGGACCCGCGCCGCGTGCTGCTGGTCGACGTGGACGGCGACGGCTGCGCGGACCTGGTGTACCTGGACGACGCCAGAGTCCTGCTCTGGCGCTGGTGCGGGGCGGACAAGCTGGCCGCGCCGAGCGTGCTCGCGGGCACACCGCCGACCGGGCCCGGACACTTCCGGCTCCTGGACCTGGAGGGCACCGGCACCCAGGGCATCCTGCTCGACCTGCCCGGCGGGCGTCAGGGCTATGTCGACCTGCTGGGCGGCAGCAAGCCCTACCTGCTGACCGGGGTCAGCGACGCCGGCGCCACCACGACCATGACGTGGCGCACCTCGACCCGGTTCGCGGCCGACGACGAGGCGGCCGGCAAACCGTGGCGCACGTTCCACCCCTTCCCCGTGCACTGCGTCGCCGAGACGAGCACGGCCAACGCCGCCACCGGCGCCGTGTCCACCACGCGCTACCGCTACCACGAGGCCCGCTACGACCCGGACGCCCGCGCGTTCCTCGGCTTCGGCCGGGTCGACCGCGACGAACTCGGCGACCCCGGCGTCCCGACCCGGCGCACCGTCACCACCTTCCACCTGGGCCTGGACCCGGCCGACCCGGCCCGGGTGCTGACCGGCACCGAGCGGCTGCACCTCGGGGCGCTGCGCCGGCGTCCCCTGTCGGTCCTCGTCCACGACCCGGACGCCGACCCCGGCGCGCTGCGCCCGGAGAGCGTCGTCCGCTACTCCTACGGCGTGCTCGACCAGCCGCTGGCCGGCGGCCGGCACAGCCTTCTGCCCCACGGCACGACCACCGTCGAAGAACGCTGGGAGGGCAACGCCGCGCCGGTCAGCGTGCACACCGTCGACTATCTGGTGATCGACGGCGCCGGCATGGTGCTGAGCCAGCGCAGCGTCGTGCGGCGGCCGGGGCAGCCCGCGGACCGCGACGTCACCCTGACCCGGACCGTGGCCACCGGGGGTGTCAACCTGCACCTGCCGTGCCGCACGCGCGAGGTCGACGCCGACGGGGTGGTGCTGGCCGACAGCATCACCTACTTCGACGGGCCCGGGGGCGTCGGGCTGCCCCTGGGCTCGGCCACGCGCGGGCTGATCAGCCGGGTCGAGGACCTCGCGCTCACCGACGACATGGTCGCCGCGGTCTGGGGCGCGGACCCGCCGGACTTCGGCGCGCACGGCTACCACCGCCTGGACGGGGAGTCCGGCTGGTGGGTCGCGCGCAGCCGGCTGAGCCGCGACCCGGCGCAGCCCACGCTGCTGACCAGCCTCAGCCCGCTGGGCACGGCCGGCACGACCGAGCTCGACCCGACCCTGCACGACGTCCTGTCCGTCACCGACGGCCTCGGGCACAAGCGCAGCGCGGTCTACGACCCGCGCACCGGCAACGTCACCAGCGTCACCGAGTTCGACGGCGCGGTGCGGCACGAGTCCTTCGACGTGCTCGGCCGGGTGACCGGCTACTGGGCCGCGACGGACCCCGCCGGGCCGCCGATCGCGACCTGGCGCTACACCACCGGCGCCATGCCGGTCCAGGTCATCGCGACCGGCGCGGCGACCGCCGGCGAACCCAGCCGCTCGGTGACCTACCTCGACGGCACCGGCGCGTCGCTGTGCAAGCTCGTCCCCACCGGCGACGCGGTCCAGCCCTGGCTGGTCACCGACGCGAAGGTGCTGAACGCCCGCGGCCTGGCAGCCGAGGTGTTCATGCCCTACCCGACGGCCGCCGAGGCCTACGCCGCCCCCGCGCCGGCCCTCCCGCACAGCGCCTTCACGTACGACGTCGCCGGACGCCTGCTCACCGAGACCCGGCCCGACGGCACCAGCACCACCTGGACCAGGTCTCCGGGCTCGGTGACGGTCAGCCTCCGACCGCCCGGCGCGGCCGCGGACCGGCCGAAGGAACGCCACCTGCTCGACGCGTGCGGCCAGGTGCTCGGCATCGGGCGCTGGGACGGGACGCGCTGGGTCGAGCAGACCTACACCTGGGACCACCGCGGCCGGCCGCTGACCGTCACCACGCCGGACGGGGTCGTCAACACCCTGACCCACGACCTGCTCGGACGGATGATCTGCCACGACAGCCCGGACGGCGGCCGGACCCGGCGGCTGCTCGACGCGCTCGGCAACGAACTGCGCACCGAGATCGCCACCGGCGACGCCGTCACCCGCGAGTTCGACGCCCTCGGGCGGCCGACCAAGCTGTGGCGGACCGCGGCCGGCCTGTCCGGCGCACCGGACGTGACCTGGGAGTACCTGCTCCCGGGCGCTCCGGCGCCGGCGGACGGCGAACAACACCGCGTCGGCCGCCTGTGGCGGGTCACCGACGCCCTGGGCTATCTGACCCTTGCCTACGACGCCGCGGGCCGCGTCGTGGGCAAGGTGCGGGGCGGACCGCACTTGGGCCGGGAGGTGGAGTGCGACGCGGAATACGACCGCGACGGCCACCTCACCGCGGTCACCCTGCCCGCCGCCGCGCCGGGGGGGACGCGGCGGCGGATCGACTACACCCACGACGCCCTGGGGCGGCCGGACGGCGCCCCGGGCTTCGTGGCCGGAGTGGACTACGACGTGTTCGGCCGGACCTCGGAGATCCGGCACGCGAACGGCGTCGTCACCACCCTGCACTACGACGACGTCACCGGGCAGGTGCGCGGGCAGAAGATCGTCGGGCCGCACGGCGAGGTCCTGCGGGACCAGAGCTACGACTACGACGACGAACACCGGCTTGTCGGCATCGGCGCCGGGGCCGCTGCGGACGAGACCGGCTGGGCGTACTCCTTCGACGGGCTGGGGCGGCTGGCGTCGGCCGCGCCGTCTGGGCTGTCTGGGTCGTCTGGGCTGTCTGTGCCGTCTGGGCCGGCCGCGGGTCCCGGCCGGCTGTTCACCTACTCCGACGGCGGCAACATGCTGACCGGGCCGCTGGGCGACACCCAGACGTACGTGCCCGGCACCAGCCGGCTGGCGACCGCCGGCGGCCAGGCCTACGGCCACGACGCCGCAGGCCGGGTGACCTCGGCGCCGTGGGGGACCGCGACCTGGGACGCCGAGGACCACCTGCTGAGCGTGGCGTCGGCGGGCTCGACGATCCAGCACGTCTACGACCACACCGGCGCGCGGATCATGAGCCGCAAGGACGGTGCCGTCTACTACGTGCGGGTCAGCGAGGAACTCGGGTTCTTCGACGGCGGCGCGACCTTGTTCGTGTCCTTCGCCGGGGCGCCGATCGCCACCATCGACGAGACCGGGGCGGGGCAGTGGCTGCACCAGGACGTTCTCGGCGACGTCACGCTGGTGACCGACGCCGCCGGGGCGGTCGCCCGGCGGATCACCCTGGATCCGTGGGGCAACGAGCTTGGCCCCGGGACCGGCCCGGGCACCGGCGAGGCACCCGGATCCGGGTTCCTCGGCACCGTGACCGACCCGACCGGCCTGATCTGCCTGGGCCACCGGTGGTACGACCCGCGCACCGGCAGGTTCCTGTCACCGGACCCGATGGCCGGCGGCCTGTACACCGTGGGCGCGTGGAACGCCTACAGCTACGGCATGAACAACCCGGTGCTGACCGCCGATCCCAGCGGCCTCACCTCGATCTGGACCATCATCGCGCTCGCCGTGGCGGTCGCGCTGATCGTCGTCCTGTGCGTCGCCACCTGCGGCGCGGCGCTCGCCGGGGTCACCGTCCTGGGCGTCACCTTCGCCGCCGGAGGGGCATCGGCCGGGACCCTGATCGCGGTCGGCATCGGCGCCTTCGGCGGCGCGCTGGCCGGGGCCATGTCCGCCGACCAGAAGGGCGGCGACGTCATGCTCGGCGCCCTGCTCGGCGGCATCATCGGCGGCGCGACCGCACTGATCGGCGGCGCCGTCGGCGGAGCCATCACCACAGCGCTGAAAGGGTGCGCCACCTGGGCCGTCTACGCGCTGTCCGGGGCCGCGCAGGGCGCCATCAGCGGCTTCGGCTCGGGCCTGGCCACCGGCTGGGCCGGCGGCAAGGGCAGCCTCGGCGACATGATGCTCAGCGCGACCCGCGGCATGATCTGGGGCGCGACGATCGGCCTGGTGGTGGGCGGCTTCCTCGGCGGCAAGTTCGCCTCCGACGGCGACCAGCACAGCTACCTGGAGATCGGCACACTGCACAAGTACGGGCTCGGCTTCGCGGCCAACAGCACCGACGCCACCAGCAGCTTCGAGATCTGGGACAACTCGGTCGGCACCTCCTGGGACATAGGCCTCGGCGTCGAACACGCCACGAACGGCACCTTCAGCGCCGGCGGCGACATCTTCGGCAACGTCATCGACGTCTGCAACATGCGTAACGTAGGCGCCGACCTGGGCATGTTCACCACAGACATCCCCGGCACCCTGTTCGCGGTCGACCTGACGCGCATCGCCAACTTCATCGCCATCGACGGCGGCGCGTCCGGCCTGATCTCCCTCAGCGTCGGAGCCGACGCAGCCGGCTACAGCTACGCCGACCAGGTGGTGCTGATGCTGAAGGGCGTCCCGATCCTGGGGAACCTCCTCACGATCTTCGACGACATGGGCTCACTGAACGGAGTCAAGAACGGGTTCAACTTGTTCTACGGGAGCTCGGACGCAAAGGGCTGAGATGCTTGACGGTGGCTTTCACCATCGCCGCGTCGGGTCCGAGCGCCAAGAATTCTGCCTCGGCCGGGATGATTGGGAGCGGCTGGTGGGATGATTCGGGCGACGTGACGGTGCGCTTGCGCACAGGTCTGCCGTTCGACTCAGGGAGCGGATCTCATGGCACGGATCGTCGGCGTGGTGCGACGCGCCCTGGGACGCAGACGTCATGACGGTGCGACGGCCGCCGAGGCCGAACACCGCGTGCGGCTGAAGCAGCTCGCCTCAGAATGCGATCGCGAACCTGCCGTCGGCGAGTTTCCGCAGCCAGCCGCGGTCGGCGAGCTTGTTCATCTTCCCGTGCAGTAGCTCCAGCTTGCCCCGCACCTCGGCTGGCAGGCCGAGCGTCTCGCCGACGGCCCGGACGTGACCGGCCCGGCTGCGTCGCGCACGATCGTCAGGATCCGCTGGTAGTCCGCCGGCAGCGCCTCGGGGCCGGCCCCGGCGGCCCGAGCCGGAATCAGCAGCACCGGCGACTCGCCGGGCATGATCCGACGATCCACAGCAACGCCAACCGGCATATCAGCTGAACCAGCGAGGGTGTAACGCGGGTGGCTCAGCCGGAAATAGAACAGGGTGGGAGGTCCGCATGCCCAGGGATCCGGCTCAAGACCCACAGAAACGCTTCACGCGTGTATATCAACAGCACTACGAGCAAGCTATGCGACGACGATGGCGGTTGTAATTCCGATCTTGCTGTTCGCTGCCGGCGCCGAAGCGCGCGAGTTTGAGAGCAGGACGCATGGCCGCCGAGGGCTGCTGTTGTGGGAGCAACGAGCCGACCAGGTGAAGGCGTATCTGGGCACGCTGCCGGATAGAGACATGAACATCCCCTCGCAAGAGCTTCAGGCGCGCAGCCTGGAGCTACGGGGAGAGATCGTGAAGATCGCACTGAAGCGGCCTACGGCGAGTGAATTGCTGAGTAGCGCGAGAGGCGTTGCGTTTACAGTTCTCGGCCTCGTGTGGGCATTGACGGTCTTCTTCCTCGCGCTGACTCAGATCTTGATATTGGTCTGGCTGGGACAGCCATCACCGAGACCGGACGACTCGCTGGCCACCATGTCCCTGTTCGCGATCATTGCCGGCCTGGTGATGATGTTCTTGATGCCGTTGCTACGCCTGACCATCCCGGGGTCGGGGTCGAAAGCAACTCGCCTCAACCAATTGATGCCAGTTCGCGAAAGTAGTGAGGCTCGCCAAGGCGCCCGGCTCGCTCTCCGGGTTCCTGGCAGGGTGCGTGATACCCGCCTGGTCTGGAGCTGAGCTGTCCGCGCTGTGCACAACGTGATGCCCGGTACGGCGTCTGGCGGGGCCGGGGAAGGTCGGCCGGTCACCGCCGGACTGCCACCGCCCTTGTGGTGCCGGTGCCGGGGGAGCAGACTGAGGCACGGCAACGCAGGGTGCGCATGTGATCCCATTCAGTGGTCACACGTGCCGGATGCTGCCAGGACCCGACTCCGTCGTGACGGCGAACACCGTCCAGTCCTGCGCGTCCCGCCGCCGTGAACGAGGCCCCTTTCAGCAAGGGTCGGCCGACGGCGTGCTTGCCAGGATTCGAGGAGCGCTCAGATGAGCACCACGCGACCCACCCCCGCGCACGACGAGAAGCTGATCGACGTCAGCGAGCACGCCAAGTCCCAGTACGGCATCTCGGCGGCCACCGCCACCGCGATGCGCAACTACGGGTACGCCCTGCTGGCGATCGCCGGAGCCGACGGCAAGGTCTCCCCGGCCGAGCTGAGGTGGCTCGTCGACCACCAGCGCACGTTCGGCGTCCCGGAGGAGATCCTGGCGCAGTACCCGACGTTCGACTACAAGACCGCCGACCTGAACAAGCTCCTGTCCGGCATCGTCACGGATGTCAAGACCTGGTCCGCCGCCCCGAACCTGGTCTACCACGCGACGCAGATGTGCGGCGCCGACGGCGTCTACGCCGGCAAGGAGAAGAGGAAGGTCATGGAGGCCGCCAAGGCCATGCGGGTCGCCGACGACATGGTCCTGACCATCCAGGCTCTGGTCGAGATGGAGGCGGCCAGCGGCAAGATGCGCAGGGCCCTGTTCCACGTCGACACCCTCTGATCCTCTGCGGGCACCCGACTGAACCGGGGTCCGGGGCCAGCCGTGGCCGGACGCCTGTCCCTTCCTGGGACGGCGTGCGGGCCACGGCTGACGCCGTCCGGCAGAACCTTCAGCAGCTGGCGACCACCTAGATGTGCGGGCGGCCCGCATCCAGTAGCGCGTTGCGTGGTTCGCCGGGCTCGGCGTGCCTTCTGGTGGCGGTCTACTTGGGCAGGCGCTCCAGGATCCACTCGCCGAGTTCGACGGTCATCTTGGTGTGCGGGGTGTTCGTGCGGGAGCACTTGAACTCGTCGACCTCGCTGGCGGAGGCCGGTTCCTTGTCGATGGTGAGGTAGAGCTCTGCGTCGGTGGCGACGCCGCGGATCGCCACCGCGCTCACCGACGGCACGAAGTTGATGGTCGGGTAGTCGCACTCGACCTCGTAGCCGAGTTCGCGCAGGTTCTCCGCGGCGAGGAGGAAGGAGTCGAGGGTGCCGCCTGGGGCGCTGTCGGCCTTGGGCATGTTCTCGGTGTAGAAGTCGTAGGCGGGCAGCGTGCCCAGCTTGTACCAGCCGGCGTGGAACTTCGCGCCGTTGTCCTGGATCCACATCTTGGTGCTGAGTCCGTCCGGCGGGTTCTCGGTGGCCAGTGCGAGTGCGCCGGCCAGGGCGCCGTTGGGCTCGCCGTTGCCCGCGCCGTTCGCCACGGCGAGCAGCCGCGGTATCCGCGGCCAGTCGCCGTAGGCCGCCAGCTCCCGGAGGAACTGGGTGCGCAGCGGGTCCTCGCGGGGTTTGGTGAGGATGTTGGGGGTGTGGCGCCATAGCAGCTGGCGTGCGGCGTCGCTGTTGATCTGCTGGGAGAGCAGCGGGGCGAAGGGCGCGACCACGTGGGCCATCTTCTGGAGCGACAACGGGATCCACGCGCCGCGGTGCGGGCTGTCGTAGGAGATGTAGGTCGATGTTTTGTGATCGAACTCGTCGTGTTCCAGCTTCGCCAGGGCGTAGCGGGTCACCAGGCCGCCCATGCTGAAGCCGCCGACGGTCAGCGAAACGGTGTCGTCGCACTCGCCGATGGCCCGGGCGATGGTGGCGATGACCGCCTGTGCGTTGTCCTGGATCTTCCGGCTGCGCTGGTCGTAGCCGACGAGGATGAGGTCGTAGCCGTTGTCCCGCAGTTTGCTGATGAAGGGGTAGTCGTGGTTCTGCAGGCCGTCCCACAGCTCGTCGGGGTCGCTGGCGGCGAACCCGAAACCGTCCGCCAGGATGACCGGCCGGGTCAGGTGGTCCTGACCGGTCGCGTAGTAGACCCGGGCCCAGCCGTAGGGAACCGGCCAGGGATCCTCGGACGGGTCCGGGGCCGGCGGGTACTCGATCGCGGTGGGGGCCTCGGTCAGGCTCCAGCTCTGGACGGGGATGTCGGCCATGTGTCTTGCCCTTCTCGTCACAGCGTCGCAAGTCCGGAAATCTCCGCTGACGCCTGTGATTGACCGTAGTGGGGTGGCTCATCCATGGATATACGCAGATGGACCGATGGCGAAGCGCGGCGTGAAATAGCGGATGCAAGGCGTAACCAGCACAGGTGGGCGATGTTCGGTGATGGCGGGGAGCAACTTTGACAGTGCGCTGAGTTGCGGCCCCGGCCGTGCGCGTCCAGACTCCGGAGTATCAGACCTCTGAGATAGGAGTGGCAGTCATGGCGAACGGCCCGCTCGTCCACATCTCGATCCGCGGCGCCGACGTGGCGATCATCAACGGCCAGGTCTACGCGTCCATCATCGCCCCGCCCAACGCGACCACGTGGATCGCGAGCTCGGCGGACGACGGCACCATCCAGTTCACCGACCAGGCCGGCGGTCTGGTACTCGGCGCCCCGAGCCTGGACCCCGGTACCCAAGCGGTCGTCGCCCCGGTCGACGCGGGCCTTGCCGTCTCGTCCTGGACCCTGACCCGGTACAGCGACGATGCCGAGGACGACGCGTCACCGATCAAGGACGCGAGCGAGATTACCAGCGGCTACTACGCGATTCAGGAACCGGGCACCGGCGAGTTCCTGTTCCGCAACCAGATCGAGGACCGCAGCCTGATGCCCAAGCGGGTGGCGCTCCAGCCGAGCGGCGCGGACCAGGGCCCGCTGGTCATCCAGGTCGTCGGCTGAGAAGGCGTTCGATCGAACGCGTCCCTATTCGCCAGGGTTCGCCAGGGGTGTGGGAGTGGGCCGCTCTGGCGCGGGCCTGGCTTTGGTGCAAAGTTACCCGTGGACGTTGTCTGGTCCGTGCGCGGCCCTCATTATGGGCCCGCAGATCCCGTGGGGGGAGTCGTCGGAGCCTGGACCCCGCTTCCGAGGGCAGATCCTCTCCCCGGTCCTGGCCGCTATGGCCGCTATGACCGCAGTCCCGGGCCATGACCGCTCGGGTCACCACGCGTTGAGTTAGGACTCCCTGTCACCGACCCCGAAGCTGAGCCGCCGGGCCACGACATCCGCGGCGAACTCCGCGACGAGTTGTCCGTGGACGCACGCAGACCAGCGCATCCACTCCATCGCCTCCGGAATCGGCATGTCGAGTTGGACGCTCAGCACTCCGGAAGCCTGGTCGATGACTGCGGAGGTGTCGATGATCCCGGTGTCTTTGACGTTGCTTCCGTTAGTGGGTTCCAGCACGGCATGGCCCCTGTGTTCGCGTAGACGCTGTGGAATGCCGTACCGGGGTCTGGGGATGGGCTGTCAACAACTCTACGGCGTGGGATGGAGCGACGTGAAGCCCTGACACACGGGGAACGTCGGGCGTTCAGGAGACTGCCGCGCTGGAACGTTCACCGGCGCGAAGCGGGTTCGTCAGGCCGTTCAACGTCGAGACCACCTATCCGGTGGGCGTGGCGGTGCTGAAGTGCGCGGCGCGCCGGAGTAGATGACGGCGTTTCTTGTCGGTCGGCGCCGTCGGAGCGTCGGCGGCGGTTCTTGCGGCCGCGGCCCGGTAGAAGATCTTCTTGCCGATCTCGATCAGGACGAGGTAGCCGACGACCATCCCGGCCAGGGCGGCGAAGTAGGTGACCGGAAGCGGCTGGAATCCGAGGGTGTGGGCCGGCGGGGTGGCGGGGAGCGCTGCGCCGATGGCCACGACTGCGAGTGCGGCCAGGGTCAGCGGCAGGCTGGGGTGGCTTCGGAAGAACGGGATGCGGCGGGTGCGGATGGCGAAGATGACCAGGGTCTGGGTGGCCAGGGACTCCACGAACCAGCCGGAGCGGAACTGGGCCGGGCCGGAGTGGAACACCCAGAGCATGACACCGAAGGTGAGGAAGTCGAACACCGAGCTGAGCGGCCCGAAGTAGACCATGAAGCGGCGGATGAAGCCGATGTCCCAGTGCGAGGGCCGGCGCAGTTGCTCCTCGTCGACGTTGTCGGTCGGGATGGCGAGCTGGCTGGTGTCGTAGAGCAGGTTGTTGAGGAGGATCTGGGACGGCAGCATCGGCAGGAACGACAGGAACAGTGACGCGCCCGCGGCGGAGGCCATGTTGCCGAAGTTGCTGGACGTGCCCATCAGGACGTACTTGATGGTGTTGGCGAAGATCCGCCGGCCTTCGGCGACGCCGTCGGCCAGGACGTCGAGGTCCTTCTCCAGCAGGATCACGTCGGCGGCGTCCTTGGCGACGTCTGTGGCCGAGTCCACCGAGATGCCCACGTCGGCCGCGTGCAGGGCGAGCGCGTCGTTGACGCCGTCGCCGAGGAATGCCACCCCGCCGCCGGACAGGCGCTGGACGCGTACTATCCGGGCCTTGTCCTCGGGGCTGACGCGGGCGAACACGGTGGTCGTCGCGATCGCTGCGGCGAGCCGGGTGTCGTCGAGGGCTTCGATGTCCGAACCGGTGAGCGCGTTGCCGTCACCGTCGCTGTTGCCAGCGCCGAGGCCGAGGTCGCGGCAGACTTTCAGCGCGACGGCGGCGTTGTCGCCGGTGACGACCTTCACCGCGATGCCGAGGTCGGCCAGGCGGCGCAGCGCCCCGGCGGCGTCCGGTTTCGGCGGGTCGAGGAACACCAGCAGGCCGACGAGGGTCAGGCCGTTTTCGTCGTCGGGGGTCAGCTGGGCCGCACCGCCGGCGGGGCGGGTGGCGACCGCGACGACGCGGTTGCCCGCGGCGAACTCCGTCCGCAGCGCCTGGCGCGCCGCATCCGGTACCCCGAGGCAGCGGCCCAGGACGCTCTCCGGCGCTCCTTTGGTGATGACGGTGGTCTGTCCGGCGGTGTCCCGGACCAGGGCCGAGGCCATGCGTCGTTCGTGGTCGAAGGGCAGTGCCGCCAGGCGCGCGTAGCCGGCCAGTGCGGGCCGCTGTGCCTGGGTCGCAGAGGACTGCCACAGGGCCTGGTCGAGCGGGTTCCCGCCCACGGCCGATCCGTCGGCTGCGGAGTTCTCGGTACACAACAGCCCCCAGCGCAGCACTGCCCGCTGGGCGGCGTCCGCGTCGTCGCCGGGGCTCGCCGGTACAGCGCGCTCGTAGTCGATCTTTCCTGCGGTCAGCGTGCCGGTCTTGTCGGTGAACAGCGTGTCGATGTCGCCGAGGTCCTCGATGCACACCAGGCGCTTCACCAGGACCTTGCGCTTGCTCATTCTGCGGGATCCGGCGGCCAGGGAAGTGGAGACGACCGCGGGCAGCAGCTGCGGGGTGATGCCGACCGCGATGGCCAGGGAGAACAGCAGCGCGTCGATGATCGGTTTGTGCAGCACCACGTTCATCACGAAGATCGTCGTGGTGAGCGCGCCCGCCACGTAGACCAGGAGCATCGAGAACTTGCGGAGCCCGACCTGGAACCCGGTGTCCAGCGGGTGGGTGTCCAGTCCGGCGGCGATCTTGCCGAACTCGGTGCGGGGTCCGGTGGCCACCACGACCCCGCGGCCGCTGCCGGCGTGGACCACGGTGCCCATCAGCGCGCAGCCGGCCAGCTCGGCCAGCGGCGTTCCGGCGGGCACCGGATCGGGGTTCTTGTCCACCGGCAGCGACTCGCCGGTCAGGATCGACTCGTCGCACTCCAGGCCGGTGACGGCCTGCAGCCGGACGTCGGCCGGGACGACGTCGCCGAGCCGCAGCTCGACGATGTCGCCGGGCACCAGGATGGTGACGTCCACCTCGACCGGCTGCCCGTCGCGCAGGACCACGGTCTCGTGACGGATCTGGGAGTGCAGCGCCTCGGCGGCCTTCTCCGCCCGGTACTCGTTGACGAACCCGAGCCCGACCGACACGGCGACGATCACGCCGATGATGACCGCGTCGCTGCGTTCCCCGACCAGGAAGGAGACGACAGCGGCGGCCATCAGCAGCCCCAGCAGCGGTGAGCGCAGCTGGTGCCAGAGCACCGTCAGGGCTCGGGCCTTGTGCGAGGCCACGGCGTTCGGGCCGTACTCAGCCTGCAGTCGGGTGACCTCATCGCCGGACAACCCCTGGTCGGCTGACACGCCGAGGGCACGCAGCACGTCGCCGGCCGGCGACGCCGCGGCGGAGGCGACGGTGTGTATGGAGGCGGCCGTGTGTGCGGAGTCGGCGGACAGCGCCGGGGCGGTGGCCGTCATGGGGACGGCTCCCAGGTCCAGTTCAGGATCTCCGGCAGGTCCAGGCCGTGCAGGCCGATGTAGCGGTCGTGCTCGACGAGCTTGTCCTGCATCAGCTGCCTGAGGTACTCGCCCCGGTCCCCGAGACCGGGTACCCGGTCGATGACGTCCTGGACCAGGTGGAAGCGGTCCAGGCGGTTCTGTACGCGCATGTCGAAGGGTGTGGTGATCGTGCCCTCCTCCACATAGCCGCGCACGTGCAGGTTGCGGTTGGTCCGGCTGTAGGTGAGCCGGTGGATGAGCCAGGGGTAGCCGTGGAAGGCGAAGATGATGTGTTTGTCCCTGGTGAACAGCGAGTCGTATTCGGCCTCGGTGAGGCCGTGCGGGTGGCTCGCCGCGGGCTGGAGCTTCATGAGGTCCACGACGTTCACCACGCGGACCTTCAGTTCCGGCAGGTGTTCGCGCAGGATCGACACCGCGGCCAGGACCTCCAGCGTGGGAGTGTCCCCGCAGCAGGCCAGCACGACGTCCGGCTCGGTACCCTGGTCGTTGCTCGCCCACTGCCAGACCCCGGCTCCCTTCACGCAGTGCCGGGCCGCATCCTCGATGGAGAGCCACTGGGGCATCGCGCGCTTGCCCGCGACGATGACGTTGACGTAGTGCCGGCTGCGCAGGCAGTGGTCGGCGACGGACAGCAGGGTGTTGGCGTCCGGCGGCAGGTAGACGCGGACGATGTCGGCCTTCTTGTTGACGACGTGGTCCAGGAAGCCCGGGTCCTGGTGGGTGAAGCCGTTGTGGTCCTGCTGCCAGACGTGCGAGGTGAGCAGGTAGTTGAGCGAGGCGATGTCCCGGCGCCAGGGCAGCCCGGCGGTGACCTTCAGCCATTTGGCGTGCTGGTTGAACATCGAGTCGACGATGTGGACGAACGCCTCGTAGCAGTTGAACAGGCCGTGGCGGCCGGTGAGGAGGTAGCCCTCCAGCCAGCCCTGGCTCTGGTGCTCGCTGAGCATCGAGTCCAGGACCCGTCCGGACGGTGCCAGGAACTCGTCGTTCGGCAGGGTCCGTGCGTTCCACTGCCGGTCGGTCACCTCGAAGACCGCGCCCAGGAGATTGGACAGGGTCTCGTCCGGGCCGAAGATCCGGAAGTTGCGCCGGTCGGTGTTGAGGGCGATCACACTCCTGAGGAACTGGCCCAGGACGGCCGTGTCCTGGGCGTCGACGGCGCCGGGGGCGGGCACGTCCACGGCGTGCACCCGGAAGTCCGGCATCCGCAGGTCGCGCAGCAGCAGACCGCCGTTGGCGCGGGGGTTGGCGCCCATCCGCCGGTCGCCCTTCGGCGCCAGCTCGGCCAGCTCCGGCAGGAGCCGGCCGTCGGCGTCGAACAGCTCCTGCGGCCGGTAGCCGAGCAGCCAGCTCTCCAGCCGGGCCAGGTGCTCGAAGTGGGCGGCGTCCACCAGCAGCGGCACCTGGTGCGAGCGGAAGGTGCCCTCGTTCGCCAGTCCGTCGACGGTCTTCGGCCCGGTCCAGCCCTTGGGCGAGCGCAGGACGATCATCGGCCAGCGCGGCCGGGTCCGGTCGCCGGTGTCGCGGGCGGTGTTCTGATTGCGCCGGATGCCCTCGATCGCCTCGTCCACCGCGGCGGCCATCAGCCGGTGCATCTCGGCGGGCTCGTCGCCCTCGACGAACAGCGGTTCCCAGCCGCAGCCGCGGAGGAACTGCTCCAGCTCCTCGTGCTCGATGCGCGCCAGGATCGTCGGATTGCTGATCTTGTAGCCGTTCAGGTGCAGGATCGGCAGGACCGCGCCGTCCCCGACCGGATCGAGGAACTTGGTGGAGTGCCACGCGGTCGCCAGCGGACCGGTCTCGGCCTCGCCGTCGCCGACGACGCAGGCGACGATCAGGTCCGGGCTGTCGAACACCGCCCCGAAGGCGTGGCTCAGCGAATAGCCCAACTCCCCGCCCTCGTGGATCGACCCCGGCGTGGTCGGCGCGACGTGGCTGGAGATCCCGCCGGGGAACGAGAACTGCTTGAACAGCTTCTTCAGCCCGGCCTCGTCCTCGCTCACATCGGGATAGACCTCGCTGTAGCTGCCTTCCAGATAGGTGTTGGCCACCAGCGCCGGGCCGCCGTGACCGGGGCCGGCGACGTAGATCATGTCCAGGTCGTACTCCTTGATGGCCCGGTTCAGGTGGACGTAGATGAAGTTCTGGCCCGGCGTCGTGCCCCAGTGCCCGACCACCAGGGGTTTGACGTGGGACAGCTCCAGCGGACGGCGCAGCAGGGGGTTGTCGTAGAGGTAGAGCTGGCCGACCGAGAGATAGTTGGCGGCGCGCCAGTAGGCGTCCATGGCGTCCAGGAGTTCCGTGGACGGGGCCGTGGTGCTCATGCGTCATCCTGATTCGGTAGGGCTGACGCCGCCTCGCGGGCCAGGAAGGAGCCGAGCTCGCCGATGGTGCTCATCAACGGGGCCGGGAAGACGACCGTGGTGTTCTTGTCGACGCCGATCTCCACCAGGCTCTGCAGGTTGCGCAGCTGGAGCGCGAGCGGGTGGGCCATCATGATGTCGGCGGCGGTGCCCAGGGCGTCGGCGGCCAGCGCCTCGCCCTCGGCGGCGATGATCTTCGCGCGCTTCTCCCGCTCCGCCTCGGCCTGGCGGGCCATGGCCCGTTTCATGCTGTCGGGCAGCTGGATGTCCTTCAGCTCCACCAGCGTGACCACGACGCCCCACTCGACCGTGGCGACGTCGAGGATCTCGCGGATGTTGACGTTGATGCGGTCGGTCTCCGACAGGGTCTCGTCCAGCGTGTGCTGCCCGACGACCTTCCGCAGCGTGGTCTGGGCGATCTGGTTGATGGCCGACTGCACGTTCTCGATCGCCACCACCGACTTCTCGGCGTCCACGACCCGGTAGTAGGCGACCGCCGAAACGTCGACGCTGACGTTGTCGCGAGTGATGATGCCCTGGGACTGGATCGGCATGGTGACGATCCGCAGGCTCACCCGGTGCAGGATGTCGATGACCGGCACGATGACCTTGAGCCCGGCGCCCTTGACCCCGACGACGCGCCCGAGGCGGAACAGGACCGCCTGCTCGTATTGCTTGACGACCTTGACGGCGAGCGCCAGATACAGCACCGCCAGAACGACGACGATGACGGCGATCCAGGCGAACAACATGAGTGGAGTCCTTATGTGCATACTGCGGGAACGAGCCGGTCGGGGAGGGGAGTGAGTGCGGTCCGGCTGCGACGGAGCCGGCGGACGAGTTCGTCCACGCCCCAGACGACGACCGGGAACGGGGCGACGACGGCCAGTTGCGCCGGGCTCAACGCCGCTGTCCCGAAGACGTGCTGCAGCGGCGGCGCGTAGATCACCGCCGCGGTGAACAGCAGCTCGAAGGCCAGCCCCCACAGCAGCAGGGGGTTGGATCGCAGGCCGACGGCGAACAGCGAGGCGCGGTCGGTGCGGGCCGCGAAGGCCGTGCCGATCTGGCAGGCGACGATGCCCGCGAACGTGATCGTCGTGGCCTGGAGATAGGCATGGTGCAGTGGAGTGCCGCCGCCGGTCGGGTCGCCGGAGTGCCACCCTGCCCACCACAGGGTGAAGAAGAACGCTGCCATCACCAGCGCCGCCGAGACCGATCCGAGCAGGGCCCAGGCGCGGAAGAGCAGCGCGCGGTCGACGAACTTGCGGACGTTGTCGAACACCCGCCGCCCGGCGTCGACCGTGACGACGATGGTGGCGAAGTCGTCGTCGGTCAGCACCATCGTCGCGGCTTCCCGGGCGACGTCGGTCCCGGATCTGCCCATCGCCACGCCGATGTCCGCGTGCCGCAGCGCCGGGGCGTCGTTGACACCGTCACCGGTCATCGCCACCACCTCGCCGCGGGTGCGCAGCGCCTCACAGATCCGGAGCTTCGCCTCGGGGGACGCGCGGGCGAACACGATCTCGCCGGCTTCAGCGAGCACCGCGTCCAGCCCGGCGTCGGTCAGCCGGTCCAACTCCTGCCCCGTCACGATGCGGCCGCCCTCGCCTCCGATACCGACCTGCCGGGCGATCTCAGCCTCCAACGCGCCTTTCGTGTGGCCGGCGGCGGTGTCGCCGTCCACGTCGATGGTCGACATCCGCTTCAGGCGTGCGTCGGCGGTCGTGCAGGCTGCCGCGGCTTGGGTGAGTGCGCGGGCCCGCGGATCGTCGACCGGAGCCGTGGCTTCGAGTTCGGCGCCGGTCAGCCAGAGCTTGGTGACGCGCATCCGGTTCTCGGTGAGCGTTCCGGTCTTGTCGGTGCAGATCACAGTGGTCGATCCGAGCGTTTCCACCGCGGACAGCCGCTTGACGACAGCGCCTTGCCGCGCGAGTTCGCGTACTCCGCCGGCCAGCGCCAGGGTGATCCACGTCGCCCGCCGCACCTGACGCTCCAGCGGGCTCCGCTCGGTATCCACACGCTGGGACAACGCCGCGATATGTCCCAACTCGGTGTGCATGCCGGTGCGGGCCACCACCGCGGTCGCCTCGCCGCCGGTGCACGTGGAGCCGCTGAAGACCAGATCGTGCGCCTCCAGCAGCGGACCGGGTACCGCGGCCGCCTGCCCGGAGCGGCTCACCGGCTCCGACTCGCCGGTCAGCGACGACAGGTCCAGCAGGACGTCCCCGTCGATGATCCGCGCGTCCGCGCTGACCCGGTCGCCCTCGGCGACGACCAGCACGTCGCCGGGAACCAGGTCCCGGGCCGCGATCTCGCCGCGCACCCCGTCGCGCACCACTTTCGTCGTCGCGGGCAGGAACGCCGCGAGCGCCTCGACCGCGCGCTCGGCCTGCATCTCCTGCACGAACGCGAACCCGGCGTTCAGCAGGATCACGGCCACCACCGCGATCGATAGCGCCGACGTGCCGCCCACCCGCGCCAGCACCGCCGCGACCGCCAACAGGATCGCCAGCGGCTGGGTGAACTGATCGAGCAACTCCCGTGGCCACCGCCAGCCGCCGCGACGAGCCAACTCGTTCGCGCCGTACACCAACCGGCGCCGCGCGGCTTCGCGTTCTGACAGCCCCTTCGGCGAGGTACGCAGATCCCGGAAGAGCTCGGCCAGCGGCCGGCGCTCATCGACGCTCTCGGCCGTGTCGTTGTCGTCAGGTACGGCCTGGTTGTCGACGGGTGTCGTCGCGGTGGCGGTCATTGTCGCTCTCCTCGGGGCTGACCATGGCGGGGTGTCTGACCGATCAGCGAGGCGAGCCGGCCAGGACGGCGCGGGCGTGTGCGGCGTGGTCCGCGGACACCAGGACTTCGAACCGGCCGGGGACGATGGCGCTCTGCGCTTGGACGTAGGCCGGGTAGGAACCCAGTGACGCCTGCTCACCGGGAGCTCGGGCGCGGGTGTTCCGCATGCCGGCTGAGGTACTGGTGTTGATCATGAACGGCTCCAGGCGTCGTCGGGGTTCGAGCTGTGCGGTGCGGTCTTCGAGCCCTGCGAACCCGTCGACTCCGACGGCGGTGCGCGAGGCTTCTTCGCCGGTCTGATCTGATATGACGGCTGGATGAGCAGCACGTCGTACGCGGATCGCTCGCAGCTACCTCCGCGCAGCCGCCTGAGGTGTACAGGGACGCGTTGCGCTGACGCCCGGGAACGGGGCCTCAGCGGTGATGGGCGGCGCGACCGTAGACACGGCGGCGATCGCATGAAGAGCGGGGTGACGGCGAAGTCTCGCCGACCGCAGGGGTCTTGCTCAGTCGCGACACCATGCGTTGCTGGTGCGCTGATAGAAGGCGACGGATAGACGGTCACCGGGGACCTGAGCGACAACGCCATCCTACGCCGCTCGCCACCACCTGTAACCGCCGACGATGCCGACCTGTCGGATGCCATTCGAGATCCATGCTTGGTCCGGCCCTGCCTACCGGTCGCGGGTCGCACGTTTGGTCCACGCGTTCCGGGTACAGAGGGGCGAGGAAGAACATCGGAGAGCCTCCGCACCGGAGCGTTCGCCCGCCTTGAGGCTGCCGCTGCGGGGTCTGATGAACCGCGCTACACAAAGGAGCGAACGCGCACGTTCGCTGCCGCCGTCCTCGTTGTGAACGTCGCGATCATGGCGCCCGGTGCCGTGGTCGGATTCAACAGCCCTGGTCAGGAGGCGCAACTACCGACCATGGCCGAGGCATACCTGGCGGTCGGGTCCACCCGGCGGGCCGCCCGCATCGCTGCGGGTGCCACCCGCCGCG
Source organism: Catenulispora rubra (assembly GCF_015356825.1). Taxonomy (GTDB): domain Bacteria; phylum Actinomycetota; class Actinomycetes; order Streptomycetales; family Catenulisporaceae; genus Catenulispora; species Catenulispora rubra. The sequence goes on along the minus strand of NZ_JAACYW010000003.1, from coordinate 109,039 downwards.
CCAGGTCCGTCGGCCACGCCCTGCCTCTCGCCGACGCATTGCGGATCCGAGCGCTCGCTGTAGCGAGGTCACAGGACAGATCGACAGCGAAGAACAGCGTAGAGGAGGCCTTGGGCCTCGACTCGACGACCAAGGGATTAAGAGCGCTGCTCCGGGAACCGGAGGTCAGCCCATCGCCATCTGTGGCGGCGGTGACGGTTGTGGCTCTGGAACGAGGCGTTCAGACTGCCTTGTTTGAACATGGCTTGAGATTCGTGCGGGTTGAAAATGCCGGAGGTTCAAACCGTGACAGCAGCGTCAGCGGACTCTTTGCCTGCAAGAAAGACTCAGAGGCTTGAACTCGTCTCCGAGTTCAAGCCTCTGACCTGCGACGTTACCGTCGAGGTACTCCGTCGCTACTCGAACCGCCCAGATCTCTACGGACCCCTATCTGACGTGGTCAAACGCATCGATGCGAATGATCAAGGCGACGAACCAGGGGTTCAATCAACCGGCACCGGAACCGGTCTGACCCCCGTCCGGCAACGAGTGGACGTAGACCTATCCAAGATCGTAGAGAGCTTCCGCTCTGGTGTCGTCATCCATGAGTTGGCCGCCCAATTCGGCGTCGGTCCCACCACCGTGAAGCGCATCCTCAGGGAGGCAGGCGCACGACGGATGGACGTGAATCAGGACGAGATCGTCGAGAGCTTCCTGTCCGGAGTCATCATCCGAGAGCTAGCCGAGCATCACGGCATTAGCGTCGCGACGGTCAAACGAGTCTTGCGGAAGCACGGAGTGGGGAAGAAGAACCGAAGATAAGGGGCTCCGCAATCGTAGCCCATCATCTATGCCCGCTCGCGAAGACACCACCATCCATCGATCACGGTTCAAGTGAGTCAGGGACGACGACCCGCTCAGTCGGCCGCCGTCCAACAAAATAGATTAACCAAATCTGCCAACTCGGGGGCAGCTCAACCCGACACAACTGGCTTATGGACTTGACCGCCACCAGGTCACCGACCTCGGGAATGCGCAGTGGGCTTCGCTTGGCGTCAATGGGCAGGCAAGCATGCTAATTAAAATGAATAGCTAAATGTAGAGAGGAATGCATACGCCCAAACGATGAACGCACAGCTCAATATAAGCCAGCCCATATTAGCCAAACGTAGCGTGTGAGAAACTCGCCTAAATCGATTTAAGGTGCTAAAGCTCAGCAAGGCGGAAAGCAGGCAAAGGATCCAGGATGCCATCATCGCGAAACTATGCGCCGCACCGGATGCTGCCGTGTCGGTAGCTGTCCCGATGATGGCAAGCGCTCCGAAGACGCTTGGCAGCCAGCTGATATATTTCGCATACTTCATAGGCATGTCCATTTTAATGGATTGACTGCCTTTGATCAACGCTATTAACTCTATCGGTCAAGGTCAAATAGAGAATTGGGCGTCAGCCCCGGCCGCTTCTGAGCAAAACTGCTCAGGTGGCCGAGGACTGACGCCCACCGAAAGAGGGGCTCCCTTCCGGTTACTGGTCAGCCGACGCGAGTAGCGTCGTCTGATTATTTAGATGCCGACTACAGGTGGCCCTGCTGGAGCACCGCCTGGTAGATGGCATTCTGCCCGGCCGGGGTCGGGTGGAATGGCGCGGGGTTGTTGCCCCCGGAGTAGTTGATGGACGGCCCGTACATCCACGGGTCGTTCGAGCACCACTGGTGGCCCGCCATCACGTTGCTCAGATCGATCAGGCTAACGTTCAGGTTCGGGTCGTTGGCCTGAGCGTAGTTGACCTCGCTGTTGATGTTGGCGTTGAGGCTTGTGAGCGCGTTTACCAGCCACGTTTGCTGCGGTGATTCAATTCCAACACCGGGGAACGTATTACCCAGGTGACCGCCGTCGGTGTCGACGCAGTTGCCGATGAACGCACTCTGGAACGGGTCGTAGTAGTTCGTGACCAGCACCCGCAGGGTCTGACCAGACGGCAAGTCCTGTCCGGCACGCCGATTCAGCTCAGCGAGCGCGGACCGGAGATCGGCCTGCTCGATTCCGAGCTGAGAGCTCAACAGGCCGGAGTCGTCTGATGAACCGCATTTCGCACCAGGCAGGTAGCACTGCGTGACCCAGTTCGCGAAGGTGACATCGTTCGCCCCGATGGTGAGGGTGACGACGGTCGGGTTGTGGCTGTCGAACGTCGAGTTCACCGGTTCGCAGTCGGAGCACAAGCCTCCGAGCTGCGTGGGCGTGAAGCCGTCGGCGAAGTTCTCGTTGTCGAGGATGCCGCCGCTTTCGAGGCCGCTGTTTTGCAGCACCGATGCTCCGGAGCAGGCCATGTTGTAGACCTGATAGCCGTTGGCCTGAAGCAGGCGGCTGTAGGCGTAGTCCGTCTGATGGCAGTCCTGGTAGTTGGCTCCTGTTGCCGAAGTGGTGTCCGTCCAGGTCGGAGCGTTGGGGTTGCTCTGGAACCACTCAGCGGTGGTCGGGTTCCAGATGAAGCCGTAGTTGATGCCTTCACCGGCGGCCACGCTGTCGCCGAGTGCGACCAGGTTGCCTTTGCTGGCGACCGGACCCAGCCCGGATACCTTGACGACCTTGTTTTGGCTGGGAAGCGAGACATAGAGGTTGTCGGCTCCGTCGAAGGCCATACCGCCTTCGGTGGTACCGACGCCAACCACGTCGCGCATGTAGCCGGAGGTGTCGACCTTGCGGATGACGCCATTACTGACGCCGCCGAAGTAGACCTCGCCGATACTGCTGACGGCGATAGGCCCTTGGGTGCTGATACCGGCGTTGACTGCCAGCCCACCAGAGCCGTAGTCGCTCCAGCTTCCGCTGCCGGCCACCTTGTGCAGCTGCATGCGCGACTCGCTCAGGTCGATCCGGAAGATGACCGGACCGCGCCAACCGGGCGCCATGTCGAAGAAGTAGATCGAGCCACGAGAGAAGCTCACGAACTGGGGAAAGATGCAGGCTCCGAGAGCGGCCGCACCATCGCTGGCGTAGTAGTTGCAGGTAGCGCCGCCGGACATCCCGGCGATGGTTGTAACCTGCTTGGTCGCGGGATTCCACGCCTTAAGGCTGTTGCCCTCCCCGAAGTAGACGGTGCCGTCGTCGCCGACGGTCGCGCTGTTCGCGTTGACGCTGACACCAAAGCCGTCGCCGTCGCCCGGGGAATAGTTCCCCGTGACTTTGCCAGCCACGTGCGCCTGCACGCCGGTGTTCCATGCCTGGTCCAGCCAGCCACCGTCGTTGAAGTAGGCGGAACCACCAGGGGCGGCGGCGAGCCACGTGGGATTGCACATGCCGAAGTCGAGACTCCAGGTGTTCCCAACGTTGTTGGCACTGCACACGCTGCCGCTACCGACTGCGGTGCTGATGGTCCCGCTTGTGGTCACCTTGCGGATACGAAGGTTGCCAGCGTCGACAACGTAGACGTTGCCGGCGCTGTCCGTAGCGAGGCCCTTGGGCTGGTTCAGCTGGGCGCTGGTTGCTGCTCCGCCGTCGCCGCTGAAGCCAGCCGTTCCCGTACCAGCGAAGGCGCTGATGGTGGGAGTGGTAGCCGAAGCTGGCGATGAGGCCAGGACTGGCACGATGGTTGACGCCACCAGTATGAGTGCGGCGCTGACTGCGCGCCATCTGTGGTCGTGAGGTTTCACGACACATCCCTTCAATAGAAGAACGTCCAGTGCGGAATTGCACGTGGACTTAAGCGAATATGAGGGAATATCGAGTGAATGTAAACACCTTGATTTCTTGCTAAGCTAGAAGCCTCTCTTTACGATTGGGGATTCCCTCAGAGCTTGTTCGCTCCCGAAACCATCCCGTTCGTGGTCGATGGTCGGTGCGAAGACCGACCATCGACCGACCACCCAGCTTGTCCCTCTGCTCCTGATCAGCTGTTCTCAGTACACTGCGTTTGCCAGGCACAGCCAGAGGGGGCAGACGTGTGAGCACCGAAGAGACCAGGTCAGAGGCAGACGCCGTACTTCCTGAGCAGCGGGTCGGTACAGCCCTGCGGGAAGCTCGCGAGTCAAAAGGCGTCTCACTCCGAGCACTATCGAAGAAGCTGGGCTACCACTCGCACACCACCTTGTCGGGGTACGAGCGGGGTTCGGTCATGCCGCCCGAACACGTCGTTCAGGGTTATGAGCGTCTGCTCGACTTGGAAGTGGGGGCGCTGACGGATGTGCTCGAAGCCGCCTGCATTGAGCAGCATGGGGACGCTTGGACTAAACGACGCGCTCATATACCGATCTCGTTTGATGAGCCAGAACCGAAAGCCCAGGGTCATCAGAGGGTTGTGACGGGCAAGCGAGCCATAATCGTCGGTGGCATCTTGGCTCTCCTTCTCGCCGGAGGTATGAGCGTCTTGCTCTTTCGTCACCAGCAACAGCCAGGCCAACTCGCGCCAGACGGCAGCGATCCCGTCGCAACCAACTGTGCTGTCGGTGCTGTCAGTTCTTACACCGTGACCGTCTACGATCCACCGCAGCGTGAGGCGGGCGTATTCGAGCTCCGTTCAAACGCAAAGTGCGGTACGAGCTGGGGTCGGTTCACCCAGTCGCAGCCGTTGCCCGCTACGCCACCCTTGGTGTTCGAGATTGACATGTTCCGCCCAGCCGACGGCAAATCGGATCACTTCTCCATCGCCTACGACGGGACCCATCCGACCTACTACGGCGACATGCTGATTAGTCGCGGGGCGTGCGTCTACGCAACCCTGACGCTGACGCGTGGAGGAATAAGCCTCCCACCCGTCCGGACTGAATGCATGAAGGCCAGTGAGTAGAGGTGGCTTACTGAGATAACGGCTAGCGACCCGTTCCCCCATGCCCCACAGTAGGAGCAGCCTCACTCAGACTCTCGCCCTATCGCAGCCGTGGTCGAGCCGGCACCCATGCGATCAAGAAACGGTGTACTTAGATGGACGACCAGCCTCAGCCCGACGTCGCCAGCGATGACGAGGACGCACCTCGTGGCGTTCTCAACGGGATCATGCATGATGCGGCCATCGCTGGGATCGAGCAGGGCATGAGCATGGAGGATGCCGTCAGCGCCGCTACCGAGGCGTTGATGAACGCCCTGCCTGGGCTGGTCGACACCACGTCAGCGTCACTTCACCAGGGCAAGCCCGGCCTCGTCAGCTACCTCAACGAGGAGCGCGCGAAGCTCGTTGACGTCATCGAGACGCAGTGGGGTTCGGCCCTCATCACCTACGAGGCGGCAGCTTATGTCTCGTATGAGCTCGGAGCCAGCATTCGCCAGGCGTACAACGAAGACAAAGATAGTGGGGACACGGCGGCCGAGGTCGGGTTCTTGCTGCACGGGCGAGCCTGCACCGTGGCGGGCGAAGTGCTTTGCCTCATGCGCAACGGCTACAGCGACGGTGCTATCGCTCGTCAGCGGACGCTCCACGAGATCGCGGTGGTCATGAGCGTCATCATGGACAACCCGGGACTGGACCTAGCGGAACGCTATCTCGACTACTCATTCGTTGAGCAGTGGAAAGACATGGAGGAGTACCAACAACACGCGGAGGCCCTGGGACGTGCGCCGTTTAGCGACAGCGAAGTCGCTGCGCTCAAGCAACAATACGACGGCGTCCTCACGCGTTGGGGAGCTCAGTTCCACAAACGTCACCAATGGGCGGCGCCGCTCTTTGCGAACAGCAAGAGCATCGAGTTCGGACAGCTTGAGGACCTGGCGGGGCTTGGACATCTCAAGCCGTTTTACCGGCTGTCGAATCACTATGTGCATGCCGGGCCGCGGAGTGCTGTGCTCAACCTGTACAACGTGCGCGGCAGGAGGTCGATTGGGGCAGGTGCGCGGGCCGACACCGACATCGGTGAAGTTGGTCACGGCGCGCTGACCAGCTTGCTCCAATGCACCGTGCCGCTTATCGCGCGGGACGGCGTGGTGTCGAACGATCCTGACACGCTGCTTGCGATCAAGTGTATGCAGCGTCTCGTTGACGATGCAGGGACAGCGTTTCAGCGCTCAGCACTGCGCAGGTAGGCGGCGACCGGGGACCACGAAGGCAGTAGGGCCACGCTAGACCAGCGGCTCAGACTAATCCGCCGCCGCCGGCCAGCGTCTACAGGTCCGAGAGCTTCACGCACTGCCGGTCTCCTGAGGTGGAAACGGTATCTCCACCAAGACCGCCCTGCCGTACTGGTCGCCGAATACGCTCCAGGTGCTTGCAAGCGCCGCTACGATAGCCAGTCCGCCGCCGGCCGTGACGTTGTCTTCGGCTACGGGGAGCACCTGGGGCGTCGTCAGACTGCCCGCATCGTCGACGCGGACTTGCCAGCGATTGGTGAAGGCCGCGAGGTGGATGGTGAACGTGCCGCCCGGCTCGCCACTGGCTGTATGGAGAATGGCGTTAGCAGCCAGCTCTGAGACGATTTGGACGACATCCTCATGACCTGGCGTCTTCTGGAGCATCCCTGCTGTGAGTTGCCTGATCTCATGGAGGTAGATAGGCATTCCCGGATACGACGCGGACCAATACGACATCGTTAGCCCTCCGCCTGGAGCCGGGCGGCAATGATGGCCTCGAATCGGACCCGGTCTTCGGCGGTCACGCTGGTGCAGTCACGGCCGTCTTCGCAGCCGTATACGTCTTGGACGATGTCCCACTCAGGCTCGATCACCTCAAAGCGCTGACCCTCAAGCTCGACGGTGCGGTTCCCCTCCAGCACGCGGCGCTTCGCCGTGGCGACAGTCAGCGGATTGAGCCCGACACCATGGCGGCTCAGCGCCTGGATGATCTCGGGCACCGTCCCTCTGGTGATAGGGAGCGAGCCGTGTTCCTCGTTCGTCACGCTGCCACCTCCGCCCAGACGACCTTGCCGGAGGTGCCGGCACCGCGGGGCGTGTAGACGCCCCAAGCCGCCGCCAGCGCTTCGACGAGCAACAGGCCACGGCCGGTCTCGTCCATATCCTCGGCGTGCTGCACAACCGGTCGCTGAGGATCCCTGTCCCAGACGTCGAGGCGAACCGTCCCGTCTCCAGCACGCACCATTACGAACAGCACTGCCACGTTCTCCGCCGGGAGTGGGACTGGCGGTCCATCCACACGGCCGGTGGCTCTGGTCCCGTTCGTCACGAGTTCGGAGACGATCAACAGAGCCGTCTCGGCGGTGGTCTGCGAGATTCCGGCGACGTAGCTGGCCTGGGCGACGAACGCTCGCGCCACCCCGGGAGCCGTCGGCAAGGCGGCCAAACGCAGAGTCCGACGGACGATGAATGGAGATGGTTGAGCCGGGCAGTTCGGCGCCGGGGAATGGGCCGGTCGGCGATGCATCAAGAGATGAGCATCAAGGGCCGGATGTGAATGGCCTTCGGTCATGACGGTCTCCGGGGGTGAGATCACGTTGTCGTGTCCCACCGTCCCGGCCGGGGTGTCTCACCGATATGACGATCCGCGTATCGGCCGTATACACCCCTGTCATGCGTTCCTGGGATACGGTCTGACCAGGCGCAATACACTTCCCGTGACGACGTCGACACGGGCCGGTCAGGGGACGATCCCACATGAATAGACCACAGGTGCGGTACTGCGGTTCGTGCGGCACTCGGCTTGCTCGTGATAACTCAGACGTCCTATGTGCGGCCTGTTTGAAGCAGCGGCGCGAACTGGCCGAGCGGGCGCCGGTCGTGCCGTCCGACTTCTGGGCCATCGACCAAATGCGTGACGCACTGGCCAGTTGGCACATGGGCCGCGTGATTGCCGCCTTCCGCAACCACCCCTTCCACGGCCGACCTCTGCCCCAAGCGGTGGTGGCCGGCTGGGTGGGCATCTCACAGGTGCAGCTGTCGCGTATCGAGACGGGACCGGCACTGAAGGACCTCGACCGCCTGATGCAGTGGGCGCGAATCTTGCAGGTTCCCACAGAGTCGTTGTGGTTCAAGCTGCCGGAGGCACCAGCCGCCCCGGTGCCGGCGCCCGCGGTGCCGATGCAGTTCGGCTCCAGATCCGAAGCTGAGCGTGAGCACAGCGACGGCGGGGATCTGCCCGCCATGCAAGCCTTTCGCCTGGCGGATCGTCAGGTAGGCGGCGGTCACTTGTATGCGAACGTCGTGCGCTACCTCGAACGCTCCGTTGCCCCGCGGCTGTTCGGCATGAGTCGAAGTTCTGAGGTGAACGTCTTTAGCGCGGCAGCTGCCCTCACCGAGATGGCCGGCTGGATGGCCCACGATGTTGGCAGAGACGAGCTGGCTCGGCAGCACTTCGACCGAGCTCGGTCGCTGGCCGCGGCCAGCGCTGACGTTGAACTGGAAGCGCACATCCTTGCCAGCCTCAGCCACCTGGCGTACGAGCAACACGACCTAGCAGAAGCCGTAGGTCTGGCCCGGACCGGGCAGCAAAGAGCTACTCAGGGGCCGACCAGTCCCGTCGTTGCCGCGAGGTTGTTCGCGATGGAGGCTCGGGGACTGGCCGCCCGGGGCGAACGGCAGAGCTGCGTCCAGGTGCTCGACCAAGCCCGCGTCACGCTCGCCGCTGCCCCGGGCGGGCAGGTGCCTTCGGTCTGGGTGAGCGCATTCGACCCGGCAGCTCTCGCCAGCGAGGCTGCCGACTGCTTCCGTCAGTTGGGCGTGCTGGATGAAGCCGAGCGAGAAGCCCGAGAAGCCGTAGCGCTGCGGTCCGGCGACCGTGCTCGGAGCCGGGCGCTCGGGCAACTGACGCTGGCCGAGATCCACGTCGCACAGGGGCGCTATGACGAAGCCTGTGCGGTGGGCTCTGAGGTGCTTGACGCCACCGGCGGCTTGAGTTCGGTGCGAGTGCTTCGGCAGTTGACTCAACTGCAAACCCGTCTTGCACCGGTCGCATCCACGGCGACGACGGACTTTGCTGGACGGCTTGGCGCTGCTCTGGGCGAGCGAGCGTGGTGGTACACCTGGGCTCAGGATGTAACAGACAGCGAAAGAGAGCCCGGCAACCATGGTGGACCAGAACGACCCTGAAGCCTGGAACGCGTACCTGGCGGAAGGCAATGCCAAGCAGGCCCGCAAGCGGGTGGCAGCGGACGTCATCTTCCGCGACGCCGAAGGGCGCGTCCTGCTCGTAGACCCGACGTACAAGCCGGACTGGGACGTGCCGGGCGGCATGGCAGAAGCCAACGAGCCGCCCCGGGCCGCAGCCCGCCGTGAGGTCAAAGAAGAACTCAGCCTCGACATTGAGCCGGGCGCTCTGCTGTGTGTCGACTGGGTGGCTCCTCACGGCCCGTGGGACGACACGCTGGTGTTCGTCTTTGACGGCGGTGAGCTGACGGCCGAGCAGCAAGCCAAGCTTCGTCTTGGCGATGGTGAGCTTGCTGAGTTTCGGTTTTGCCGGCCGGACGAGGCAGCAGAGCTGCTGCGGCCGTATGTGTGGCGGCGGATCTCGGCGGCCCTCGATGGGCTCAGGGAAGGCACGGGCCGCTATTTGGAGGAGGGGCGGTAAACGAGAACTAGACATTGTGGCTACCGCCTCAACTCTTCTCACCTTCTGGGTATTGACCTGTTGCTTTCAAAAAGCTTTTGAACTCGTCCATTATTGCATCTTGGGCGTGAGCGTATGAGTCTACCTGCTTGTTCTCGCGATGCTCTTGGGGCGTCTTACTGTTGCGCCAGTTTTGACGGACCGCCAGGCTTGCATTATGCCTAGGAAACTTGAGCTCACTCCGAGAGACCGCCGCCAGCCAGGTTGCCCAGCGTTCTATAAATTCACTCAGATTGCCGACTTCAAGCGGGGTAAATGGCCAGACGATGTGCCAACCTTCCGAACTTCGGGATGGATCGAATTGAAACATACGGCCTTGTCTATCGGCCCAAGGCGCTAAAGCCGTGGGCCAGCTTTGACCACGGCCAGTCCATGCACCTTCATAGAAGTGTGCCATATGCCAAAAGGCCGTCTCATACCATCGGTATACACCTTCTTCTTGGGCATCGCAGAACCAAAGGGAATGAGTTCGCCCTCCCTTCCAGCCTCCGCCCACTGATATAGCACCGCACGCTATAACATCGAACGGAATGTCATCGTATCTCAAATACATCCGCCAGTTATTTCTATTAGGAACTGAAACGCCTTGCATGCTAATGCTGGACGCATTGAGTGTCAGCGTCCAACTATAATCTGAGTGATCTTGTGACGTCGGAGTCACCGCCGAAAGGATTGCTTCTTTAAGTTCGTTGCCGATCTGCTCGAACTGTCTGCGCGCAATAGGCAAGAGTGACTCTCGAAGCTCTTCTTTGGTGAGGGCTTCTGATTGCTGCCGCGCAGTCATCGCGGCTTGCTGGCCTACTACCTCAAAGTTTGCCGCGTGAAGGTCCGCAAGTCCTTTACTCAACGGAGTAGATGGCTTGAGTCGTTCGAGATTACGCAAGACGTCCTGCGCTGTTGGCCTGGTCCCCGGCACCTTAAAAAGGCATTGCTCGATGAGCGCAGCCAATGCTGGAGAAACGGCGGTTAGACGTGGCGGGTCATCATGGAGATGCTGCTCCCTGAACTCAGGACCTGGGAACGGTCGGACGCCCGCTAGCAGCTCGTGAGTGACAACACCGAGCGCATAGACATCTGCGGCCGGAGTCGCGGTTTCCTCTCGCCACTGTTCTGGAGCCATGTAGGGTCGGGTCGTACTGTACTTCCTGGTGTCAGTCGCCGTCGTAGCATCCGTGTAACGAGAAATTCCAAAGTCGGTGAGGCACCAGGCTCCTTTGTGGAGCAGGATATTTTCCGGCTTGAGGTCACGGTGGACCACCCCCCTGTCGGCCAGGTGCGCGAGGGCGGTCGTTAGATTTGCGAGGACGGGGAGCGCTTCGGCTTCGCTGAGGGGACCACCGCGCTCTGCCAAGTACCGGCGCAGCGACTTGTCTGCTAGGGGCATGAGCAGCGCCCAGTGAGTTGCGGTTTCGCCAGTTCCAAGGATCGGTAGAACGTTGGGCGTGTCTCGGAGATCGTCAGAAAACAGCAGCTCGCGGTCTGCCCCCGGGTCCTTAGGCACCAGCTTGATGGCAGCGATCTGGCCGTTTGATTCGGCCATGTGGACCTCACCGAAGCCACCCGACCCGATGAGCGGACCCAAGTTCCAAGCCTGACCCATAATGGTGATCGCTTGCCCACTCATGGCGTCTCCGTCTCATCGGCAGCTGGGCGCTACTTAGGCTGATTGACTAGCTAAAATCGTGTTTAGACTTCGGTGTCTTCAGGATGTTGACGGACTCGTACCGTCGCCGGTTTGCGACCTCGTGGAGACGATCGAAGTTGGTACCTAGAAGTTCTTCGAGCTCTTCGCGTGTGGTGGACGAACCTTCGAGAATGGCGAGCAAGAGATGGACGTCTGTCACTGCCGCGGAACCGTCGAAGAGCACCAAGTCTTGAGCACGCTGCACTTCAGGGCGCTCCACCCAGACGAAGGGCTTGAACCGAGCAGGTGGTATCGAAGTGAGGATGCTTGCGCTCTGGGCAACCCAAGCTTGCACGCGGCCGGCTAGTCCCGGCTTCACCTCGTCGAAGCACGCAGCAACGTCGCCATCTGGAAGCTCGATGAGTGCATGGAGTGAGTCCGTCGTGTAGTAACGACGGCCCTTTGCGGCACAGGAGGCGCGAGCCGCGTCGAGCGCTTCCTGGACAAGACCCGACAGAGGGATGTCTCGAGCTTGGCGGGGGAACTGGAGGGGTTCCGTACCGTCCACCGTTGCTGTTCGCTCGATGGTCGTTGGCGTTGCCCGACCGTTCGGCTCAGCGGACGCCGGCAGCGTCGCGGCCGGAACACTTCTGAACGGCCGCTCCCAGTCTTGGAGGCGGTTCTTACGGTCGATCTCGTCCTTCAGAAGGCGTGAGAGGTCTATGCGCCCGCCGTACCATTGCTTGCGGGCCGTGTCGAGTGGTGAGTTGCTGACCTGCTTGGGGTGTTTGGCGAGCCAACCGATGCCACAGTCGGTGAGCCGTTGATCTAGCGATGTCTCGCTGCTCCAAGCAGCTACTTTTCGAGCATAGTCAGGCCCGAGGTCATGCTCTTCGCCTGTAACGATCCGCAGTGACGCACGAAGGGCTGGTTGCCGTTTTGGGTCTACGTGCTGTGTCAGCCTTCGAACGATGTTAATGAGAGTGTGGGCTCGATCTAATGGCGTCCACTCATCAGAGACTCGAAGTAGCTTGAGCAGACTGTCGTGCAGCATGATGAGTTCCACCGACAGGCCCCCTTGCTGAGCTATAGCGTTGAGAGCCCGCCGAATCTCCGGCGATTCAGCTGTTTTCTTCTTGCCCTCAGCTATAGCGATCTCTACGCTCCCCAGATCATGAAAAGCCTAAGCGCCCAGCCGGATTGTACTCCGGCCGGGCGCTGATGAGGGTGTGGGCGACCACGCAGGTAGGGGCTAACCCTTACCGGTGTAGGTGGCCATGATGAACTCGAACGTCTCGCGCGAGAGGCACGACCAGTCGTCTGAGATGGTCATGGCGTGATCCTCTTCCGAGTAGGGCTCCGTGCGCCTCTCGCCCTTCTCCGGGCCGTCACCGAAGTTCGGATCCCAGTCGCAGGCGACGACATGGAGCCATTCGGGGTCGCGAGCCGCGTCTGCGAGGATCACGGCGACGGCTCGAAGCCACATGTCGCAGGGGTACGGGAACTCGTTGGTCGCGGCGCTGTTGATCAGGAAGGCAGTCATTGCCTCCTGGAGCGTCGGATAGGTCCACGGCTGCCAGTCCTCTTCCCAGAAGCATGTCATGTCGTCTTCGCGGCTCTGGCCTACGAGTTCTTCCTGCAAATGCGCGTACTCGCTGTCGATGTGATCAAGCGTCTTGGAGCCGAACCGGGTTCCGTACCTGGGACGGACTCGACCATCGATCGCGCGGCCCCGGACGAAGAACCAGAACCGGTCGGCGATGTCACGCTCGAAGCTTTTCATGAACTGCACCTCTTCCAATCGTCGTGTGCGTCTGGGGATAGCCGCACGCGGAATTGGAAGAGTCAACTAGTTTATAACACAAAATAGCTTAAAGATCAAGGCTCTGCGTTTCTCGTGCCACCTAGCTGCCAGGTGACTGCCACCCCTTTACCTCTTGCTTGCCAGTTGACTGCCATGGGGGGAGTTGTGAAAAGAAGTCCTTAGCAACAAGTCGCTCCGTGGCATAGCTGCAAAGCTCGACCACGGCAGACCGTTAAGAGAAGGGACTTCTAGATCATGACCTACGAACTCAACCGGCGGCCGGACTACCGCCCGATCAGACGCAGTAGTGACGCGTCTCTATCGCCCGTGCAGCGGATTATGGCCTTGCGCTCCGAGGCTCTGGTCGACCAGGCCCGCATCGTGGCGGAAGCCGCCAGTGAACAGCTCCAGGTTCATCAGCGCACTGACGCGGCCTACGACTTGGCAGCGCACCTGGCGGTTCGGGCACGGCACATGAACGCCTTCATCCGCGACACCGGCGACGACCCCGACTTGCACCTGCTCCACTCGTACATCAAGGGAGCTTCCACCGAAGCCATCATCAACCTCATCCGGGGCACCGACTAGTGGCCGCTGTACTCGTTATCGTCCTGGCGATAGCCGCTATCGTCGCCGCCGTCGCGTTGGCCGCAGCGCCGTTTGATCCGCCGTCAGGCCCCTGGAACCCGACCTGGGACTCGGCGGACCGTGACGCGCGTGCCGTCCGTGACTTCGAGGCGACCGAGGAACAATTCCGAGACCTTATCGATGAGCTATACGACCTGGGAGAGCGCATCGCAGGCCGGCGCCAGGACCGGTCGTGAGCGGCCCCAAGCTCCCCACCAACCTCATCGGGTTGTTGTGGCTGGCACGGCGCCTTAGCCGGGAGGCGGACGGCAGGACGGGCAGTCCGGCGCGGGTGCTCCTGCGACTGTCGTTCATCTGCTTCGGGCTCGGCTTGTTCGGAAACTTGCTGTGGCATGCGCTTCTCGCCCTGCCGACCGGCCTGTGGATCATCGTCGGGGTGGGGCTCGCCATCCGGGTTACGCGCTGGTTCCTTCGGCGCTACCAGTAACAGCGCCCTGCTCTTCTCGCCGCCAATCAGGCGGCAAGCAATCATCCAAGATAGATCGAAAGGGGGCCGATATGTCGTGCCCAGAAGGACCCGAGGTCGCATGGCGGGCCGGTTCGAGGAGCGAGACCGGCGCGAGCGTGACAAGGAACTGAGGCAGTTGCGCCGGGAGCTTCGTCGCCTGTGGCGGCAGCGTCAGCAAGCTCAGACCGACGGCTCGTCCAAGACCATCCCGCCAGGACTCAGCGAGAGCCCGGATGCCTAACGGGGAAGCGGTCACCCACCAGAAGGATTGGTGGGTGACCGCAGGTCTCGCAGTGTCGGCCGCAAGTGCGGCGGTATCGAGCTTCGCTGGTCTCCATGGCCTGGCTCTCGTGGCCGGCTGGCCTCCTCGCATGGCTCCGCTGCTTCCGATCACCATCGACTCGTTGGCAGCGGTAGCAACACGCATATGGCTTGCGCCGGGTACCTGTTCGGCCCGAGCCCGACGCTTCGCCCGCGCCAACTCGGTAGGTGCCCTCGGCCTGTCCCTCATGGGGAATGCGATCTTCCATCTCATCGCCACGGGCCTACTGGTGGCGAACTGGATGGTCGTCGTGGCGGTCGGCGCAGTCCCGGCTCTCGTCCTCGGGCTCGTCTCGCATCTGGCCGTGCTTCGCGCTGAGGTCGACCCCGCGGGGCCGGCGCCGAACCCAAGCCGACCTGAGGCCGGACCGAGTACGGACTCGGGACGGGTCGAAACTGGACCCAAGAACATCCAGCCGTACCGAACGGACGAACAGCTGACCGAGGCTGCCCGCGCGGCCAACGGGCAATACCGCCTCAGTCACGGCGGCCGTCCCATCCCACGCGACGAACTCCGGCGGACGTTGCGCGTTGGCGGCGGCAAGGCGACGGAGCTGCTGCGCCGTCTCAAGGCCGAGGACGCGAAGGCAGCGGAGGTGAACCCACCTGCGTAGCGCCTGAATCGAGGTCGCCGGGCTTTTCCCCAGGTGACGACCACGCTCGGCAAAACGCTTTACCTGGTGAAGCTCCCAGGCAAGCGGAGACGTGTTCGGGAAATATTCGGGTGTTTGCCTGGAGATGGAGCATGTCAGCTCCCGTATAACTACTACATGACGAGCGGCGTTCTTGCCTCTGTGGAGGCAAAATCCGGGAGCCGGTTTTTTGTTGCCAAACGCCGGGACGCAGCTCGATAGAGAAACATCACCGAAGGGAGAAACGAGAACCATGAATCAGTACACGAACTCAAGCCAGCGAACGGAGGTGCACCCCACCTCGGAGACGGCCTCTTGACGGCCCCACGTAACACCATCCTGACCGGCGACGCCCTCACCCGGTTGCGGGAGCTACCAGCCTCAAGTGTGGACTGCGTCGTCACCAGTCCGCCTTACTACAACGTGCGTGACTATGGGCACAAGGGTCAGCTCGGACAAGAGCTCACCATCCACGGCTGGGTGGCAGATCTCCGGGACGTCATGCGCGAAGTGGGCCGCGTGCTCACCCCGACCGGTTCCTTGTGGCTCAACCTCGGCGACTCGTTTAGTCGGCACCCGAAGTACGGTGCTCCGGTTAAGGGGCTGCTTCTCGCCCCCGAACGCCTACTCATGGCGCTGGACGGCGATGGGTGGATCGTCCGAGGCAAGGTGATATGGGCCAAGACGAACCCTATGCCCAGCTCGGTGACAGACCGGCTCTCGCTGACCCACGAGGTGGTCTACTTCCTCGTCCGTCAGAAGAGCTACTTCTTTGACCTGGACGCCATTCGGGAGCTCCACCGCTCCAAGTGGGCAATCCGGGAACGCACGACGCCGGAGTCATCGGGGTGGGCCGGGCCGTTGGCCGCCTCGCGCAGTGGCTTGCGAAAGGCTCGGCCTGCCGGAACACCCGGCCACCGCTTGGGCAAAAATCCGGGGGACGTGTGGCAGATCGCCACCCGTGGTTATAAGGGAGCGCACTTCGCCACCTTCCCACCCGAACTCGTGCGGCGGCCGATTCTGGCCGGATGTCCGGCGGTCGTCTGCACGGCCTGCGGAGCGGGACAAAAGCAGGGCGCGGGAACGCTCCCATGCGACTGCCACGCGCCGGCACGACGCGGCTTGGTCCTTGATCCCTTCTTTGGCACCGGTACCACCGGCGAGATGGCACGAGAGCTGGGCCGCGACTATCTGGGCATCGAGCTCAATCCGGAGTATGTGCGGATGGCGCAAGACCGGCTCGGTATCCAGCCGGAGGCACTGCCTCAGGCGATGGAGCCGCCGACCGCTCCGGAGGCCCAGGCGGCATGACGGGCCGGGTCGCTCGCCGGTGTCATGCGGCTGCTTTCTACATCTCAACAAGGGATGGGCAGCCGCAATAGCACCGGAGAGGAACGCTCCATGACCGAAGGAAGCTCGGCAGGTCCGCAGAGCGTGAAGACGCTCGGCGTGGCCCTGCCGGACGATCTGCACTCGCAGTTCGCGCTTGTAGCCGGACTGGAAGGCCTGAGCCTGAAGGACGCAGTGCTCGCCGCAGTCCGCGAGTACATCTCGTCCCGGCGTGAGGCGCTGGCCGAGAAGGCTACCCAGGCCTTGGCCGACATCGAGAAGGAGGCCGCGCTCAAGCGCGACGCTCTGCAATCGCTGTTCGGCACCACGGCCAGTGCGGAGGCGCCGAAGTCGGACGCCGACGCGGCCAAGCCGACGACTCGGCGTAAGGCCGAGTAGCCGCCGCTAAAGCTTCAGCGGCACTCGGGGGGGAAGGGGCGGCAGCTCGCTGCTCCTTCTCCCCACTCAACCTCACCAACACGAACGAACGATCAACGTAACAAGAGGAGACCCCATGACATGGCCAAGCAGTACCGCATCCGCATCACTGGAAAACAACGGGAGACCATCGACATCGACCTGATGACGCAGCTCGTCATCATGCTGGGCCGTCAGTTGGCGGCCGAAGCCGCCGAGGAAGAAGACCTCCAAAAGCGGTATGACCGCTCAGTCAAAGCAGCGGAGGCGGCTCGCGCCGAGACCGCCGAATGATCGCGCTCCTCATCCTCCTGTTTGGCGGAGGCGGCCTCATCGGCATCATCACCGCAGCGCGGATGCTGGAAGCGCAAGCCTGGCGAAACTCCCTCGTGGCCTACCGGCTGTCGCTTCCCCAAGGCCTGTCCCCGGATGATGTGGCGACGTGGCTTGGACATGTCGTCAGCGGCACGCACGCCCGGCGCTTCGGCCTGATCCCGCCGCCGCCCGCCGCGCTCGAAGTCGTGGCGACGGCCGATGGCATTCGACACATGCTGCTCCTGCCAGAACGCACCTACGGGACGGTGCTCGCGGGACTCCGAGCCGCTATGCCTGGGGTCCGATTCGAGCAGGACGACGACTACCTGTCACACCGGCCGGCGCTGACCATGGCGACTGAAGCCCGGCTTACCAGTCTCTTGCGGCCCCTGGCTCACGACCGCGCGCAGGCTGCCAGCACGGCGCTGCTCGCCGCCTTGTCGCCGCTATCGGGGCGCGACACCGTGGTGTTGCAGTGGATATTCGTCGGCTCGGTGCAGCCCCGTCCGACCAGCCCTCGGGACGGTGCGTACTCGGTGCTGGCCGCCCTCGGTGGCAGTAGCCATCCGGCCCCCGATGCGGAAAAAGCTGCGGCCGAACGTCGAAAACATGCGGAACCGATGCTGGCGGCTACGTTGCGACTCGGGGTAGCGGCCTCGACGAGGCCGCGCACGACGCAGATTTTCGGCTGGGTCTGGGGCACGCTGAGGGGCCTGAACACGCCGGGCGTGTCGGTGGTGCGCCGGATGCTGCCAGAAGCGACGGTAGTTCGGCGTATAGCTCAGCTGTCGGTGCCCATCGCGCACTGGCCAATGTTTTTGAACGTCCGCGAGCTGACCGGGCTCCTTGGCCTGCCGCTCGGCGAAGTGGCGTTGCCCGGCCTGCCCCGGGCATCTGCCCGGCAGTTGCCGCCGCCGGTGACGGTGCCCGGGAGCGGATCGGTCGTAGCTCTGAGCACCTACCCCGGTATGACGGGCCGACCGCTCGCGATTGCGACGGCCGACCGGCTGCGCCACACCTGGGTCATTGGGCCAACGGGTGTGGGCAAGTCCACGCTGCTGGCCGGGCAGATCATCCAGGACATCGAGATGGGTCGCTCCGTGGTCGTGATCGACCCCAAGGGCGGCGACCTCATAACCGACGTCCTCGACCGTGTGCCGGACCGCCGCCGCAGCGATGTCATCGTGATCGACCCGAGCGCCACCGACCAGCCGGTGGGCCTCAACCTGCTGGACATGGCGCGCGGTGAACATGCCGGAGAGCTCGCCGTGGACAATCTGGTCCACCTTATGGGGAGTCTCTGGCACAGCTCATGGGGACCCCGCACCAGCGATGTACTGCGCAACGCGCTCCTGACCCTCACCCATACCCGGGCCGCGGACGGCAGCAAGTTCACGCTCGTGGAGCTGCCAGAACTCTTGCTCAACCCGAGCTTCCGCCGGTTCGTTCTGAGCCAGCCGGGCGTGCCGCCGACGGTGCGGCCGTTCTGGGAAGCCTTCGAGGCCATGTCGGACGGCGAGCGTGCCCAAGTCATCGGGCCGAGCCTCAACAAGCTCCGCAGCTTGACCACCCGGACGGCCCTGCGCCTGATGCTGGGCCAGAGCGCTGGGATACGGATTGATGAGGTGTTCACGCGCCGGCGGATCGTGCTGGTATCGCTGCCCGCTGGCATCATCGGCAGCGAAACCGCCACCCTCATCGGCTCGCTGGTGCTCGCTGCCCTCTGGCAAGCCACCCTTGCCCGTGTGGCCGTCCCGGCGGGCCTGCGCCACCCCGTGATGGTGTATCTCGACGAGTTCCAGAACATCGTCCGGCTGCCGCTCGATCTGGCCGACATGCTGGCCCAGGCACGGGGCCTCGGCGTCGGGCTGATCCTGGCCCATCAGTACTTGGGGCAGCTGACCGACGACATCCGCACCGCCGTCCTCGGCACGGCCCGCACTCAGATCTGCTTTCAGGTCGAGTACGACGATGCCAAGACCCTGGCTCACCGCTTTGCGCCGCTGACGCAGGCAGATCTTTCGGGCCTTCCTGCCTACGAGATCGCCATGCGGCCCTGCGTCGGTGGCGCGACGCTCGGACCCGTGACGGGTAAGACGCTGCCGCTCCCTCCTGTCACGACCGACGGTGCCGCCTTGGCCGCAGAAGCACGGCAGCGCTTGGGGCGGCCTCGGACTGAGGTGGAAGCAGCGATTGCCGCCCGCATCGCCGGACCTACCCGAACCCGGACTGGCCGTCAGACGACAGGCGGCGAAGCATGAGCGCTATTGACATCGGCGTTGTTGTCGAGCGCCTCCTCGGGGGGTCCTGACGTGGTGAAACGAGCCATTAACGCCAACGAAGCTCCACCCCCTCCCCGAGTTCGTTCTCGGGCTGGAGCCGCCCGGCCCGGCCGCTCCCCACTCACCTCAGGCGGCGGCGCTACCCGAACCACAAGCACAGACGTGGAATGGGCCGCTTCTCGGATGAGCGCTCGGGACTGGCACGTTCTGGAGGAGGTCAACCGGCTGCGCGTCGCCACTGGCGAGCAGCTAGAGCGGTTGTGCTTCTCAGGAGTGCAGGCTGGGCGCAGCCGGACCGTCACGCGCTCGCGGGTACTAGCGCGACTCGTCTCCTGGCGCGTGCTTGCCCCCATGGGTCGCCGCGTCGGAGGACGGGAGAAGGGCTCCACCGTCCAGGTGTTCGCCCTCGACAGTGTCGGGCAACGATTGCTGCGGGAGCAGCAATTCGCAGATGACGTACCAGTGCGGGTCCGCCGACCGGGGCCGCTCGGAGCCCTCAGCCAGCGCCACTTGCTCGCGGTCAGTGAGCTATATGTGGAGCTGGTCGAACGTGCCCGCGCCTGCGACTTCGCGGTCGCCACGTTCAAGGCCGAGCCGGGAGCCTGGTGGCCCAATGGCGCGGGCGGCTGGCTCAAGCCCGACGCTTACGCGGTACTGGAGCGCGACGGAGCCCGCGATCATTGGTGGCTTGAGGTGGATCTCGCCACCGAGAGCCTGCCGACCGTCCGCGCCAAGCTCTCGTACTACACGGCGTTCCACGAGCGAGGCGGCCGGGGGCCGGCGGGAGTGACGCCATGGCTGTTGGTCTCGACCACTACTGAGCGGCGACGGGATGCGATTGCCCGGCTGGCGGGGCAGTTGCCGGGAGCGGCCGAGTTCGTGCGGGTCACGCTCAGTACGGAGGCTGCACAACTAATGTATTCGGTTCTTCGTGAATGATGGCGATCTCGCGCATGATCTTGTTTCGGGGCCCTCCAATTTCATGATCTTATCGATACAATGACAATGAAGGAAAACGGCATATTTTGGCTGCGAAGAGCCACAAACGGCAAGCTTAGAGGAGGACGAACAAGATGAACGCTCAGCGAGAAAAAACTTCCAGATTGACAGTCGTCACCGGGCGGACCGGCCGCAAGCGAGCCGTGCTCTACCTGCGGGTATCGACGCCCAGCCAGGTCAACACCGACTACGACCCCGAAGGGATATCGATTCCCGCTCAACGGGAGGCCTGCGAACGTCGAGCTGACGAGCTGGGGGCGGACATTGTCGAAACATACGTCGAGCCTGGCCGCTCGGCTACCACTACTGAGGGTCGGCCGAGATTCCAGGAGATGATGGCTCGCATCAAAGCTGAGCAGGATGTGGATTACGTCATCGTCTATGCCCGCTCCCGCATTCACCGCAACAGCATCGACGCCGCTATCACCAAGCGCGACCTGCGCAAGGCCGGGGCCGCCATCGTCTCGATCATGGACTACACCGAAGACACTGCCATCGGCGACCTGGTCGCCACCGTGCTCGACGGTGTCAACGAGTACCAGTCCAAGGCCTCCGGCGCTGACATCCGCTACAAGATGGGCCAGAAGGCCAAGCTCGGCGGCACCATCACCAAGGCCCCTATTGGCTACCTCAACCAACACATCGAGTTCGAGGGTCGCGAGGTCGCCATCGTCGTCAAGGACGACGAACGAGCGCCCTACCTCCTGCAAGGCTTCGAGCTCTACGCCACCGGCCAGTACACGGCTGCTGAAGTTCTTGGCGCCCTCACGGCAGCCGGGCTGCGAACCAGGCCCACCAGGAAGGCACCGGCTCAGCCTTTGGCCTTGAGCCGCTTCTACGACATCCTGGCCGACCGCTACTACCTCGGGATCATCGAGCACCAGGGCGAGGAGTATCCGGGCCGCCATGACGCCCTCGTTACCCCCGAGCTGTTCGACCGTGTCCAGCGTGTCCTTGCCCTCCACGGAGGCGGCGGCACCAGGCAACGCACCCATAACCACTACCTCAAAGGCACCTTGTGGTGCGGGCGCTGCGGCAAGCGCTTCATCGTCATGCCGGGACGTGGCAACGGCGGCACCTACTTCTACTTCATCTGCCGGGGCCGCCAAGACAAGAATTGCACTCAGCCCTACGTCCGGATCGAAGCGATCGAGGCGGCCGTCACGCGCCACTACGCCGCCGTGGCTCTCACCGATGACTTCCGCGACCGTCTGCGTCACCAACTGGATGACGCCCTTCTCGGCGACCTCGCAGGCCTCAGCTCCCTGAAGAAACGGCTCACGGCGAGACTGGCTGAACTCGACACCAAGGAAGACCAGTACCTCGACCTCGTCGGCGACCCCGGCTGGCCGAAGGAGAAGCTTCGCCGCAAGGTCGAAGCCATTCGCACCGAACGGGAGGAGATCGCGACCCAACTCGCCGACACCTCCAGCCGTCTCACCGCCGGGCGGGCCTTCTTCCTCGCAGCTCTCGAACTCTTGCGTGACCCCCAAGGCTTCTACGAGCGCGCCGGTACCAGCCTGAAGCGAGCTATGAACAAGGTCATATTTCCCAAGCTGTTCGTGGATGGGGAAGAGATCGCAGACCACCAGTTGGGCGAGGCTGTGCGAGACGTCGTCCAGGCTCAGGCGCTCGTCTCCCGCCTGACCCAGCAGGCCACGACCACGGGCCAGACGGCGAGAGCGAACCCTCAAAACACCAGCAGCCCCGTCCCGAAGGACGAGGCTACGTGGTCTGCGGCATCCGTAACGGACCTGCTTGCCGTGGTCCATTTGGACCACGGTTCAAGTAGAACCGTTCTGGTCGGGCTGACAGGATTTGAACCTGCGACCCCTTGACCCCCAGGTCTATGTGTTAGTCGTTGCCGCACGTCATGCACACAATGCCCCTTCCGTCGGCCAGGCGTAGCGGGTATTTACCCGCAGGTCGTTCATGATCGCGCATCCCGTGTGGCCCCCAAGTGGCCCCCAAACGTCGGGCTCCGCGTGACCTGCAAAGTCCGTTGTGAACATGCTTCGATGTTGCCGATCATGGTCAACTTCGGCAACTCGGCAACGATGAGGGCTCCGGTGGCGGGCCGGTACGATCGCGCATGCCGAAAGAGGCATCGCAGCCGGTACTACGCAGTCGATCCTCCGTGGGAGACCGAGGACTTCCGGTTCGAGTCTGTTGCGGAGGGTTGCGTAGTCAGGGTGCGGCTAAGGCGGCGCCGAACCTGATGCGGATGCTGGGTCGATCGGGGCGACTCGCGGTGACGGGTGGGGCAGTGGTTGCTCATCTGGTCAGGGGCATGCAGCGGTTGCGAGATTCAATCGGCCGTGGAAACCGCACCACATCGGGGGCGCCACGCGGGACACCCGGCAGTAGCTGCGGCGGACTCGGAGCACGCTCCTGGGAGGCAACAGCAGGCCGCTGCTGCGGAAGTGGGTGAACGCTGCTGGCGCACGCACCGGTACCTGCTTTGGCTGTGACAGCACCGATTCTGTGCCGATCATGGGCTTGGGCTCCGTAGGCTGCCGCCATGGCGGAGGAGAGGCGTGGGCGGCGGTACTTGGCGCCGGCGGTTGGGGCCCTGTTGGTCGCGGTGGTAGTGGTGGCCCTTGTTTGGTATTTCGGCCGCCGCGATCGCTGGGACTGGGGCGACGTTCCCACGTGGGTTGGTGCCGTAGCCACGGTGATGGCGCTGGGCGCGGCTGGTGTCGCTGCGTTCTTCGCTGCGGGGCAGTTGAGAATACTGCGCGATCAAGTGAAGTTGCAGGACCAAACGCTGAAGCTTCAGGCGGAACAGCTGATGGCCGATCGGAAGGAAGCGGATAGGCGGGCGGAGCAGGAGCTTAAACTGCTGAAAGTTGCAGCTCGTCGCCAGGCAGAGCTAGTTGTGGTGAAGTCAAATCGAGTACATGTATTTCTCGATAACGCGCCATACAATATGATGGTTGCGGTCCAAATTGATAATGAATCTCCTAGACCTGTTCGCAATATCGTTGCCCGTGTCGACATAAAGCCATACTCGCGGAAGCCCTATGGTTGGTGCGACGTCGCAAAAATGGCTGGCGCGGCAACTGTCCATAGATCTCCGTTGTCTCCGTTGTCCACTATCAGAGCGGCTGAAGGTGTCGCTCTGATTTTTCCCGTTCAACAATTGAACGTTGGTAACGGGAGTCAGGTCTTCGCGGTGTGGGATCTTGATCCGGACGAGCGCATTTCTGACACGATGCTTCCGGGTGTTCAAATGTCTGATCCGTTGATCGACTTTGTCGTTCGCTTCACCGATGATGCGGTGCAGCACTGGGAGCTTACGGGTGATATGCAGCTGACGCAGATCCCCGACCGTAATGACTGGTGACTCCGACTCTGTCGCGAGTAGTGTCGGTACGTGCCCGATCGGAATTTCTGGCACGGATGCCCCGTCGCCTAAGGCTGTTCGCGACATGCGGTACAAGGCGATTTCTGCGAATCGTATCCGCCAGCTCAACGCATGGAGTCGTACGAAAACTGGAGTGGTTGTCGCACCCCGGTGGTGTACTTGAGAGGTGCGTGAGCAGGAATTCGATGAAACGGCAGCACTCGGCGAGTCCAACGCTGAGGCGATCGAGCTGACGCGGCGGCATTGTCGGCATGCCCGCTTGCAACTGGTCGGCGGTAGCAGCTACGCCGGGTCGTTGCTCGGCGTGCCGCTCGGCCTATTTGAGATCCGCTGTGAGCATGCTCCACCGCCGCAGGTCCAGAGCCCGCGGGCTACTGACCTGGCCGTCGACTTTTGCCTGGCCAACTGCACGAACTGCGTGCACCGTGACGGGACCGGTGAGCTGCCCAACCTCGCCACGGTGTCAGCGGAATGGGCAACCGCCGAGCAGGCACGGGAGGACGCGGCGCGTCGCGCCGCCGAGGAGCGTGCCGCACGCTGCAGGACGCGCGGTGAACGCCGCCGTCGGCTGCTGGCCGGCGAGGGCCATGTGGTGCGGGACCTGGGTGAAGCTCTGGACCGCATCGACCACTCCGAGCCGCGCACGGGACCGCTGACCGCGCATGAGCAGCAGGCGGTTCGCTATGTCTTGGACTCTGCCAGGGCTGCCCCTGAACTGTTTCGCCCCGTGCTGGTCGACAGCCTGGTCGAGCTGGCCGTGGACACCGCCGATCCCGTTGCTCTTGAGGCTCTGCGTGCCTTGGTTCGCGCTGGTCGGTGTCCGCCTCGCCAAGCCGTCGGCGTCGCCGTCGCGGTGCTGGGGGAGTACCGCTCGGTCGAGGCGGGGCGGCTTTTCGCGCTGCTGGAGCCGGACTTGAGCGCGGCAGATCTGACAGACGTCATCGGCGGCCTCATCGAGCTGGCGTCGGGCGAAGATCACGGGCCGTGGGCCGTGCCGGTATCGGTGGATGGCCTGCTGGCTGCGTCTCGTGTCGACCTTCCCGCGGTGACCGAACAGATCATGACTTACTTGGCCAGCGACGATGAGCAAAATCGCCAGGCCGGTGCCGAAGCGGCAACTGCACTGCTCGTCGTCGACGCCTCCCGGATCATGGCCCTCGGGCCGCCACTGGCGGCGAGTATTCGCGGAGAGGATGCCGGCTACGCCGGAACTCCTCATCCTGCTGGCGCTGCCCTTCGGGCATTGGCGGAAGGGTGGCGCCACGACCCGGAGTTGACTCGGCGGATCGTCGAGACCGTGGCCGCTGTAACGAGTCAGCCGGCGCGCGCGCAGCTGGCCCGGGTGCCCTGGTTCCTGCAACGGTTCCGGGAGCCTTGGGACGCCACCCCTGAAGCGACATCACAGGCCATTGCGTTCGTCGTTCTGCGCGCCGGCGGTGACTGGGGCGAGGAGCCCGCAGACCGCAGTGCCGATCATCTGCAAACACTTGCGCGCGAGATCCCTGATGCCGTCGCCGCCCACGTCGCTGGGATTCTCGGTGCAGTCTTAAGGCTGTCGGAACCACAAGCGGACGCGGTAACTATCGCCGCGTCAGACGAGCGTCCTCGGTTCTTGCAGGAGATGGAGAGCTTTGGGCGCTGGATGCAGCGTAATGCGCGCCGGCGCAGGCTCGCCGGGGCGATCGGTCTGTGTGCAGCTGCGAACCCTGATGCAGTCCTCACAGCGGCCCAGGCTCTGTTCGCTGCGGCCACTGGTGAGGAGGAGCGGGATCGAACGACCCGTGTGGCGATGTTGGACGTGCTGGAGTCGGCGGTAGCCGCCGAGACGCTCCGTGACGTATTGCCGATCACGTACTCAGCCCTGTGCGATGGCGCCCCGCTGGTCCGGTGCGCGGGCATCAGCCTGTGGGCGGCGTGTGCGCGGGTCGCCGACCAACTCCCCGCCGAGTTGGCCGAGTTGTCTGTCGCGCTGCTTGACGACAGCTACGTCATCGTCCACCGGGCCATGCTGGAGAAGATCCCCCAGCTCCGCATGCCTGGGGAGTTGGCACCACGGCTGCTACGCAGCGTTGCTCAGTGGATCGTCACCTATGCCCAGCCGCAGGCGAACCGGCACCCAGAGGTGCTTGCGTCAGCCCTATGGTCGCTGAGGTCACTGGCCTTTCAGCAACCTGACGAGACGCTGACTACGCAATGGTTGTCCTTCGCGCTCGGATACGTCGATCGTTGCTCCGCCTATGACCGGGAACGGCTGCTCACCGCGTGGTGGCCCGACGAGCTACAGGACCAACCGGTCTGGACACGCGCAGCCCTGGCCACTGCGGCCAGTCCTGATCTGATCGACGACTACAACGCCCGCCGTGAACCCGTCCTACAAGCCCTTTTCGACCGACCGCGCGTGCTCGCGGGCATCCCGTTCGCTGACATTGAGCAGCTGAGCACGGTGCACGGTTCCGCGCGCTGGCGGCGTGCCCTTGAACCGGTCGAGCTCCTGCAGGCCGCCGGCCGGTGGGCCGATGCCGCCACCCTTGCCAGGCGGATCGAGATCGAGCAACCACCTGGCGCGGAAGGAGCGCCGGGTCGAGCGTTCTCTGGTGTCGTCGCCCGCGGTGCCGAACTCGCCGAAGCGCTTGCCGACGGGGCGGCGGACGGCGCGCGGTTGCCGACGCTGGCCGCAGCAGTGGACACGGCCGTCACCGCGCTGGAGCGGTCGTTCCCGGAAGCAACGGGGGACGGCCAGATCGGTGCTGTTGTCGACACGACACGAACCGCGGCGACAGTCGCGGCGGTGCTTCGTACGTCGACTACCCCCGAACCGACCGTGATTGCCGAGGTGCTGGATACGGCGGCCGGACGACTCCGTGCAGCGCCCGCCGCCCACGCCAGCGGTTCCCAGCGCGCGGTAGTCGCGAGTGCCTGGGAGATCGCGGCGCTTCTACTCCGGTATGACGCCGCACTTCGCATCGCCGACCCGACGACGCTTCTGTTGCTGCAAGCAGCACAGCGGCGTGCCCATATCCTGCGGTCCGAACTGGAGGCGGCGCCAGACACGGAACCGGGTAGTCTCCGCGAAATCCTGACCGCAGTCGAAGCGGCCGCCGATGCCGCGACGGCCGAGGCGGCGTGGCAGAGCCTCGCCGCCATCCCCGTGCCGGTTTCACTCGTTGGCACCAGCCTGATTCCCGAGCAGTTCGCGTCCAGAGCTCCGAGTATGCCCTCGGCTCCACCGCCACGAGCCGTGTGCGTGGCCACCATGCACGACGTTCCCATCACCGATGTCCTCGTCGTACGACCCGGCGAGATCTATCACCTGGGCATGACTGTCCGGCTGTTGGATGTGCCCGACTGGGCTGAGCGGTGCATCGTCGAGCCGGTCACCACTCTCGGTCGAGATGCGCTGACCCTTCCGCGCTACGAGTTTGAAATCGTCGACGGTGCTGTAGACGATGTCGGAGTCATGTTGAACGGCGAGGCGCCATTGCACTGTAGCGTTGAGCAGGCGATCATGGCTTCGCCACTGGACTGCCCGGTGCAGGTGCGACTGATCGGTGAAGGTCGTGAGGAGCGCATCGAGGTGGCGGGCCTAAGCCGCCTCGAGCTACGGCCGTTCGATCCGAGCCGAGACGCCCTCACCGATCATGAGCAGACCGACGGCCGGCTCCTGTCGATGTTCGCCGCACTCGACGCGCCGATGTTTGATGCGGAAGACGTACGGGCGTTCTGTCGGTTCTTTTCTGCTTGCGTACGTGCGGCCCAGACCATCATGTTCAAGAAGGTCTTCCAGCGCGGCACCAGGGTCACCGAGGCCCAGTTCCACGACGAGCTGGAGCGCTGGTTGCTCGCCGACCCCGAGATCGACGGTCGGCTGACCCGCCGTGATCGGGTCGCGGGCGGATTCGACGACCTCCTCCATGACGACATCATCGCCGAGCTGAAGGTCTCGCGCGGCAATCCGATCACCGTCGACGACTGTGCCCGCTACGTCGGGCAGCCGACCCAGTACGGCGTCGGCCGTGGCAGCCAACTGTCGGTCCTGGTCGTACTCGATCACAGCCGCAAGGCCGCGCCTCCCGGGGTCATCGACAACTACATTGACTGGTTGAAGCCGCGGCTTCATGGTTTGGCCGATCCGCGGTACCCGGCCTTGGTCGGCGTGTTGATCATCAACACGAACCTGCCCGTCCCAAGCCAATGGTCTCGTCGCTCGGTCGAAGTCGAACGTGTTCCGGCTCCGCAGGGGCCAGGCCAGTAGATCTGGCCCTGTCGGGACTCGCCGAATCTCCGAAGGTTCCACTGGAAGCGTTCAAAATCGACACGTGTGCAATCCGTGCAACGAAATCTGGCCGCGGTGCGGATCTGGTGCAACCCTTCTCAATGTCCTGCACTGCCGACGACACGGAGGGCACCATGGCACTGCGGTTCATCGCGATCGATCCGGACACCGACGATGATGGCTCACCCACCATCTGGGAGGACGAGAACGGGGATTTGATCATTCAGTCCTATCGTGCGGACGCCGCCACTCTGGCCGCGTGCGTCGAGGCGGGGTCGAGTCCTGGACACTCCACTGACGTTCCGCCACACGAGACGGTCATCCGGCTTCCTGCCAGGATGCGCCAGTTCCTTGCCCAGCCCTAGCCACCGTGGGAGAGACGACCTGTGACGCTGATCCGGGACCACCTGGGCAAGGCAACCGCGGCGGCCCTGCACGTGGAGATGCGCGACGCCTACGGCGTGGCGACAGAGTCTCAGGTGTGGGCGGCGTGGCAGGCTGCCGGCGGCGGGACGAGGGCGACGGACGAGGAGCGAAGCCGCCGGGCGGGCTGGCTCAATGCAGTGGCTGAGGCGACCGAACGAGGCGTGAAGGTGCGCCGTGTGCGGATCGTTTCGGTCCCCGTGTCGCTCTACAGCCGGTTCCTCTATGCAGGTACGGGGCTGAACATCGAGGCTGGCGAAGAGGTTCGCTGGCTGCCGCGTCCGCTGGCTTCGGACATCGCATTGCCTGGTAACGACTTCTGGCTGTTCGACGACGCCACGGCTGTGTTCAACCTGTTCGATGGCGACGGTGGGTGGTGTGAACCCGGATTCGAGCAGCGCACCGAGCCTTCGGTCGTTGAGCTGTGCTCCAGCGCGTTCGCGGCGGCGTGGACGCGGGCTACCCAGCACGACCAGTTCGTTATCTGACCGTCTCCACATGCCGCCGCTTCCATCCACCAGCGCTCAGGCTGCGCGCAGAGCGCTCGCTGACCGCCTGAAAGAGATCATGAAGGACGCACGCCTCAACGGCCGTGCGTTGGCGGCGGCGTGTGGATGGCATCCGGCAAAGGTGTCTCGGATCCGGAACGCCATCACGCCGCCGTCTGAGGACGACATCAGGGCGTGGTGTGCTGCCTGCGATGCTGAAGAGCAAGTCGGAGACTTGCTGGCTGCGCACTCTGCGGCCGCCTCGGCGTACGTGACGTGGAAGAGGCTTCATCGAGGTGGGATGCGTCAGGTGCAGGTCGACGGGCTGGCCCTCTACCTGCGCACCAAGCACCTGCGCTTCTACTCCTCGAACGTCGTGCCTGCGCTGCTCCAGACACCCGCCTACGCGACGGCGCTGATCGGAACGATTTCCGAGTTCCGTCGACTGCCGGACGATGTAGAGGCCTCCGTGGCGGCGCGCATGGAGCGCTCGCGGGTGCTTCGCGAAGGCGATCACCGCATTGTGATTCTGCTGGAGGAGGCTGTCCTGCGAACCGTGATCGGTTCGGCGGAGGTGATGGCGGAGCAGTTGGGGGTGCTGCTGGGGGTTCTCGGGAAGCCGTATGTGGCTCTCGGGGTGATTCCGTTCGGGGCCGTGCGTGAGATGTGGCCGACGGAGTCCTTCTACATGTTCGACGGGGAACTGGTGAAGGAGGAGACCCTGTCGGCGTCGATCAGTGTCACCGCGCCGTCGGACTTGGACGTGTACGAACGGGCCTTCCGGCGACTGGCGGGCATGGCGGCCTACGGTCCCGATGCCCGCCGGCTGATTGCACGAGCCATCGAGGTGTTGTAAAAAGCCCCGCGCAACTCGTGCAACTTCGCTGGCTGCCCGGCCTGTACGCCTGGCACCGTCAGAACCATGACGCCCTCTACATCCAGCCCCTACGCCATTGATACCGAAATCGTCGGCACGGTCGTGGAGCGCACTCCGCGAGAGCAAGTTGGGCCGTCCGGTTGGATGGTGCGTTGCATCTGTGGCTACAAAGCCGGCCCCTACACGGTCGGCCTGGTTCAGCACGCCAACGAGATCCGTGATCAGCACGAGGCCGGGTGCTTGTGGCCGAAGGCGGCGTCGTGACCGCCGCCGCAACGGTGGGTGACCGCATCGACATGGGCGATGGCCGTGTGGGCATCGTCGTGGAAGTCCGCGGCGCGAACCTCTATACCGTCTCTTGGAGCGGTGGGGCGCGGTCATTGGTCGCGCCCGACAACCGTGCCCGCATCGAGCCCGGATACTTCGCCCGACTCGTTGAGGAGGCTGCGGCGGCGACGCGTGCGGCTCGCTCGCAGGCAGCGCAGCGTGGATGGGCGATTCGCCGGGCGTGCGCGGTCGGCGTTTCCGCGGCGACGGGCTGCTGAGGGCTGACAGGCTAGCCAGCATGCGAGAGAGGATCTGGACCTTCATCGGTCGCCACGCCGGGGGCGTGCAGTGGCGCATCTTGTGGGTCACCCAGTCGAAGTTCATCGTCGGGGTCTCCGGTCTGGTCCGGGACTCCGAAGGTCGCGTGCTCCTGATCAAGGGCCGCATGTGGAAGCCTTCGCGACCGTGGGGCCTGGTCACCGGCTACGCCGAGTCTGGTGAGCGGTGGGAAGACACCGTCGTGCGGGAGGCGCACGAGGAGACCGGCTACGAGGTCAAAGTCGAGCCGGGCCCGGTACTCCTGGTCACCGGCTTCAAGCTGCGCGCCGAAGTCGCGTTCCTGGCTGAGTTCGTCGGCGGGACCTATCGGCCCGACCCCAAAGAGGTGCTCGACGCACAGTTCTTCGAGCTCGACGCACTTCCCGACGGGCTGTTGCCCGCGCACAGAGACCTGATCGACCAACATCGCCATTGGTTCATGAAGGGGGACGACGTTGACCGTGCTCACGCCGAACGAGCACCTGACCGGATCAACCCGCCAGAAGCGCGAGATCTATGACCGCCTGGCCCGCTTCCGGGCCGACCCGCGCCACACGCTCCGGCTCGCCGAGCGCTACCCACGCCTGGCCTTCGGCACGATGGACGCACTGGTGGGTACGCTGTCTGGCCGGGACCTCGAGGTGTTCGAGGCCGGCGTCGAGAAGGCGCGTGATCGTCTGGCCGGCCTCGGCCAGACGATGCTCCTGCCGCTGGAGCGCGTGTTCATCGCCGTCTCCGCTACCACCCCCGCGTACGGCGGGTTCCACCACCGGCTGCTTCCGTACCGCGCGCCCGACGACATCCAGGCTCCGGGGTACCGCTACGTTCAAGCAGCAGCGGTCATCAGCCGATATGGGGACCTGCACACCACTGCACCGACGGCCTGCACCCCAGGAATCATCGGACTGGACCTGCTCCACGCGTACATCCATGACACCTTCCACTACCTCACCTACCGGTCGTTCCGCCTCGGTACCAACGGCATTCACCGCAACCAGCACGGGATCAACTTCCGGCGGGAGTCCGGCCAGACTTACTCCGCTCGCGACCCTCAAGACTCTGCGAGCACGCGGAACCTCGGCATTATCATGGAGGGCGCTTTCGATCGCGAGGCAGCCGCGATCGCCCGCGACGCGACGTTGGCTGCCGGTCTCGCTGCGCCGGTTGACGGCACCGATGCCGCAGCATTCCTGGACGCGATCGGCGCTCGTGAGCCGATCGCGGGCGATATGCCATATCTGGCCTCGATGAGCGCCTACGCAGGCCTCGTAACCAAACCCTACGCAGCGTTCTTGAACGACATCGGTGGCCCTGAAACGGCCGAACTGCACCACCTGACCATCCGAGCGACTCTCGACGGGAACTTAGGACTGCTCCAGGCTTGGCTTGACCAGCGCTATGGACCTGGCGAATTCGCCGCGCTCTTTCGTAGCGGCGCCTACGTCGTCGCTACGTAACTCGCTTGCTGTTCCGGCTCCGCGGCCACGGGCGCCGTGAATCCCCAGCGTGCTCGATCGGGCCCTTCGCGTGGTGATGTTGGAGCCGTCCCGTGAAGGCAAGGCGGCTGATACGGACGGGCGCCATTGACGAACGCCACAGGTGTCGCAATGATGACCAAATAGGTAAGTCAGGGTTCTGACTTCAAAGACGGGGGCCGCCGCGTATGGGCGGTACCGGAGCGCACAGGGGGGACTGTGGCGCAGCCATACCTGGAGAGTGACATCGACGGTGTCACCGTTCTGATCGAGACCACGGACTCACCGTCGGGAATCACGAATACCGCTGGAAGGGGTAGGTCCGTCGAGGCGGTTGCTGACGCTTTCGCTGCTAGTCAGCAGGCGATCGAGCGTATCGCGGCTCAGGTCGCTGCTACCGGCGCGCGTATCGCCGCCAAGGTGTCGGCTCCGGAGCAGATGGAAATACAGTTCGGGATCAAGTTCTCCGCAAACGGCCACGTCATCCTCGCCGGCATCGGTGCCGAGGCCACGTTGAATGTCAAACTCACATACGCCCGCGCTGGTGTCAGCGGATCCGTGGTGACCGGCACGAGCGCGGCAGCGGTGGCAGAGCCAGAGGCTCGGGAAGACCGTGACTGAGCGGGGTGGTCGTGACCGGCGGGACTACGTGGGAATCGTCGGCGATAGCGCGGGCAATCCGGTTGGTACCTGCTTTCAGGTAGCCGAAGGAATACTGGTCACAGCTTGGCATGTCATCGAACAGACATGGGGCCGCGACAGTGGGATTGCGCTGGACGTCGGTGGCCCGCGCGAGGCCGGTGCTCCTGAAGGGTCCAGGACGGTCAGCATCAGGCCGATGCCTCCGGGCGAGCCGTCCTTCACCGCCGAGGTGGTGGCCGCCGACCGCGAGAACGACCTGGCTGTACTTCGTAGCAGCAATTGCCTCAAGGCCAGCGTCGAGTTGCTTGCGGCCTCCGACAAGCAGGCTTCAGGGACTGCCTTCACCACCATCGGCTATGCCGACCACGTCGGCGTCGGCGAGTTCAAGTACCGGACCCTGAAGGGCAGCGTCAACGGTCTGGACCAGAAGCCTGACAACGTGGTGATGCTGGGTTGCCAACTTCCGATGGCGACCACGGGGTTCAGCGGCGCGCCGCTCTTGCGCGCTGGTGACGACGCCGTCATCGGAGTCCAGACCAGCATGTTCAAGAAGAAGTTGGGCGACACCGCCGACGTCAGTGCTGCAGAACTGTGCTGGGCTGCGCGAGTTGAGATTCTCATGGGTCTGCTCGCTGGCCACGCCGACCCACCTTACGACAGCAGTGATCGAGATCGCGCTCCCGATCCGACGCTGTGGATGGGCGCGAGCAGCCGCAACCGCGATCAGGCTTGGGCGGATCAGCGTTGGGTCGAGTCCTCGGCGTGGACGCCGTGCTTTGAGACCGGCGCGGCTGCCCTCATCGACATGCGGATCGTGGTTGTTGCCGCTGCCGACGGCGTCGGTGCGACCACCTTTGCCGAGCGCCTGCTTGCTTCGCATGGGCGCATCGACATCGACACGATCAGTCATCTGCAGCTGCCGGATATCGGCGAGCTTCAGCCTAAACATCTGCCGCTCGCCGTGCGCACGGGATACGTCTTGGACCTGCGCGATCCTTCACGTGATACACCCAGCAGCGAACTGCTGGCATCCTTACGCGGTTATGCCGCGGAGCTCGCCGGACGCCATTCACAACTGGTGATCACCATGAGTGAGCAGATCTGGCGTCGGTGCGCCGCTGAAGCCCCCAGCGAGGTCGCCGTCATCCATCTGAAGGAAAGCCCAGACGCGGCGAAGATCGTAGCCGCACACCTGGCCCAAGCCGATGCTCAACTGGTCGCAGTCGCCAACGACAAGGCTGTCACTGACCTACTCGCCGGGCGCACTGCTGCCCGAGCAGGTGTCGCTGTCAAGCAGATCCTTGCCGAGGCAGCACGCTATTCGCGGGTGGTGTCGGCCCATGATGGGACACCGCAGTTCACGGATCATGCTCTGCGGACCATCGCCGAGTCCGTGGCCGTACAGCTGGACGACTACGAGGAACACCTGAACGCGCTCTTCGCCGCACCTGGTGCGGTTGGAGCGCTCAGCCCCGACGGCCGCGTGCGGCTGTTGGCCGTGTGCCTAGAGGGTTCAGCCCAACTGGGAGACCTGAACGCGCTCGCTACCGATCTCGCGACTGATATGGGCCGTCCGTCCTCCGAGGCGCTGACGGCAGAGACTGCTTGGCAGCACTTGTCCGAGCCCGGGCTGCACGCAGATCTTGCCGCGATGGACGCCAGGGTGAACGCCGACGGCAGCGTCACCTTGATCGAACCGGGGCGTGCGGCCGCGATCGTGCGCTACGTGTGGAAGTCCTATGACGACACCCGCGTCCCTATGGCGCGCTGGATCGTCCGGCGCGCCGGGACGGATTCGCGGCGGACAATCCAGGCGGTGGATTGGCTGTGCGAACTCGTCATCGGCTTGCAGGACCAAGACTTCGTATCGAAGTACCTGGTGGACATCGTCACCGAATATGGACGCCACGATCTCCTGCAACAAGTCATGGCCAGAGCCGTCACGGACCCGCACCTGAGGCGCAGCAGTGAGGCGCTGCTATACACGTGGGCCGGCCAGCCCAGAATGCACCCGACGGTGCATGCGGTGTGCCGAGGCATGCTCACCGGCGACCGTCGCGAGGTGGCGCTGACCCGGCTACGCCGCACAGCCGACCATGGGGACAACCCTGGCCGTTCCCAGCCTCCTACCCGTTCTGCCGGGTCGGCGACGCCCGAAACTTTGGCGAACTTGTTGGAGATCCTTGCTGAGGCCGCCGCTGACCCGGACTTGTCGGTGTGGTTTCGGCATACCGCGGAGGCCTGGTTCCGCGCACGGCCGCGCAAGCCCTCCTCGGTGGTGGCCTTCGCGGCCTTGCTGTCCGCTGACCGAGAAGACATCCCCTGGTTGTGCACAGTCGACGAAGACGACCCGGCGGTCTCCGACACGTTCGCAGAACTGCTACGTGCCCTGGACGAGGCTGAGTGGGCGCGCCGACCGCTGACCGACTGCGTCACCAGCTGTAGTGGGCACGACGAATGGTATGTCGCCATGGTACGTAGGTTGACAAAAGCAGTCGGTGCGATGGGGGCGGCATTCGCGTTGTTCACGTCTGCTGGCAGCCTTGCTCAGGCCGCCGTCGATGCAGGCCGCGACCTGGTTAAGGACCTCAATGAGGCCTACGAGCAGGAACGTCGGGCTCGGCGGGCGCTGCGAGCCTCGGCGATGCAAGCGTGACCAGGTCTTGGCGCGTCCGCCGGTCTCGCTCGGTGACCGTCGAGATGATCCTGCCATCCGCAACCGACGGGTACGAGTTCACCGCGGTTGTCGCAGGCACCTGGCGGCCTGGGCGTAGGCGGCATAGCAATCCTGAGGCCGTTGTGCGAACTGATCTTTATGCGGCCACATGGCTCGTCGCCGCGAGCCATGATGCCGATCAGGCCCAGGTAGCGGAAGACGAGATGAACTCCGCCATCGGCGCTGGCCTGAACAGCCCACACGGCTACTATCGGGACCTCGTCGCGACGATACGTCTAAAAATCGATGGCGATGGCGCCGAGGCTGCAGCTGCCTTGCGCGCTGATCAGCGCCGGGTAAGGCAGCTGCAGCAGCTCAAGTCGCTGCTGTATAGCGACCCGACACTGATGCTCATCGATCACGTGGAACGGCACCCTGAACTGACGGACCCGTCACAAATGGCGGCGAGGCTGGACGGCTATCGAGCCCTGGCAGACCAGTTGGTACAGCACGATGACTGGTGGAGACCCATTGCTGCGGCGTGGAACGCTCTCGCGGTGAGGGCGAACACGAATCCGGCGGCTGCTCGCATGGTCCAGGACTCCATCATTGAAGTCATCGAGGAACTGGCCCGGTCGTTGCCCGGCGCCAGCCGTAAGGGATGGGCCGCCGGGGCAGAGGCTGATGAGGCTTGAGAAAACCCATACACATGCGAGACCTGACCCAGATGTTCGAGCTCGAAGCCCGACACGGAGGCGCCGATGGATAAGCCGAGGACATGGCGCCGCCCCGAATCCTCTCGGGTCCGATGCGCGGTCTTCTTCGAGGCAGTTTGTCGGCCGTAGACGGCCGCCGAAAGCGCTGGCCGGATCGCGGCCTCGCCGGCGGGTGCACCCATCAGCTCGAGCGTAAGTGAATCACGCCGAACGTCGCCGGGAGACATCGCGAAGACTTTTCGCGAAGAGGTCGTCCGTGACAGCCGGATAGCTCCATTGCCCCGCTCTCGATGCTGGACGCGACCGCTTGGGCTGGCGCCGTCGACGACTACGTCGATGCGATGGGTCTGGCTGTTGGGCCGCATGCTGTCGGACCCCGAACATTTCTACCGCTCGTACACGACCCTGGAGATCGACTGCCTGATGAACGACCGACCCCGCACCGAGACCGGCGTGCGTGCCCGCGAGATGAACCTCTACCGGCGCTACTTCGACCTGGTCGCCTCAGGCCGCAAGACCATCGAGATCCGCGTCCAGTACCCCAACCTGCGCAGCCTGGCCGCCGGCGACCACATCCGCTTCATCTGCGGCACCGACGACGTCCTGACACGCGTTAAACGCGTCGCCCGCTACGCCTCTTTCGAGTAGATGCTCGACACCGGGGGCCCGGCACGGGTCAACCCCGACAGCCCGCGTGAGCAGCAACTCGCCAACATCCGCAGGATCTACGGCCCGGAGAAGGAGGCCCTAGGAGTTCTGGCCATCGAGATCGAACTTGTCTGACGGCAGTCAACCTACGGACTGCTTTGGCGCCTTGCCGGGACGCCGAGCGTCTCACCAAGGCATCAAGATATTTGGCGGGACTGCACTACTGACCTTCAAGGGGTGATGTCGGCCGACTGGTGGAAGTCCCACGAGACCGAAGGGGTCAAAGCTTCGGCAGGCGTTGATCAGGCGTTGGATAGCGTCCGGTCTCTAGTCTGAAGATGTAAGCGCGAAGGTCAGCTTCGAGCCCGGTCTCAAGGTAGCTAAGGAATTGTCGTAATCCCTGAGCTGCGTCGCCGGACTCGTTATCGTCCTCGGTGTCCAACCTGTTCAGGCTCGCAAACAAGCTGTCGACTACGCGGTCTCGGTTCTGCCACCAGGAGCGGACAGCGTCAGGGCTCCAGTGCTCGTCCCCGTTGCTCGCGTATCCCGCGAACGGGTCTTCCTGGGCTGCCAGTACCAGGCCCGCGACCTCGTCCGTGTCGCGTGGTTGGCGGAAGACATACTCCGAGAAGTACTTGCCGCCGTAGATCACGTTGTGTGGCGCGTGCAGCCGACCTGTCCAGCAGTTGTCGGTCACACCAGTGTAGAACGGCCCGGGCACGTTCAGATCGCCCAGGTCGTCCCACCGGTCGAAGAAGTATTCACGATCCGCATCGGACAGAACGCTGACGGGGTCCCATGCAGCTCCGTTGGATTCCACATCGAACAGGCTACCGATCCTGCTGATGTGGTCATGACGGTTCGGTCCGGATGACCAGCCTGGTACCGACAAGTGCCCCGTCGATGAGCCAGGGCCGGTACTGGATTTCGCGCAGTCTGCGGCGGACGGCGGCGTTCAATTGCTCGGGGGCGATGAAGGCGGTGTTAGCCAGGTCTCGGCGCCCAGATGAGCACGATCGGGCCGCTCCTGGGCCTATGGGACGACTGGATGGTGCGTGCAGACCGCACGAGCAACTCGATGCTGCTCCGATTGTGTGACGCGGCCGCCCTGCTCCAGCTCTACGCCGAATCGCAAGAGACCGACTGGCTCTGGGAAGTGGTTGGCGCGCCAACTGGCGAGCTTCGGGCGGGTCCTCTGGACTGCAGCAGCGCGCTGAGACTCGCTCGGCAGCTCAGCCGCATGTCGGCTCCTGTTGAGTCAAGCCGTGACGACATCGTGGCGAAACTCGTTCTTGCGGCAGTAGGGGATGCCCGTGCGCTCCGAGACCTGGATTCCTACGAGGACTTGCCTGAAGTGATGAGAACCGACGAGGTCCGTGTTGTGGCCGCCGAGCGTGCACGGCACATTTTGCAGGACGAGGTTCAGCAGCTTGAGTTTGACGGTTACACCGCTTCAGCCCTTCGGGAAGTTGTGGTCGAGCTGACACAACGTGCCGACTGGTATGGCGTAGAGGTCGATGTCGCGCCGCTCTTGGACTACATCGATGAACTGTGAGCTGGCTTGCTTGCCTCCTGCGGGAACAGCGAACCGCTGGTGGAACTGCGATCAGCTGCCAGACCGCGGCCAGCGTCCGCTGCGGATGATGTTGGTAGAGATCAGAGACTCGTCGAGTTTCGCGATGATGACGTCGGCGGACTCGTCAGGGGTTTGATGGGAGGTGTCGAGCCACAGGCCGAGGCGCGGCGTCTCGTTCGCGAGGACTTCACGAAGCCAGTCAAAGCTGCCGTTCTCGGCGGTGTACGCGGTCTTCTCTCGCTCCCGGTCGCGGTCACGGATGACCTCGGGGCCGGGATTCAGCACGACGAGGTGGAACTGGTCGCACGGCACCAGGCCGGGCAGTTCGTCAAGCAACGGCCCGAGGACGTTGTCGTTGAAGACAACGTCGAAGCCTGCTTGCAGGTAGACGTGGGCGACTGCGAGTGAAGCCTGATAGCGCAGCCGAAGTTGCCGCAACGCCTCTTCGCTTGGATCACGTGCCATATCGACGTAGCCGCTGACAACCATCGCGCGGATCGTGTCGCCATCGACGACCACTGCCCGAGTGGAGCGCTGCGCCAGCGCTGCGGCGACTGTGGTCTTGCCCGACGCCGGGATCCCGGTGACGACGATCAAACGAGCCATGGTTCGGTACGGTATCGGCCGGGCAGCGCAGTCCCCACGTATTTTCTGCGCTTTCGCTGGTCACCGCCGATACCGTACCGGCCGATTATGAGCCGGTCGCCTGGTACCTGTGGACCGCGGCTTCGGCGAGGTGCACCGCAGTGCGGTCCGTGGCCCGCTGGACGCTCGGCGTCGGCAACACGGGCACGCCTGCCACGGCGGAGACAACTGTCCTGGCAAGCTTGCAAAAGATCAGTTACCGAAGATGGGACGGTGAAGCATGGCGCATGTGTGGGTGGCCACCGAGGAGCGCGACAAGCTTCTGCGTTTTGATCGGATCGTCGAATTCGTCGACCGGGACGGCGTCAGTCTCGCCGTCCGGACTCAGGACGACCCCGCCGACCTCCGCGATGTTGTCAGGACAGCCGAGCCGCTCGGTGAGGGCATCCTCGCTCGTACGTTCCTCACGATGGCGGCCGAGGCCGGGCGGATGCTGCGAACGAACGGACATGATGTCGTTTTCGCTGCTGTGATCGAAGACGGTGCGTTGCGGTGGAGTATCGAGCCTCCTCAGGTTGGTGTCGGCCGGCACCTGCAGGAAACCACCTGGCCACCCCGCCGGGCGGTCGTGACAGCGGCAGACCAGGCGGTGTCGGCCGCGCGTTGACGTGGTCGAGGGATTCTCCACCTGGGCCATACCGGCTGGCGCCGTACCTAGCCCGATATCGCATGATCGGTGACGAACATCGGGATCTGGTACCCACTGACCGGCGGCAGACACGTCTGTGGGCTGCAAGCGGCGTAGCCGATGAGGACCGTGGCCTGGCCGGCGCCGTCGATGGTGACGGGGAGGTCGACTGTCACCGGGCCGTCGGGGTAGACGGGCAAGGTCAGGTCTGTGCCTGCCAAGGGCAGCGTGGTCACTGTGGTCTCGGCGCTCTCCGGGCCGGCTGCGTGCAGCACGCCTTGCGTCGTGACGCTGGTCGGTCGGCCGACGCCCTGGATCCCGTTCGGTGGAAGATCGATGCTGTACAGGTGGAAGCCTGGGCGGTCGGGTGTGAACGTGACCGCGAGGCTGGCGCGGGTCGCGGTCCGGTCCTTGACGTTCACCACTACTATCACGCCGGATTCGGAGAATTGCGCGACGCGCGAGGTGCCGCTGTGGCTTCCCTCCCGATGGAGTGCCAGGTACCCCGTGCCGGCTGCGAGTGTCAGGGCCGCGGCGCTGGACGCGATCGCGACACGAGAGGGCTTCACAGGGCCCACTTCTTCAGGAACGTCAGGAAGGACCCTGAGTCGAAGCTGGGATTACCGCTCTTGTCGGTGTCGACGCGGGTGGTTCCGGTGGGGCTCAGGACGATGATCACGGGCAGGCCGTAGCCGCCGGAGTTGTTGGGCGCGTACTGCCCGAGCAAGCCCATGTTGGCGTCGACGTCCACGTCGACCTGTACCAGGTGGTAGGAGGACGCCAGTTCGGCTCGGACCCGCGGGGTGTGGAAGGCGGCGTCCATAGCGACGCAGTTGCCGCACCAGCTGGCGCCGAAGTCCAGGAGGACTTCGCGGCCGTCGGCCCTGGCCGCGGCGCGTGCGGCGTCGATCTCGGCTTTCGCGTTCGCGGTGGGGGAGTAGCCGAAAGATGTCGGAGCGGTTCCGGGCGTCGGCGTGCTCTGAGGGGCTGAGGGGGCGGTGGTGGATTTCGCCCGGGCCGGTGAAGAAGTCGTCCTATGCGTTGGTGGAGTAGCCGTAGGGCGTGCTGTCGGCGTCGACGACGTGAAGGTCGTGACCGTGATCGGTGTCGGTGTGGACGGCTGCGAGGTGGTCGCGGTGTCGGTGGTCTGCGAGGAAGCGTCAGACCCGGCCGCCGCCGGCTGCGGTGTGGCGGTGGAGGCGCAGCCTGCAAGTGCGATGGCGAGTGCGCTGATGGTGAGGGCTGTCATGGTCTTGCGCATCGGAGAACTCCTTGAAGAGCCGCGTCGATCCGGCACGTGCTGGCCGGTTCGTGGTCCACAAGGGGGACTCGCGGGAGCGCAGCAGGTCACATTTTTCGTCGAGTCGCGGCCGGGCACTTCAAGCGTCGGCGGCTGTGTCGCGCAGGGGCGCGACACAGCCGCCGGAGCAATCGGTACGAGTTATTGCCCGGGTTCTCAGGACCTGGCTAGCAGCCGGGTCCGCCGAGTTGGAAGGACGTCGCGGTGGCGTATCCGTAGTTGTAGTAGTTCGGATCGGTCGCGGTGACTGTGAAGTAGGGCTGGTCGCTGGTGCCGTAGATCTGGTAGTTGGAGATCGAGGAGGCTCCGCCGCTGCTGCCGTAGGCTCCGTCGCCCATCTGGGCGCAGCTGGGCTGTGAGTCCGCGGCGACTTCACCGAAGGCGGAGACCGTCTGGGCGGTTGTGAAGGCTCCGCCCCATTCCGACCCTGGGAAGTACCCGAATGGGACGTTGTTGTAGTAGGCCCACCAGTTGCCGCTGTAGTTGATCAGGGCGAAGCTGGCGGAGGTGCCGGACGGCAGAGCCATGCCGGCTCGTACCGTCGAGGAGACCTGGACGAAGCCGCAGCCGTTGTAGCAGGTGGGTTGGCCGTTGATCCAGTGGAAGACGAACAAGTGCGGCTGGTAGTCGCCGTTGGTGCCGGGGTCGACGGTCCATCCGATTTCGATGGTGTCGGCGGTGGTGGTGCCGCCGGTCGTCTGCAGGGAGAGTTCCTGGAGCGAGTGGCCGTTCGCGGGGATGCCGGCCGGGGCGGCGACGGACATGGTGACCGTGGCGCCGGTGGTATTCGTGTACTGCCGTCCGGTGACGTAGCTGAAGCAGGATCCGTACCAGCACTGCGCGGCGCTCGCGCTGTCGGCGGGCAGGAGGACCGTCGCGCCGAGCGTGGCGGCCGAGAGCAGGGCAGCGGCTATTCGTGCCCGGTAGCGGCTGGGGGCTTTCTTCACGAGCATGGGGATGCCTCCGGTGGCGTCAGGGCGCGGGGCGCGCCCGATGGAGGAGCTGATCGATGATCGCCGTGCCGCCCGCGGTCAGGCCGTCGTGTTCGTGTTCGTCGGTGACGTGGACGCTCAGCGAGCGGATGGCTGCGGCGGTGGCGAGGGATTGCCGGGTGTCGACGTACAGGTCGTCCTGGTAGACCACGGCGAAGACCGGCACGTCGTTCTTGGCTAACAGGGCGCTGTCATACAGCGGGCCGAAGTTCTCGTAGTCGGCCAGCGCGTGCGCGAGGTCGCGCAGCGGACGCAGCGCCGGATCGGTGCGGAAGTGCCAGGCGTGGACCGTCTCGCCGGTGAACAGGATCGGCGCGGCCGTCCGCGACAACGCACTGTCCGCATGAAAGCGCGGGAAGTCTCGGCGCACGCGGTCGGCGGCCCACGCTGTCGGCGCCAGGTGTTGGGCGTAGCAGGCTTCCTGCAGCAAGGCGTACAACGGCCGTTGAGCGAACGAGAGGGCTGCCTGGACCTGGTACTGGAAGCCGTCTGACAGCTCTCGGCCGTACGCGGTGTCGCAGAAGGCGTCTTCGAGCAGGTAGTGCAGTCGCTCGGCGCCGTCGCCGGTGCCGAGCAGGATGCCGAGGGACTGGAACGCCTCGACGGTGAGCAAGGTGCCGTCTGGCAGCACGGTCTCGTTGTCGACGAGGTGTACTGCGATGGCGCGCGCTGGTTCCACGTCTCCGGGGTACCGGTGGTAGAACAGCGCGTTCTTGTCTTCCATCCGCGGGTAGGCGGTGCGGTAGACATGATCGGCGTCGCCGTCCAGGCTCGGCAGACCGCCGGTGATGAACACCTCGGCCAGGCCTTCCGGCGCCAGGGACAGGTAGCTGACGGCGCAGAATCCGCCGAAGCTCTGGCCTAGCACGCTCCAGGGCGCGCCGCCGGTGAGGCGGTGCCGGATGAGCTCGGCGTCGCCGACGATCGAGTCCGCTCGGAAGCAGGCGAGGTATTCGGCTTGTTGCCGAACGTCGCCTCGGGTGGGCAGGGTTTGCCGCGTGGCGGGCGTGGAGCGCCCGGTGCCGCGCTGGTCGAGCAGCAGCACCCGGTAGTCCTTGATGGCGCGGCTGATCCAGCCGCAGGCCACGTCGGCCTGAAACGGACGCGGGGATCGGTAGCCCGGTCCGCCCTGCAGGTACAGCAGCCACGGCCGCTGCTCCGAAGCGGCGTGGTCGGCCGAGACTTCCCGGGCGTAGACCTCGATCTGTTCGCCGTGCGGGCGATCGTGGTCCAACGGAACGGCGAACCAGTGGTCGGTCATCCGGATCCCGGAGAGCACAGTGCCCCACCCCCTGTAGTTAAATGAAGAGATAACTCCATTTAGGTTGCTGGTTAAGCTAGGGCACGACCTCGGCCGGCGCAAGACCCCGCGCCTGTCTCGTGGTAGGAGTGCTGTGAGCAATGGGAAACAGGGACGAGGAGGACGGCGCCATGCCCTTGTCCGGCGAAGGCCAACAGAGCCCGGACCAGATCGGACCACGCCTGCAGCAGCTGCGCACACAGCGCCGCATGACGCAGCGAGCCCTGGCAGAGCCCGGATATACCGCCGCCTACGTGTCCACGCTGGAGGCAGGCAAGGGCAACCCGTCGGACGCGGCGCTGCGCTACTTCGCCGAACGCTTGGCCGTG
Source organism: Catenulispora rubra (assembly GCF_015356825.1). Lineage (GTDB taxonomy): Bacteria > Actinomycetota > Actinomycetes > Streptomycetales > Catenulisporaceae > Catenulispora > Catenulispora rubra. The sequence goes on along the minus strand of NZ_JAACYW010000003.1, from coordinate 65,844 downwards.
AGCTACGAGGAACTGGCCAACGGCGTTCCCGCCGGATTGCGCACCGCGATCCGCGACGGCCTCGCCGAAGCGAACAGCGTCATGAACGCCGGCCGGGGCACCGAGGCCGAGGCGTTGTTGTCCGCCCTTCTCGACCGATGTGCCGACCACGAACTGCTCGACCTGACCGCCGAGCTGCGCACGACACTGGGAACGTTCCTGCTGCGCCGCGGCGAGTTGGCCGCGGGGCGCGAGCAGTTCGAACAGGCCGAAGCGCTTCTGGCGGAGGAGCCGCTGCCGGCCCGGGTCCGTGCCATCCGCGGCCGAGCCACGGCCCACTACCTGGAAGGCGACGTCCGCTACTCCTGCTACCTGCTCGAGACCACCATCAGCGAACTGAACGGCGGCGGTCTGCCGGACCCGTCTTCGCTGGTGCTGCTCTACGCCGCGGTGATCGGCCCCTACCTGGAACTCGGGGCGCACGAGCGGGCCACCAAGGCCGCGACCCTGGCGCTCGACCTGGCGCCGCGCGTCGCCGACCCGTTGGCGGTCGCGGCCCTGCACCGCTCGGTGGCCCGAACCCTCGCCTCGCGCGGCCGGTACGCCGACGCCGAGACCGCGCTGATCAAAGCGCAGGAGGTGTACCAGCAGTGGGAGATCCGAGCCGAGCTCGCGCAGTGCCACTGGATGCGCGGCTACCTGCACGCCCAGCGGGACCGCCTCGTGGATGCCGAGAGCGAGCTGCGCCTCGCCGCCGAGCTGCTCCGTGCCGCCGACGCCACGTTCTACGCCGTGCAGGTCGAGGTCGAACTCGCCGACGTCCGCTGGCGTCTCGGTCATGCCGAGGAGGCCGAACAACTCCTCACCCGACTGCTGGCGAGCCTGGGTCCCGGCCACGGCGCGGTCCACGCCGCGGCGGCGCACCGCCTGCTCGGACTGATCCGAGAGCGCGACGACGACCTGGACGCCGCTGAGAGGCACTATCGCACCGCGATCGGACTCCAACAGGAAGCCGACGTCACCGGCGACCTGGCCGACACGTCCCGACTGCTCGGCGACCTCCTCGATCGCCAAGGCCGCACCCGGGAGGCGATTGATGCCTACCGCAACGGGCTCGCCCGGCTCACCGGCCCCGGCACTACGACACTCGGTGCCGGACCACTCCCGCCGCCGACCATCCCAGCGACCGATGTCGCGCACTCGGCCATCGACTCAGGATCTGCGGACTGAGAACATGCGCGGGTTGGCCGCCGAAACCAGAAAACCAGTCGGCCGGTGCACGCTCGACAGCGCGTGCACCGGCCGGCTTCTCAGAGGTCGTACGAGACGGTCAAGCCTGGCACGAACCCTACGATTGGTAGACCTCGAACTCTGACACCTGGCCGAACGGCGAGCCGGTGTTACCTGTGATCGTCAACCGCAGGTACCGCGCGCTGGTCATGGTGGGCGGCGGCTTCAGTGCTCTGGTTCAGTGCGAGATTCGTCGTGTTGGAGGCGGTCGCGGTACCGGACAGCACCACGGTCAGCGGGGAGTTCGCGGCGTCGCTTTCGACCGTCAACGAGCCGGTGACGTCGCCCGCGGTGCCGGGGGTGAACGTGACGCCGACGGTGCAGGTCCCGCCCGGAGCCAGCGACACGCAGTTGTTGGTCTGCGCGAACTGCGCGGTGGTGGCGACCGCGGAGACGCCAGCCGGGATGGTCCCGGTGTTCGTGATCGTCACCGCCGTCGGCGCGCTGGCCGAGCCGACGGTCGTGGCGGCGAACGCCACGCTGGCGGGGTTGGCGGACAGCGTCGCGACGGCACCGGTGCCGGACAGGGCGATGGTCGTCGGGCCGTTGCTCGCGTTGCTCGCGATGGTCAGCGTGCCGGTGCGGGTACCGACGGCCGACGGATGGAATGTGACGAGGGCTACGCAGTCGGCGCCCGGTGCGAGGGCGGTGCCACAGGTCGGGCTGACAGTGAAGTCGCCGGACGCGGTGATCGGCGACAGCGCGGCCGGGCCGGTTCCGGTGTTGGTCAGCGTGACCGCCTGCCAGTCGCTGTTGGTGGTGACGGCGGTCGGGGCGAAGGCCAGCGAGGTCGGCACGGCCGACAGCGTCGCCGGTCCCGTGCCGGAGACCGTCGGGTAGACCTCGAAGGACGACACCTGGCCGGCCGGCCAGTGGGTGTTCGCGGTGATGTTCAGCCGCAGGTACCGGACGGTCGTCGGGCCGAAGAGGATGTCGACCGAGTTGCCGGTGGCGGGATCGAAGGTGTAGTCGGCCGAGGCGACGACGGTGGTGAAGTTCGTGCCGTCGGTGGAGCCCAGGACCGAGAGGGTCTGCGTCCGGGTGGCCCACGACGTCTGCGGCGGCAGCCGCAGCTTCACCTTGCCCACCGATGTCGCCGTACCCAGGTCGACCTGCAACCACTGCGGGAAGGTGTGGTTCACGCCGGCCCAGTAGCTGTACGTGCTGGGGTCGGTGGCGTTGCCGGGGTTGTGGTGGAGCGCCGAACCGGACGCCGTGGCCGGCTTGCCCGCCGCGACATTCGTGGTGCCGACGACGGCGGTGCCGGTGCCGGTGAGCGGGACGGCGATGGCGCCCTGGCCGTCGTCGCCGGTGATCAGGTAGGTCGCGGACTGCGCGCCGACGGCGGTCGGGCTGAACGTCACGCTCTGCTCGATGATGTCGCCAGGTGCGAGCTGCTGGCCCTCCGAGATCGGCGAGGTGGTGTTGAACAGGCCGACCGGCGGCGCGGCCTTGGTGATCGTCAGGGGGATGTTGCCGGTGTTGGCGATGTCGAAGACCTGCGTCGCGGTCTGCCCGACCGTCACCGAACCGAACGCGACCGGCTGCGGGGTGATGGTCAGATGGGACGCGCCGACGACCGAGGTGCCGGTCAGCGGCACGCTGACCGAGCCGGCGTTGCTTGCCACCACCAGCGTTCCGGTCTGGTCGCCGGCCGCCGTCGGCGCGTAGGTCACCGTGACCGACACCGATGCGCCGGCCGCGAGGGTCGATCCGTTGGCGGGCAGACCGGTCGCGGTGAACGGCGCGGTCGGCACGGTGGAACCGGTGATGGTCACCGCGGACGTGCCGGTGTTGGCGATGCTCACGCTCAGCGTCTTGGTCGCGCCGGTCGGCACGGTGTCGAAGGACAGGGTGGACGGCGTCGCGCCGAGCCCGGGCTGGGTACCGTTGCCGTGCAGGTTCAACGGCACGGCGCCGCCGTCCGTGACGATCTGCAGTGTGTCGTCGGCGCCTCCGGCCGCCGTCGGGGTGAACTTGACCGGCACGGACAACGTCTGGCCCTTGGCCAGGGTGACCGGCAGGGCCGGCGGGGTCACGCCGAACGGAGCCGACGTGGTGATCGCCGAGATGGTCACCGTCCGGGTCGCGGTCACGGTCACCGTCGCGTTCGCGGTGGTGCCCACCGCCACGTTGCCGAAATCGGTCGGGGAACCGGTCAACGACGAGGTCGTGGGTCGGCCGAAGCCATGGACGTGGCCGTCGCGGGTGCCCACATAGACGCGGTTGCCGTCGGTGGCCGGCACCGCGAACTTCGACGCCGTGCCGATCGGAACCGAGTAGCGCAGATTGAGCTGACCGTTCACGGGCACCGCATCATACGCGCGCAGCTGCCCGTTGGTGCCCTTCGAGCCGTCGCTGTAGACCACCCACACGAGGGCCGATCCCGAGGTGTCACCGGTGGAGGTGACCACCGGCGAGCCGGACGTGTATCCGAACGTGGACGCGCTGGTGCCGGCCGAGCTGAGGACCGGCAGGCCGTTGCCGTTGACGCCGTACTTGAAGGCGCGCAGGAATGCCGCGTTCTCCACCTCGTACACGTAGCCGCCGTCGCCGCCCCAGAACGCCGGGTGGCCCCAGACCCCCCGGTACGGTCCGGCCGGCGGACCGACCGAGGCGTCGCCGCCGCCCGGACCCTGCGCAGTGCCGCCGAGGTTGTCGCGGTCCAGCAGGTACACCCGGCCGTCCTTGCCGGTCTGCACCAGCAGGTGCGGGTGCGCCGGGGTTCCGAAGCCGGCCGGCAGCGCCATCGGGCCGCCGGAGCCGAGGTCGGTGTCGTTCCGGTCCAGTTGGGCGTTGTTGGACGGGCTGAAGAAGTCCCGTGCGGTCAGTGAGCCGTCGCCGTTGACCTGGAGCCGGACCACCGACTCCGCGAGGTGGCCGGGCGGCGAGGTGCCGGGCCCGGGGGGCGGCGACACCCCGTTGCCGGTGCTCAGAATGATCCGGCCCGGGCCGTCGGAGACCAGGCCGCCGCCGGACTGCCAGTTGCCGGCGCCGCCGCTGGACGAACCGGACTCTGTGGACCACAGCGTGGTCATCTTCGGCGTCGTCGTGCTGAACCCGGCGACGTACCCGACGTAGGGCCCGTAGTCGCAGTGGCTGCCGAAGCCCGCGTACACGACGCCGTCGAGGAGCAGCAGCCCGGGGCGCTGGGCGGCGGTCTTCGTGTTGAACGGGTGGCCCGGACTGTTGGTCGGCGTGCCCTGGACGGTGACCGGCCAGCCGGGGCGCTCGACGCCGGTCGCCGGGTTGACCGAGTGGAGGTAGAAGCGCGGGTTGTTAGCGGTGGGCCCGTCGTTGACCTTGGCGATGAAGTAGACGGCGTTGCTCGCCGGGTCGTAGACCGGCGTGCCGGTTATCCCTATGTTGGGTACCAGATCGCCGCAGCCGATGGCCGAGGCAGGCCAGGCCGCGCCGACGCTGCGCGACCAAACTATGGCGCCGGTCGCGGCGTTCAGCCCGTAGATCCAGTTGTTCTCGGTGGCCGTGATGACGGTGCCGCTCACCACGATCGGCTGTGCGTAGACCTGTCCGTCGACCGCGGTCGAGAACAACTGGCCGAAGTCCGGAGCGGACACCGACGAGGGCTCGAGCCCTGGCTCGTTCTGGTCCCATCCGGTGCGCAGCGTGTTGCCGGAGACTGTGGTGTCGTCGGCATGGGCGAGGCCGGACAGCGAGACCGACGCGGTCAACAGCAGTAATCCCGGTATCAGACCGGCGAGTAGTCGGCGCACATGTGTATTGAGACGCATGACCTTCCATCCCTTGAAGGATTACACATCACGGATGCATGCCGCGATCGCCCTTTCAGGCAGATTAATGCGGCATGCAAGATACGTTCGAAACCGTAGCCGTGCCGTGTTTCCATGGGATTGCAAGGATTCTGAGTATGTGACTATCCCATAAAGCGGGAATCTTATATCAAGGAGATTCTGTAAGTGCTTTGCAATGCCGTGAGGCGAGATCCTGCGCTCTGCGAGCCGGCTGTCAACGCGAGAGGCTCACGGTCGTGTCGACGGCGTTCTCGTCGCCGCCGGAAATCTCGATGCTCGCCGGTGAAGGTTCGCCCTGCCGACAGGCGAGGGCTGTTGCGGGTGCGAGCTCCTCAAAGGGCGCTCGACCGACAGCCCGACCAGCGATGGACCGACCAGCAAGCGTTCGACGGGTACGAGGTCTTCCGCAGCGTTCGTGCAGTCTCCGCATTCGCGCATGTGGCGAGCGATGCGTTTGCGCCACAGGAGAGTGGGTGTGCCCGGCCAGCCGACGGTCGCGGCGACCAGTCCGAAGCAGCCGGGTGTCATGGCCAGGGCTCTGACGATGCGGCGTGCCGTGTCCAGCCGTGACTTCACGCGCCCGATCTGCACGGTGACCAGATGTGGATCCAGCCCGCGTATCGAGACCATCTCCGTCCGGCTCAGCCGGCCGGCCTCGACCTGCCACCACAGGGACAGCAGTTCACGGTCATCGTCGTCGAGCCAGACAGTGGCCGTGGCGGCCTCCCTGCGCTGGCTGCTCATCACCAGTTCCCAAACGGCCAGATCGGAGAAGTCGGATCCGGGGTCGGCGACGCCGTCGAACGCCTCCGTCGGCCGGAGCTCTGGTTGCAGCCGTCGGTGGTGCTTGCGGATCTGGTTCATCGTGATGGCGACCAGCCAGGAACGGAATGTCTCGGGGCTGCGCAAGCCCGGGAGCGCGCGTACGACGTTCAGCATTGTTTCCTGCACCGTGTCGTCGACGTCGGGAGCGCGCGTCAAGGCCCGGTCGACGATGGCGTGGACGAGTGGGAGGTACTTGGCGACCAGGAGCTCGAGCGCAACCTCGTCCCCACTCCGGGCCGCCGCCACGAGACGCACGTCGGCTTCCGTGGTCATCAGGGGCGGACTCCTAGTTTCAGTGAATGCGGCGTCGGGCATCCGTGTCGGCCGGCGATGAGCCGCGTCGGCTGATTCACTGAAGCCTCCGTCACGAGGCATGCGGAAACGCCAACGAACCGCTAACGAAATGCGATGCGGCAGTTCAGGCCGGGTGCGCGGGCGTGGAAGCGCCGATCATCATCGGATCGGGGGCGACGTGTCGGCGAGGGTTTGCGCGCACTCCTGGCAGGGCTGGTCGCTCGGTCGTCCGCAGCCGACGGCGATGCGGGTCGCGATGTCATCGGCCGGAACGCCCTCCTGGGCCGAGTAGGTCGCGGCGATTCGCCACTGGACGCAGGCTGCTGACCTCTCGCCGCGCTCGGCGAGAAGGTCGCCGATGAGAAGCCGGCTGTCTCGGGCGACCGGCGGGTATTGCTCGCGGCTTCCTTCCTCGGCGGTCTCGCGCGCGACGTCCATGGCGTCATCGTCGCGGCCGAGGGCGCGCAGGGCATAGGCGTAGACGAGCTTCGCGTCCAGCAACCCGATGGAGTCCCCACGCGTCGCTTCACCGCCGGCCGCGACGACGGTCAGCCAGGCCTGGAGAACCTGTTGCGCTTCCCGGGCCGATTTCAGTGCGTTGTCGGCGTCGCCGATCTGCAGCTGCGTGTAGGCCAGGTTGGTCAGCGACCCGGCGATGTTCGGCACGTCGCCGAGCTGGCGGGCGACATCCAACGCCTCCTGGAGGTACCGAATACCCTCGTGCGGGTCGCCGTCTTCCACCAGTGCCCACGCCAGGTTCGAGCAGACCGTCAACCGCAGTCTCGGATCGTCGTCGCCGTCGAGGGCTGCCAGGGCTCGTTTCCCCTGAGCCACGGCCTCGGCGTGCCGACCTAGTATCGCCAATGTGATGCAGTGGCCTTCGTACAGCTTCGGCCATCGGCGTGCGATGCCCGCCGCCTCGGCGGATTTCAAGGCTGCGGCGAGCAGCTTCTCCATCTCGGCGGTTCCGAAGCCGGCCTTGATGTAGAGCCTGCCGAGGTTCTCTGTGACCGCGCAGGCCTGCTCCAGCAGCGGGCCGTCGAGTGCTGACAGCGTGAGTTCGCGGATGTCGGACTCCTCGGTCCGGAACCACTGCAACGTCGCCGGTGCTGATCCGAGCTCGGGCAGTCCTCCGGCCGGTGGGTTCGTGGGCGTGTGGGCCGGCCGGAGAGTGGAACTGCTCAGCGATTGGAACGCCGATGCGGTAGCCGCCAGGTAGTAATCCAGCAGTCGGGACAGCGCGGCGTCACGCTCGGCTGGTACCAGTTGTTCCGCCGCGTGCTTGGCGTGCAGTCGGATCAGGTCGTGCCGCGAATAGCGCCCGGTGTCAGCGTCCTGATCAGCCAGATGGGCTGCGGCGAGCGTGGCAAGATGCTCGCGCCCGGCGGACAGGGTGACGCCGGCGAGCGCGGACGTTGCGAACACGTCGATGCCGCGTCCGGGCAGGACGCCGAGCAGCCGGTGGAGCTGCGCGGCAGAGTCCGGCAGTGCGGCGCAGCTGGAATCCAGCGCCGCCTGAACGCTGAGCGACCCGTCCGTGGACAAGGCCGAAAGCCGGAACCGCTCATCGGCGAGTTCATCGGCGAGCGCCGAGACCGGCCAGCGTGGCCGAGTGGCCAGGCGTGCCGCAGCGATCCGCAATGCCAGAGGCAGACCTTCACAGAGCTCGACCACCCGGGTCGCGGCTTCCGGCTCAGCGGTGAGGCGGTCGGCCCCGGTGATCGCGGCCAGTACGTCGAAGCCGTTGTCGTGCGGCAGCGGTTCCAGGGTGAGCACCGCGGCGCCCTGACCGGCTACCAGATCCGTCAGCCGCCGTCGGCTGGTGACGATCGCCAGACAGGACTGCCGCGCCGGCAGCAGCGGCGCGACCTGGGCCAGGTCGCGTGCACTCTCCAAGACCACAGCGGCGCGCAGTCTGCTCAGCGTCTGTTGATAGAGCTCGGCACGGACGGCCGGAGTGTCGGGGATCGCCGAGTCTGGCACGCCCAGAGATCTGAGCAGCACGGCCAGAGCTTCCCCCGTGGGCACAGGCTCAGCGACATCGAAGCCCCGCAGGTCGACGTAGTGCAGACCGCCGGGGAAACGGTCCTGTGCTCGTGCCGCCCAGTGCAGTACGAGCGCCGTCTTGCCGACGCCGGCCGGGCCGGTCAGCGCTATCACTTGTACGTCCTCGCGGGCGGAGTCGCTGACCTGCTCGAGCCACGCCAACTCCGCCGATCGGCCGAAGAACCCGTGGGCTGCCCGGGGGAGAGTCGTGCCGCGGACCGGTTGCGGCGCCGTCGCGGCGACGGCCGCGGTGCCGTTGCCCGCCGCGCGATTGATCGCGTGGAGCAGGGCGTCCCGTATCTCGGGCCCGGGATCAAGACCCAGCTCGTCGGCGAGCCGGGCCTTCGTCGTATGGAAGAGCTCCACCGCCTCCGCCGGGCGTCCCGCCTGGCACAGGCTCAGCATCAGTAGCCTGACCAGCGGCTCACGCAGCGGCCAAGCGATCAGCGCCTCACGGAGATCGGACAGGGTCTGCTCACCTCGGCCCAGGCGCAAGGACAGCTCAGCCCACTGCTCCAGGACCGTTGCCCGCGAGTCGTCGAGCCGCTGGGCCAGAGCCTGGCACAACGGCGTCGATCCGCATCCGGTCAGCGCGGCGCCCCGCCACAGGGCCATCGCCTGTCGCAGCAGGGCCGTCGCTTCGTGGTCTGAGGCAGTCGATGCCTGATCAACCAGCGCGCGTTCTCGGTATACGTCGACGAGGTCGCTCTCGGCTTCCAGAACGTAGCCGGGTGCCCTGGTCACGAGCCGAACGGAGTCGTCCAGCAGGCCGCGCAGGGCCGCGATGTGCCCCTGCACCACGGTGCGGGCTGAGCTCGGCGGATCGGCGTCCCACAGCATCTGGACGAGTCGCTGCGCCGGGACGACGCGGTTGGCCTCCAACGCCAGCGCGGCCAGGATCGCCCGGCGCTTGGTGCCCCCGATGTGGACGAGCGTGCCGTCGGGGCGCCTCAACTCGACCGGGCCCAGTAGGAGAATCCGCATGCCGCAGGCGCCTTCTGTGCTTTGATCCGGTCCCTCGGGCGTGTCAGCCAGCCTATCCGGCGTAGATCCTGCGGCAAGAGGCGGGCCCGAGGTTTTTTGAACCAGTTGGCGTGGCGGGGCGAACGGCTCTGTCTCGCGGAGGGCCGGCGAGGCCGACGGCCGGGTCTTGACCGGCCGTGGCTGCCCGGTCGGAAGCGGCGGATGTGCTTCGCCGGAGTTTCGGCGAGATCACTGACGGCAAACGGTTTGCCATCTTCTGAGCGTCGGGTGCGCGCGCTGTCCTTGATGCCGCGTCGCAGCGCGGTGATCGCGCGCAGCCGGCGCCCTGGTCGCGGCCATCGGCGATGGGTGGAAGCACTACGTGGTGGTTGCTCTCGGACCCGCCTACAAGAAAATCTCGCAAGTTTCTGTGACTCCGGTCCGCCTCAGGGGTCTCCTAAGCGTAGGGCACCTTTTGTCTCAAGAAAATTAAGCCGGCCGCGTCATTTGAGACGTTGACAGCACTTCTTAGCGGGTGTTTCATCCCGGTTACCGAACTGTTTGTTCTTGATAGCAACAAAATTCTCGCGACGGTTATCCGTTCTCGGCTCGAGATGCGCCGTCGACAGCACGTCGGTTCCATCTTCCGCACTGTGTTCCCACACTGAGCCCATCTCCCCACAACCCAACTCCGTATTCGCGCGCCCGAAAACAGGAGCACATCCCCCAAGGAGACACAGATGTCGAGTCGAAGAGACCGGCGAGAAGGGCACGGCTCCAGCCGGGCCCTGGCCATGATCGGTTCGGTCATCCTGATGACGGCGGTCGGGACAGCGGCGCCGCCGATGCAGACAGCCGTGGCGTCACCCGTGGCGGCGGCTTCGAGCGGGCAGTGGGTGCTGTCGACGACCGATCCCTCGTCGAACTACGCGCCGACCTTCGTCGGCAACGGATACCTCGCCGCGCGCATCCCCGCTGAAGGCACCTGGTTCAGCACGAACCCGATCACCACCCAGTCCGAACTGGCCGGGTTCTACGCCAATCCTCCCGGGGCCGGTAGCTGGCCCGAGCGGCGGGCCAGCCTGCCGACGTGGACCGCGCTCGGCCTGACCAGCGGGACCGACAGCTTCGGCAACCTGCCGACCTGTGTGTTCGACGAGATCTGCGAGGCACCGGCCGGTCAGCTGTCCGGCGGCGCCGAGATCGCCGGCGACCACGGCGGCTCCACCGGCGGTTCGTTCGTCGCCGGACTCGGCCTCAACCAGCAGCCGGCCGTCGGCGCGACGGTCACCGTTCCGATCACAGGGTCCAGTGCCGGGTCCGACACGGTCGCCATCAGGTACTCGAACGGCAACTCCAGCAGCCAGACGGTCTCCTACAGCGTGAACGGCGGCGCGCCCCGGCAGATCACGCTTCCAGTCACCGGAAGCTGGGACAGCTGGAGCACCGTGACCGTCCCGGCCATCCTGAATGCCGGCACCAACACCTTCGCCGTCACGGTCGCATCCGGTGACAGTGGACAGGTCAACATCGACACTGTCGCCGCCTACCCCGCCTCTGCCCCGGCACCGCGCGTCGTGGCGCAGGTGCAGCAGGGCACGAAGTCCAACTACAGCCAAAAGCTCGACATGAGCACCGGCACGCTGACCACGTCCTTCACCTGGACAGCGCCGTCCAACCGGACCACCGACTTCACGTACACCGTCAACGCCGACCAAAGCCACGGCCATACCGGCATGGTCACCATGACCGTCACTCCGCACTGGTCGGGTACCGCGACGATCACCGACGCACTGGACGGCCGGGGCCTGAACTACGCCGGCACCGCCTCGCCCAGCGTCGACGGCGCGCACGGCACGTTGACCGAGAACGTGCGGGCCGACAGCACCGGAGTGACGGCTGCGATCGCCTCGGTGCTGCGCGTCGGGGGCGCGGCCACGACGACCACGGCCACCGCACCTGGCTACCCCGCGCAGAGCTCGTCGTTGACGGTGCAGTCCGGCACGACGTACACGGCGACCAAGTACGTCGGCATCGCCGCCAACAACGACACCGACCGCACCCTGACCGCCGCGACCCCGCAGGCCTACGCCCTGTCCGAGGCCACCTCGGCCGCGAACCTCGGCGCCGGCCAGGTCACCGCACGCAACAACCAAGCCTGGTCGACCCTGTGGTCCGCCGACATCTCCGTGCCCGGCAACGACACCCTGACCGCGCAGATCCGGGCCAGCATGTTCTACCTGTTGGAAAGCACCAGGGCCGGCGTGGCCTGGAGTACCTCGCCCGGCGGGCTGTCTGCGGACGGCTACAAAGGGCACGTGTTCTGGGACATGGAGACCTGGATGTATCCGGCGCTGCTTGCTCAGCATCCTGATATTGCCGCCAGCGTCGACGCCTACCGGCAGCGGCTGCTTCCGCAGGCAGAACAGAACGCCGCCACGTGTGGGCCGTCAGGCCAGACCATCGCCGGCGCCCGGTTCCCCTGGGAAAGCGCCCTGACCGGGAAGGAGACCTTCCTCGGCGGCGGTGAGACCTGCGACGAGCTCCACATCACCGCCGACATCGCCCTTGCCCAGTGGCAGTACTACCTGGCCACCGGCGACATCGCCTGGCTGAAGAACAACGCCTGGCCGGTGCTGCGGGACGCCGCCCGGTTCTGGGCCTCGCGTGCCGTCGCCAACGGCAGCGGCGGCTACCAGATCCTGAAGGTGATGGGTCCCGACGAGTACCACGACAACGTCGACAACGAGGCCTACACCAACGCCGCAGCGCAGAAGACGATTCAGATCGCCGTCCAAGCTGCTCAGATCACCGGCAACACGCCTGACGCGAACTGGGCCGCGGTCGCGGCCGGGCTGTCGATCCCGTTCGACGCGGCCGGCCAGCACCACCTGGAATTCGACGGCTACAGCGGTCAGACGGTCAAGCAGGCCGACGTCACCATGCTCCAGTACCCGTGGGGCGTGCCTATGTCCTCCACGGTCGCCCAGAACGACCTCGACTACTACGGCGCGCGCACCGATCTCAACGGGCCGTCGATGACCGACGCCATCGCCTCCATCGATTCCACCAGCCTCAGCAGCAGCCGCTGTGACGCCTACACCTACCTGCAGCGCAGCATCAACCCGTTCATGCGCGCCCCGTTCGACCAGTTCACCGAGACCCGCGGGGGAGGAGCGTTCGACTTCACCACCGGCGCCGGCGGGTTCCTTCAGGAGTTCGAGTACGGATTCACCGGGCTGCGCTGGAACCAGAACTCCCTGCAGCTCGACCCCTCACTGCCACCGCAACTGCCGGGCCTGAACCTCACCGGCCTGCAGTGGCAGGGCCGCACCTACAACCTCGCGATCAGCCCGAACGGAACGACGCTCACCCTCACCGCGGGCCCGGCCATGCCGGTGACCGTCGCCGGTGGTCCCAGCCGGACGGTGAGCACCGGCTCGACGGTGACCATGTCCACCCGCCAGCCGAGCGGCTCGTCGGACGCCGCGCAGTGTAAGACCGCGACCGCCTCCAGCGCCGACCCCAGCTACCCGGCCGCAGCCGCCGTCGACGGCAACCCCGCCACCGCCTGGCACGCGACCGCTCCCGGCGCGAACCTGACCGTCGACCTCGGCACCAGTACGCCCATGCACCAGGTACAGGTTCTGTCCGACGGCGCGACAACCGCCTACAGCATCCAGGGCTCCAGAGACGACAGCACCTGGAGCACGCTGGCCGGCCAGAGCGCTACGTCGTCCTCGTCCACGACGGTCACGTTCCCCGAGACCTCCTACCGCTACCTGCGCTACCAGGCGGGAGCCTCCGCCACCGCACAAGTCGCCGCCCTCGTCCTCGCCCCGCAGGCCGGGCAGATCACCGGCTATGCCGGTCTCTGTGTCGACGTGCCCGCCGCGAACGACGGCACCGCGGTGCAGGTCTACAGCTGCAACGGCACGGCTGCCCAGAGCTGGACCGTCCACCTCGACGGGACCCTTCAGGCGTTGGGTAAATGCCTTGACGTCCGCGGGGGTGCCACGGGCGACGCGACGCCGGTTCAGGTGTACGCCTGCAACGGCACCGGTGCCCAACAGTGGGCGCCCCAAGCCAACGGAGAACTCGTCAACCCGCCGTCCGGCAAATGTCTGGACGACACCGCGTCCGGCGGCTCCGGAACCCAGCTGATCATCTACACCTGCCACGGCGGGACGAACCAGAAGTGGGTCCTGCCGTAGTCGGCTGACAGCACAGCTCGTTCGCCTCCACCTTAATCCACAAGAGCAGGACCGCTGGCGGAGTCATGCCCTGACAGTGGCCCTGCCGGACACCTTCGCCAGCCCTCTGCTCGGCGTGCACACCCTCCGGAAAGGCAAGGATCATGAGAAGAGTGCTGCGACACACTCGCAGACGTACCGCGATCGCCGGCGGGATCGCTATCACGTTCCCGCTGACCCTGATGCTCATGGCGCCGCCGTCCAGCGCCGCCGCCACGCTCACCGCCGCGGGTACCACCGTGTCGGTGTCGGCTAACGGCAGCTACACCATCGACACCAGCGCTCCGCGCCTTCACTTCGGCGGGACCGTGGGCGTAGCGGTGACCAACATCAAGCAGACCACCGGGCAGGACGGCGTCGGCGCCTTCCACGAGTTCGGCTTCGACTACTGGGCCGGTGGAATCGCACGCACCAGCAGTATCCGCGCCTACGACAACAGTCGCGTGGTGCTGTTCAGCACGACCTACCAGAAAGCCGCGACGAACGCCTACCCCTTCCCGGCGCTGTCGGCCAAGCCCTCCCTCCAACACCACGAAACCTTCGGCAACAGTTGCTTCGCCCCGCACCAACTGGACGCCGCAGGCGATCCGGGATCCAGTCCCTACCTGGCCTACGACACCTCCGGCAGCTACCTGTTGTCCCCGGCGTCGAACTTCTCCACCGCGGTCACCAAATATGACTCCACCGGCGCGCTGACCAGCGGCATCTCCTCGGGGATCAGCAGCCTGCCGGCCGGATTCACCCAGCGCACCGTGCTCGCTTTCGGCAGCGGCGTTGGCGGCGTGTACACGACCTGGGGCAACGCCCTGACCGACTTGTCCGGCAAGAACCGGCCGTCGCAAAGCTCGACGAACACCCTGGCCAAGCTCGGCTACTGGACCGACAACGGCGGCACCTACTACTACAAGTACGACACGAGTCTCGGCTATGCCGGCACTCTGCAGGCGGTCCGCAACGACTGGACGGCCAAGGGCCTGCCGATGGGCAACCTCCAGCTGGACAGCTGGTTCTATCCCAAGGGCCCGAACGCCTCCTGGAGCGCCAAGGGGAACGGCGAGTACCTCTATCAGGCCGATCCGACGCTGTTCCCCAGCGGACTGGCCGCGTTCCAGAAGAGCGTGGGCGTGCCGCTGATCACCCACTCCCGGTGGATCGACCCCTCGAGCCCCTACCACCAGCAGTACCAGATGTCCGGCAACGTCGTCACCGACCCGGCGTACTGGAACGACCGGATGAACTACCTGAAGTCCTCCGGGGTCACGACCTATGAGCAGGACTGGTTGTGCAAGAACGGACAGCCCGCGTTCAACCTCACCGACCGAGCAGCATACCTGGGCAACATGGCCAAGGCCGCCGCAGCCAACGGCCTGGACATCCAGTACTGCATGCCGCTGCCGCAGGACTACCTGCAGAGCACGTTGTACAACGCCGTGACCAACGCGCGGGTCTCGGGAGACAGATTCGAGCGCTCCAAGTGGGACGACTTCCTGTACAACTCGCAGCTGGTCGGCTCGCTCGGGGCCTGGCCCTGGGCCGACGTCACGATGAGCACCGAGACCTCGAACCTGCTGCTGCAGGACCTGTCGGCCGGCCCGGTCGGCGTCGGCGACCCGATCGGCGCCGAGAGCGCCGCCAACCTGAACAGCGTGGCCGAGGCCGACGGCACGATCGTCAAGCCGGACACCCCGATCGTCCCTGACGACGCCACCTACCTGCGCGACGCCGCCACGCCCGGCGGGACGATGGTCGCCACCACGAGCAGCCGGCACGGTGCCATGTCGGCCGGGTACGTCTTCGCCTATGCGCGCTCCACCGCGGCGCCGAGCCCCGGCACGGTCTACGAGGCCGAGAACGCGCTCCTGTCCGGCCCCGTCGTGCGCGCCGACCACTCCGGCTACACAGGCACCGGATTCGCCGACTATCAGAACGCGAACAACGACTACGTGCAGTGGAAGATCAACGTGCCCACCACCGGTACCTACACGCTGTCGTTCCGCTACGCCAACGGCGGAACTTCCAACCGGCCGCTCGCGACCACCGTGGACGGCAAGGCCATCTCGACCTTGCCGTTCGCTCCGACGGCCAACTGGGACACGTGGGCGGTACAACCTCTGACGGTCACCCTCACTGCCGGTCAGCACACTGTGCGAGCCACCGCGACCGGCCAGAGCGGCCCGGACATGGACAACCTCAGTGTCGCGGCCAGCGGCAACACACCCGGCGGCAACGCGCCCTTCCGGCCTGCGGACCTGGGCGTGACGGGAACGGCCTACGTCTTCGACTACTTCGCCGACACCGGCACCCTGATCGACGCCAATTCCACCTACAACCCCCACGTCGACTACAACGGGTCCTACTTCCTGGTGGTACCGGTAGGCCCGTCGGGCATCGGGTTCCTCGGCGACGCGGGCAAGTTCGTGTCGCTGGGCTCGCAGCGGATCAGCTCCCTGTCCGACGACGGCGCCGTCCACGCGACCGTCGCCTTCGCCCACGGCGACGGCCCGGTCACGCTGCATGGCTACTCTCCGACGCCGGTGAAGGTCACGGCCGCCGGCGGCACAGTCGCCAGCGTCACCTACGACACCGCGACGCACCGCTTCTCAGCGCGCATCAGCCCCGGCGCAGGAAGCACCTCGTCGGTCACCATCACGCGAACCTGAACAGCCAGCTGCCCCTTTCGCGTGCGCGGAAGGGGCAGCTCGCCAAGTCGCCCTCCATGTGTCGGGCGACCTACCAACGGCGTGGAAGCCGCCAGCCGGCGTGACCTGATTCCGGCCCGGACATCGACGGCCAGAAGCGGGGGGACCAGCAGCCGACGCTTCATCCCCACATCGTCAGGAGACGGACCCATGGATCGACGGAAGTTCCTCGTCATCAGCACGCTGACTCCGCTCGCAGCGACCTTCGCATCGAGCGCTGCTGCCCACGCGGCCGGGCACACCTTCGCCTTCTCCGCCGACGGCTCTGCCTTCCTCTTGGACGGGCAGCCGTTGCAGATCCGCAGCGGCGAGATGCATCCGGCACGCATCCCGGTGCAGTACTGGCGGCACCGCATCCAGATGGCCAAGGCCATGGGGATGAACACGATCGCGGTGTACGTGATGTGGAACTACCTGGAGGAGAAGCCGGGCGTCTTCGATTTGCACACCGACCGGCGGGATCTCGCCGCCTTCGTCGGGCTGTGCCAGGCCGAGGGCATGTGGGTGCTGCTGCGGCCCGGGCCGTACGTCTGCGGCGAGTGGGACCTGGGCGGCCTGCCGCCGTACCTGCTGGCCAACAACCCGATCTCGTTGCGGGTGCGGAGTGCATCCGACCCGCACTACATGGCCGCCGTCACCAGGTACGTCAACACCCTGGCCCTGGTCATCGCACCGCTGATGGCCGCCAACGGCGGACCAGTCCTGATGCTGCAGATCGAGAACGAATACGGCTGGTACGGCAGCGACGTCACGTATCTGGCTGAGATCCGCCAGGCCTGGATCAACGCCGGGATCAACGGGCCGTTCTACACCGAGGACAGTCTGAGCCAGGTGCAGGCCAAGCACACCACCGTCCCCGGCGGTGCGATCGGCGTGTCCAACGGTGACGCTTCGAAGATCGCGTCGTGCCGAAGCAGCTTCCCCGCCGTCCCGGCGCTGGCCGGCGAGGTGTATCCGGGCTGGCTCAGGCACTGGGGAGAGAGCTGGTACTCCGAGACCGACATCTCCGGCGCGCTGACCGGGCTGATGAACGGCGGCCTGTCGTTCAACATCTACGTGATCCACGGCGGCACGAACTTCGGGTACTGGGCCGGCGCGAACGCCAATGACGACGGCAGTGCCTACAAGCCCCACATCACCAGCTACGACTACGGGGCACCGATCAACGAGCAGGGACAGCCGACCGCCAGCTACACCGCGTACCGCAACCTCGTCACCGGGTACGTGGGCACACTGCCGGCGGTTCCGTCGCGGATCCCGACGATCGCGGTCAACGGCAGCCGGGCCATGACCCCGGTGGCGTACGCGTCGCTGTGGGACAACCTGCCCACACCACTGCCGTCCGCACAGACCGTCAACCCACAACCCATGGAGATGTACGGTCAGAACTCGGGGTTCATGCTCTACCGCCGAACCCTTCACGGCTACACCGGCGCCACACTGAACGTCACCGCAGTGCACGACTACGCGACTGTGTTCCTGAACGGCGCCTACCAGGGCGGCTTCTCCCGCCCGGCCATCCCGTCGGCATACGCGACGCCGTTGAACGTGACCACCGGCAGCACCCTGGCGCTGGGGACGTCCACCACGAGCCCGACGCTCGACATCCTGGTCGAGGGCATGGGGCGCGACAATTTCGGGCACGGCAACATCGACCGCAAAGGCATCACCGCGCAGGTGTCCCTGACCAACGCGGGAGGGCTCGACGGCGTCCTCACCAACTGGCAGAGCTATGCCCTGCCTGTCGACGAGGCATACGTCGCGAGACTGAACCCGGTAGTCAGCAACCCGGACCGGCCGGGGATCTTCTTCCGCGCCACCGTCAACCTCACTCAGACCGGCGACACCTACGTCGACATGTCCGGCTGGACCAAGGGCATCGTCTGGGTCAACGGCCACAACCTGGGCCGGTACTGGTCCATCGGGCCGCAACAGCGCCTGTACTGCCCCGCCCCGTGGCTCAACGTGGGGGAGAACACCGTCCTCATCCTGGACCTGCACCAGACCCAGGCACAGCCGATCACGTTCGAGGCGACCGCGATCGCCCCGTCGACCGCCTACGTGATCACCAACCGGCGCAGCGGCAAGGTCCTGGACGATCCCAGCGGATCGACCACCCAGGGAACCCAGCTGATCCAGTGGACCGCGAACGGCGGATCGAACCAGGTTTGGCGTGCGATCAGCGCCGGCGCCGGTATCAGCAACCTGGTCAACGCCCAGTCGGGACTGCTCGTCGACGTCCAGGGCAGGGCGTCCGCGGACGGCACTCCGATCATCCAGTGGCCGTCCAACGGCGGAGTCAATCAGCAGTGGCGGATCGTCGCGGCCGACGGCTACGTGAAACTGGTCAGCGTGCTCACCGGCAAGCTGATCGGCGTCAGCGGCGACAGCACCGCGGACGGCGCGACCATCGTCGAGCAGACCGACACCGGCGACATCAGCCAGCACTGGAGCCTCAGCCCGAGATGAGCGTCTATATACCCGGCAGGTACTGGAACGTGACCGCTGACCGGAGGCGGCTCCCATTACCGGGCAGGGCGCTGATTGCCTGAGCCATGTCGGTGTCGCGTGGTGGCCGCGACCGTGACGGTCGCGGCCACCACGAGCAGCGACACCAGGAGGGCGGCGCGCCTCATTGAAGCGCCTGCTTCTGACGCGCTCCGCCTGGTCCCGTCATCGCTGTGCTTCTTGTCCGGGGGCCTACTGATTGGGTTGGGTGAGCGACCATTGCTGGTTGGGATGACCATTGCACGCGTAGATGATCAACTGCGTGTTGTCCTGGGTCCCGCCGCCCGATGCGTCCAGGCACATCCCGGCGTAGGGGCTGAGCTCTTGCGTCGCGCTGTCGTAGCTCCACTGCTGGCCGGCCGAGCTGTTGCAGGTGCTGATGGTGACCGGCGTCAGGCTGGTGCTGGACGCGGCAGTCAGGCACTTGCCCATGGTCCGAAGGGTGCCGTCGCCGAACCGGGCGAAGATCTGGTTCGGTGATGAGCCGCCGCAGTCGTACAGGGCCAACTGGGTGCCGTCGGTGGTGTTCGCTCCGGGAACGTCGGCGCACCGCATACTCGGGACACCCTTGATGACGCTGCTGGGCGCTGTGGCGACGTTGACGCTCACGTCATCGCAGTCCGCATAGCCGGCGCCGGACGCCTTGTAGCAGTAGATCGTGGCCTGGGTGCTGGACGGCCCGGTGTGGAAGGTCACCGATCCGCTGGTGTACGAGGTGTTCGTGATCGTGGAGTAGGCCTCCGCGCCGCCGTAGTTCTTGACTCCGATGCGTACCCGCTCGCCGGCGGTGGCCGTCTTCGCCCAGCCGGACAGCTGGTAGGTGGTGTCCGGTGCCACGGCGACCGCCTGCTCCGCCGACGCCGGTGCCGGACCGACCTGCAGCGCGTACGAGCCGCTGTGCGCGTTGCCTGCTACGACCGACGCCGAGTTCCACGCGTTCCAGGGAGCCAGCGACCCGGACTCGAATCCGCCGTTCTTCGCGATCGCGCACGACGCGTCGTTAGGAGTGGACAGTTGGTCCGCCCCGATGTCCGGCGCACAGGCCGCAGGCACCGTGTGGCCCCAGAAGTCACGCCCCCCGTTGTTGGGGAGGACGCGGCCGGCACCGATGGCGGGGGAGCCGGGCTGGATCTGGTAGCCGGCCACCGTGCCGATTCCGGTGCCGCCGCTTCCAGGCGACACGAGCTTCGGGTCCGCGACGATCTGTCCCGCGGGCGCTCCGGACTGGTTACCGGACAGGATGTTGTTGCTGAACGCGACAGTGCCGGAGTCGAAGCTGTATCCGCCGGAGCCCTGGTTCACGATGATGTTGTTGTCGATGTTCAGCCGGTTGCCGCCACCCGCGTCGATGATCGTGGCCGTCGAACCCGCGGGCTCGTAGATCGTGTTGTTGTAGAACCAGCCGTTGTTCACACCCGCACCACGCAGCACCTGGCTTCCGTCGTTCTGGCTGACGTTGTAGCGGAAGGTGGCGTTGCTCGTCGAGGCCGTCCCGCCGCTGCAACCGCAGAACATCGCCATGCCGCCGGCGTTGTCGTGGCTGTAGTTGTACTGGTAGACGGTGCCGTCGGTGCCGAAGTCGGCGTCCCAGGCCATCCCGTCGTTGTTGTCGGACAGCTTCTGGCTCTGGTACGCCTCGTTGTACTGGAAGGTGACGTTGTCGGCGTTCCAGACCCAGATCGCGGCGTTGGAGCCGAAGGAACGTGCCGAGGTGTCGTAGGCGACGTTGTTCTCGGCCAGCCCGTTCTGCGTGTACTGCATGACGATGCCGTCGCCGCCGATGTCGTGCACGGTGTTGTTGCGGACGACGAACCCGGTCCACGGGTAGTAGGTGGTCACGCCGGCCTGACAGGTGCCGATCCAGCCTATCGAGGCCCGGCAATACCAGGTGGTGGACATGTTGATGCCCGAGCGGTCCACTGTGTAGACGTCGTTGCCGTTGAGGACGACGTCGTTGAACTTGGTCTTGACGCTGGTGCCCAGGACGTCGAACTGGATGCCGGCGCTGCCGCCGAGGTCCTTCTTGCCGTCGCCGTTGACGTCGTGCACGGTCAGGTTGGTCAGCCGGTAGTAGCTGCCGGTGCCGTAGTCCTGCAGCACGATGTGGACTCCGCGGCGGTTGGCCGCGGTCGCGCCGTGGTTGGTCACCTCCAGGTTCCGGATCTCCCAGTACTGCTGGTTGTCCAGCAGGACCGCATCGGACGCGCCGCCGCCGGCGACGACCGGCTTCGGTCCGCTGCCGTAGGCGTCGACGACGATCGGTGCGCCCGCAGCGCCCGACCCCTTGGGGGCGAGTGTGCCGTTGCAGGTTGTGCCACGGGCCAGCAGGATCTGGTCGCCGGCGGCGAAAGTGGTCGAGTCGACCTGGTTCAGAGTGTTCCATGGGCTGGTCTGGGAGCCGTTGCCATTGCTCGCGGCAGAGCAGTTCACGTAGTGCGCGGTCCCGGCCGCCGAAGCGGTGGAAGGCGCCCAGACTGAGGCCGCTGCCATCGTCAGGGTTCCCAGGGCGACGGCTATTCGGTGTCGGGTTCTTCGTGTGAAGGCGGGTGATCGTGACACGTGCTGACTCCTTGGTCGTCGATGCGTTGTGACATCCCGCAGTGGAGTGACCGGTCAATCAGGAAGGTGGCCGGAACGTTAAACCCTGACGTCCAGGCCGTCAAGGAGTACAGATCTCGAAATATTTGTGTGACCTGCGGACCTCTCGAGGATCGCAGCTGGCTGGTATTGACTGGCGGGAGCCATCAGAGCTACTGTCCCGCCACACCATGATTGACCGGTCAAGCTTAAGGGGGCTTCATTGTGGCGACGATGCAGGAAGTGGCCGAACGCGCCGGCGTCACCAAGCAGACCGTTTCCAACGTGGTCTCCGGCCGCGGCCGAGTCAGCACCGCGACCGCAGCTCGCGTCCAGGCCGCGATCGACGAACTCGGATACGTCCCGAACCTGGTGGCGCGAAGCCTGGCCACCGGGGCGACGATGACGGTGGCCCTGGTGGTGCCGTCGGTGGCGAACCCGTTCTACTCCGAGGTCGTCGAGGAGGTGGAGAATGCGCTGCGAGAGCAGGGCTACCACCTGCTGCTGGGCACGACGCGGCAGGATGCCGGGCGCGCGCGGGAGCTGTTGACCAGCCTGGCCGGTCGGTCGGTGGACGCGCTGCTGATAGCCGGTGACCACGATCTCGAGGACCATCTGGCGTTGCTGGCCGATGCGCGCTTTCCGGTCGCGCTGTGCGCATGGGAGAACGACATCCCACACACTCTGCCGGTTGTGACGATCGACTACGACAACGGCGGCTTTCTGGCCGGACGGCATCTGCGGGAGCTCGGGCACGAGCGCATCGCGGTCGTCGCCGAGATGCCCCACCACGCGCCGCGCGTCGAGGGGGCGCGCCGAGCCTTCGCTCGGGACGGGTTGACCATCCCCGACGAGGCGATCTTCGTCTCGGATCCGTCGAGGCCGGAGCATGAGTTCGAGGTCGCGGAGCAGGTGTTCGACAGCAGCCTGCGGCTGACCGCGGTCTTCGCCACCCGCGACGTCCTGGCCCTTCGGATCCTGGAGGCTGCTCGCCTACGTGGCCTGGCCGTGCCCGGCGACATCTCGATCGTCGGGTTCGACGACATCGCCGAGGTCGGGAGCGCGCATCCGCCGCTCACCACGGTCGCGATTCCGACGCGGTCGATGGCCCGGCAGTCCGTCGAACTGCTGCTGCGATCCGTGGCCGACTCCATGAGGCCGGACAACACGATGTCGTTGTTGCGACCGCGCTTGATCGTGCGGTCCAGCACCGGTCCGGCACCGAGGGCCGCTGATTGAACAGCGATGGGGAAGCCTCGTGTCGTAAGGACACAACGGTCGAGGAACCGTCTCGGCCGATCGTGTTTGCCAGGCTTGATGATAGGCACGTCAGAAGACTGATTCCAGCGGCGCCGGACGGCTCAGGGCTCAGCTGAGGCATCTGCGCCGCGCCCGAGTCGGCATCAGTCACAAGATTCGTCGAGCCGCGACGCGATCGACAAAGAAGGGATTCGAGTGTTTGGTTCTGTGAACCCGGTACGAGCCGGTCCACGTTCAGTCTCGAGGACCGGCGTCAGCGGGGCTTCTCGGTCGATTCCCGGACGATCAGGTCGGGGGCGAACAGCGAGTGCTCGTGCACATGGGTGGCCGGCTCGGAGATCTCGTCCATCAGCATCCGCACGGCGGTCCAGCCCAGACGCTGGCGGGCCCGCCACACGGTCGTCAACGGGACCAGCGACGCTCCGGCCCATATGAGGTCGTCGAAGCCGACGATCGAGAGGTCCTCGGGCACCCGGACCCCGTGGCGCACGACCTCCTGGAGGACTCCGAGAGCCAGCATGTCGTTCGCGCAGAAGACGGCGGTGGGCCGCTCCTCCGGATCGCGATCGGCCAGCAACTGTCCGGCCCGGCGCCCCTCTTCGACGGTCCACGTAGCCGGCAGGCGTTCCACGGACTCCGGTGGCAATCCGGCTCGCTCGACCGCGGCGTACAGACCCTGCGCTCGCTGCAGGACCTGTACGGAGATGGGATCCTCGCCGATGAAGGCGATCCGGCGGTGGCCCAGCCCGAGCAGGTGCTCGCCGGCGAGCAGTCCGCCCTTGAAGTCGTCGCTCGCGACATGGCAACAGGGGTGGTCCCCCGAGATGCGGTCGACATAGACCAGCGGTGTACCGCGCTCGATCAGGCTCTCCAGGCCTTTGTTGCGCACGTCGACGGGCACGATCATGATCCCGTGGACCCGCTGCTGGATGAGCAGATCCAGGTTCTGCTCCTCGCGCGACGGGTCCTCCCCGTTGTGGACGATGAGAACGCCCACGCCCAGCTCTTTCGCCGCCGCCTCCGCGCCCAGCGCGATGTCGGCGAAGAACGGGTTGCCCAAGTCGGCGATCGCCAACCCGAGCGTCCGCTCGCGGCCGGCCCGGAACTGGCGCCTGGTCTTGGTGGGCACGAAGTCGAGCTCGGCCATCGCCGCCAGCACCCGTTCGCGTGTCTGGGCGCCCACATAACTCGGGCGGTTCAAGACGTTGCTCACGGTGCCCGCGGATACCCCCGCGCGCCGTGCGACATCGTGGATCGTGGCCATGGCATGCATGATAGGCGCGATACGGGTTCATTGAACATAGATCGCCGGATTTGGTTGCACCCGAGGATCCAATCGCTGACATCTTCCCTGTTCAGACGAACGTACTGGCCTAGACCACGTCTCCCCGTCGTCCCGAACGCTCGATGTCATGGCGACCCTTGTTCGCTCAGAAGTCTAGTACACCCGTGCGATCACTGCTAATATTGCGCATAGGTTCACTGAACCAAGCGCTGTTTCGATCTTGAGGGGTGGCAAGTGACGAAGCCTGAGGGGGTCCCCGCCGCCGCCCGGACAGCGGTTCCCCGCGACGGCATCGGGTGGCTCGGGCAGGTGTCCCGGGTCGACAGCTTCACCGTCGACGACGGGCCCGCGCGCGGCACGCGGCTGATGCGCCTCGTCAACGGCGGGGCTCTGGAGATCGAGGTGCTCCCCGACCGGTTCGCCGGGGGCTGGGGCGTGCGGCGCGCCGCGGTCTACCGGATCGAGAAGGACAAGCTCGGCGAGTTCTACGCCAAGGGCACCATCCTCAAGCGCGAGGTGCTTCCCGGGCATGTCGCGAACGCCGTGTTCGCACTGACCTGCGGCGACCTGACGCACACCACCGGCCTGCACATCCCCGTCGACGCGGGCGTCGCGGCGGCGTTCCTGCGATGAGCACGACCTCGAAAACGGTCGCGGCCGTCGACCTCGGTGCGTCCAGCGGACGCGTGATGGTCGGCCGCGTCGGTCCGGACTCGCTGGCGCTGGAGAAGGCGCACCGCTTCGCGAACGTGCCGGTCCGCGTCGGCTCCACCCTGCATTGGGACATCCTGTCGCTGTACTCCGGGGTGCTGGAGGGACTGCGAGCCGCCGATCACCTGGACTCGATCGGAATCGACAGCTGGTCAGTGGACTACGGTCTGCTGGACTCCGACGGGCAGCTGATCGGCAATCCGGTGCACTATCGGGATGCCCGCACGGAAGGTGTCGCCGAGAAGGTCTGGGCGACGATCCCGGTGCGGCAGCTCTACGCAGCCACCGGCATTCAGTACGCACCCTTCAACACTGTGTATCAGCTCGTGGCGGCTCAGGGTTCGGCGCAGTTGGCGGCAGCGAGTCAGTTGTTGCTGATCCCCGACTTGATCGCCTACGGGCTCACCGGCATCGCGGGCACAGAGCTCACCAACGCCTCGACCACGCAGCTGATCGATCCGCACACCTGCGACTGGGCCTCCTCGATCGCCGCCGAGTTGGGCATCGACCTCGGCCTGTTCCCGCCGCTGCGCCGACCTGGCGATCCGGCGGGGACGGTCCTGCCCGAGGTTCTGGAGCAGGCAGGGCTTCGGGGAGTGGTTCCGGTTACGGCGGTGGGATCGCACGACACCTCGGCGGTGGTCGCGGTCCCCGCAGGCGAAGCCGAGCGCTTCGCCTACATCTGCACCGGAACCTGGTCGCTGGCCGGGGTGGAGCTCGACGCGCCGGTGCTTTCCGAGGCCGGTCGCGTGGCGAACTTCACCAACGAGCTCGGCATCGACGGCACTGTCCGGTACCTGCGCAACATCATGGGGCTGTGGCTCCTGCAGGAGTGCATGCGGGAATGGGACTGGGACCCGCACGACGTCGGGCCGCTGCTTCGTGATGCCGCTGACGTACCGGCGCTGCGTTCGGTCGTGGATGCCTCCGACCCGGTGTTCCTCGCACCCGGCCGCATGGCCGAGCGCATCGCCGACGCGTGCCGTGCCACCGGCCAGCCGGTGCCGGTGAGCCTGGGGGAGTTCACCCGCTGCATCCTGGATTCCCTCGCGCTCGCCCACCGCCGTGCGATCGTCGAGGTGCAGACGCTGGCCGACCACCCGGTCGACGTCGTCCATCTCGTCGGCGGCGGCGCTCGCAACGCCCTGCTGTGCCAGCTCACCGCCGACGCCTGCGGACTGCCGGTGGTCGCCGGCCCCGCCGAGGCCGCGGCGCTGGGCAATGTGCTCGTCCAGGCCCGCTCGCTGGGCCTGGTCGGAGATCGTGCCGCGATGCGGTCGCTGGTGGCCCGTGCGCAGCCGCTGACGCGGTACGAACCGTCGGGTGATTCTGCCGCCTGGAGGGGCGCGGCTGAACGGATCGCCCGGCAATGAGCCTCCGGACGGGCCCCGAACCCCCGTAGGCGGCCCGTCCGGAGGTCTCACCAGATCACTACGAAGGAGCGCCGTGCGTGTCGCCCTGTTCCTGACGAACCGCTCGCCCGGCGCTTCGCCGAAGTCTTCGTCGGCTACGACGCGATCGTGTCGCCGTCCGGGTCGTGCGTGGCGATGGTGCGTGAGCTCTACCCGCGTATGGGTGCGCGGGCCGACGCCGCGGGGCGGTACCGACCTCGCCCAGACCCTCGCCGAGTTCGTACCGCGGACGTTCGGGCTCACCGAATTCCTGGTGGACGTGCTCGGAGTGACCGACGTCGGCGCGTACTACCCGCACATCGTCACTTACCACCCGACCTGCCACGGGCTGCGCGGCCTCGGGCTCGGTGATCGCCCGCGTCGCCTGCTGGAGGCGGTCGAGGGCCTGGTGCTGGCGGAGCTGCCGAGAGCAGAAGAGCGCTGCGGCTTCGGTGGCACGTTCGCGGTGAAGAACCCCGAGGTCTCGGTCGCCATGGCGACGGACAAGGTACGCGCCGCCGTCTCGACCGGTGCAGAGGTGCTCTGTGCGGCGGACAACTCCTGCCTGATGCATCTGGGCGGTGTGATGTCGCGTCTGGAAGTCGGCATGCGTCCGGTTCATATCGCCGAGATCCTGGCGGGCAACCATGAGGAGGTCTTCGCGTGAACGGTACCTACCTCGCCATGCCCGCGTTCCCGAAGGCCGCCGGAGTGGCGGTTCGCGACACCACCCTGCTGGGGAACCCGCGCCACGCCACCTACACCATCCGCGACAAGCGCGCCAAGGCAGTCGCGGAGCTCTCCGACTGGTCCGAACTCCGGGAAGCCGGAAAGCAGGTCAAGGACCACAAACTCCAGCACCCTAAACGGCTTCCAGGCCCCGGTCGGGCCTGGACCGCGGAACGCGACCTGCCACAGGTACCGGCACGGATGTTCCGCGCTTGGTGGAAGCAGTCGCGGCCGTGGAAGGCAGGCATCAAGTGAGCAGCAGAGGGCTGATCCTCGGCCGCATCCAGAACGCCCTGACCCGGGTTCCCGCCACCGGACCGAACCACATCGACGACGTCGAGCGGCGCTGTCTTCGCGAGCATGGCACACGCGACCTGGACGAGCTCGTGGACCTGCTGGCCGACAACCTCGCCGACTACCGGGCGAACTTCTACCACACGGCCGGTGCCGCGCTCCCGGCGCTCATAGCCAGACTGCTGGCTGATCGCGGCGCGCGGCAGGCGGTGGTGCCCGAAGGTCTGCCGCCGGAGTGGACGGCGGCGGCCAACGCCGAGCTCGTGCCGGACGACGCCTCGAGGACCGCGGCCGAGCTCGACCTCGTGGACAGCGTCGTGACCGCGAGCGCCCTCGCCATCGCCGAGACCGGCAGGATCGTTCTCGACGGCGGCCCCGGCCAGGGCCGACGCCGCATCACCCTGATACCCGACCATCACATCTGCGTGGTGCGCGTCCCGGACCAGGTGGCGGCTTCCGTGCCGCTCGCGCTCCGGCGTCTGGACCCCGGGCGCCCGCTGACGTGGATCTCGGGGCCGTCGGCGACCCGCGACATCGAGTTCGAGCGGGTCGAGGGTGTGCACGGTCCGCGGCGGTTGGACGTCATCCCGGCGATGAGCTGAATCTGAAGGAGACACATTCATGACAAGTCCATTCTGGTATGACGCTCCGGCCGGGGACTGGACATCCGCGCTCCCCATCGGCAACGGCCGGATCGGTGGAATGATCTTCGGCGGTGTCGAGGAAGAACTCGTGCTCTTGAACGAAGCGAGCGTATGGTGCGGGCCGCCGGAGGACCTGGACAACCCGCGCGGCCCGCAGTTGATCGCCCAGATGCGTGAACTGCTCTTCGCCGGCAAGCCGGTGGAGGCGGAGGAACTGTGCGAACGGGAGTTCCTCCACCCCGATCCTGATGAAGACCGCTGCTACCAGCCGCTCGGATTCCTCCGGCTGCGCCACGGGTCTGCCGGCGAGGTGACCGGCTATCGGCGCGAACTGGACTACGACCGGGCCGTGGTCGGCACGAGCTTCGAGCGCGGCGGAACGGGCTATCGCCGAGAGGCCTTCGTGAGCGCACCCGATCAGGTCATGGTGCTCCGGTTCACCGCCGACGAGCCGGGCGCGATCTCGTTCTCGGCCTCGCTCGACCGCCCCGCCGACGCGGCCATGACGGTCTGGGGCGACTGCCTGCGCCTGTCCGGTCGGGTGTCCGCGTCAGGGGGCAGATATCCGGGTGTCAGCTTCGACGCGCTGGTCGGCGTGGTCGCGAACGGCGGCGACGTCGTCGCCGCGGCCGACGGACTCCAAGTCTGCGGCGCCGACGGAGTGACGCTGTTTCTTGCAGTGGCCACGGATTACGACCTCCACCGACCGGAAGTGCCCAGCCGGCGTGATCGGATGGCTGAATGCGAGGGTCGGCTGGCCGCCGCTCGTACGAAGTCCTTCGCGCAGCTCAAAGCGGATCACGTGGCTGACTACCAGCAGCTCTACCGCAGCAGCGCGCTGCAGATCGCCGCCCCGCCGTGCTCGGACGCCCCGATCGACAGGCGTGTCGCCGAGGCGGCCAACGGCGCGGGCGATCCGAAACTGCTCAGCGTCTACTTCGCCTACTGCCGGTACATCCTGATCTCGGCGTCGCGGGCCGGCGGCATGGCGATGAACCTCCAGGGCATCTGGAATCCGCTGATGAAGGCGCCCTGGCGGTCCAACTGGCATCTGAACATCAACGTTCAGCAGGCATACTGGTTCGCCGAGCAGGGCAACCTGGCCGAGTGCCACGAACCGCTGTTCACGCTCACCGAGAACCTGGGGCGCAACGGCCAGAAGACGGCCCGGGTGATGCTCGGAACCGATCGGGGTTTCGTCGGCAGCCTCCGGACCGACGCGTCCATGTACACCGCACCGGCCCAGAAAGCGGTGTGGGGCATGTACGTCGCAGGCGGCGCGTGGTGCGCACAACACGCCATGGAGCACTACCGCTTCACGCAGGACCGCGAGTTCCTCGCACACCGTGGGCTGCCCATCCTTCGAGCCAACGCTTTGTTCTGGGTCGACTGGCTGGTGCCGGAACCGAAGACCGGCAGTCTCGTGTCCGGGCCGACTGCCTCGCCGGAGAACTTCTTCCTGCTGCCCGACGGCCGCAAGGCGAGCTTGGCGATGGGGGCGTCGCATGATCAGGAGATCGCCTGGAACTCGCTGCGCGACTTCCTTGAGGCGTGCCGCGAACTCGGCATCGACGACGACGAGACGCGCGAGGTCCAGGCCGCGATGGAGCGCCTCGCCCTCCCCACGATCGCACCTGACGGACGCCTGCGCGAATGGCCGGAGGACTATGAGGAATCCGAGCCGGGCCACCGCCACCTCTCGCATCTGTGGGGGATGATGCCCGGCAATCGGATCACCCTGCGCGAGAATCCAGAGCTCGCGAAGGCCGTCACCGCGTCGTTGGACTACCGGCTCTCCCACGACTACCACGCGCAGGGCTGGAGCCTGGGCTGGGTCGCGTGCATGCTGGCCCGGTTGAAGCAGGGCGACCGCGCCCTGGAGCTGATGACGCACGAGTACTTCGAGCACGTCTGGCCGAACGTGTTCGTCGAGGCCCACGAGCAGGTCCAGGTCGGCGACATGATGGGCGTGCCGCTGGCCATGATCGAGCTGGTGCTGCAGAGCCATACCGGCGAGATCGAGCTGCTGCCCGCACTGCCGCAGAGCTGGGCGACGGGCTTTGCGACCGGGCTGTGCGCGCGCGGTGGGTTCGTCGTGGATCTGGCGTGGACCGACGGCGAGCTCGACTCGGCCGTCATCACCGCCAAGGCCGCCGGGTCGTGCACCGTGCGATACGGAGAGCAGGTCACAAGTCTGGAAGTCGAGGCCGGTAGCACGCATCGGATCACGTTCTGACGGCGGTCGTATGGAGTTGCGTCATGTGGCGGGGCGGAGGCCGCGGATCCAGATAAGCGATCCGCGTAGCTGAAGTCCCGCCATAGAGCCGTCGGGTGTCTTCTCATAGCGGTATGCCAGGTCGCGCCAGGCTCTTCTGATGCCATACCTCGTTCGTCTCGCCAGGCGGATCTCTCGAAATCCAATTATCAAAGTTCCCACAGTTCAGGGCTTCCGCTTCATGCCACGAGGCTTCACGTCGACGCAATACCAAGCCCCGAATACTGTTGTATCGTAATTTCGCGGTCACGAGATCAGGATACTGTCGCAAACGCACTGCCACCAATGCGCTGTCACCTGGCTCGTGAAAGAGGAACGATGCATCGACGAATAAGCCGCAAGACAATGTCCCTATTACTTCCGTCCATGGCGGCCTTCCTGCTGGGGCTGGTTGCACTCGTCGGCGGCGGCCCGCCAACGAACGCTCACCGTACGGCGCCGCCGGCGTCGGCGGTCGACTCGATGGCCGCGACGCACAGCATGGACACGGTGATACCGGCGTCGGCGATGCAGGCGCGGGCGCCGGTCCTGTCCCGGGCCGGATGGACCGCGACCGCCAGCGACGAGGAGACCACGGCGCTGAACGGCCACGCCGCCAACGTCCTGGACGGCAGTCCGAATACTTTCTGGCACAGCCTCTTCACGCCCACACCGACCCCGCTGCCGCACTGGATCCAGATCGACATGCACCAGACGCAGATCGTGTCGGCACTGGTCTACACCCCGCGCGCCGGGGGCGGGAACGGCACGATCGGCTCCTACGCCGTCGAGCTGTCGATGGACGGGACCGCCTGGAGCGCTCCGGTCATCTCCGGCGCCATGGCGGACGACGCGACCGCCAAGACCCTGAGTTTCGCGCCGCAGCCGACCCGCTTCGTGCGCTTGACCGCGCTGTCCGAGGCCGGCAACCGCGGCCCGTGGAGCTCGGCCGGCGAGATCAACCTGCTGGGCGATCCCGGGACGACGGCTCCGACACTGACCGAAATGCCGCGCACCGGTTGGGGCGCGACTGCCAGCGATCAGGAGACGACGAAGGAGGACGGCCGGGCCGCCAACGTCTTGGACGGCAACCCGAACACTTTCTGGCACAGCCTCTACACGCCCACGCCGACCCCGCTGCCGCACTGGATCCAGATCGACATGCGCCAGACCCAGCAAGTCGGCGCCCTGCTCTACACGCCACGTCCCCGGGGCGGCATCGGAACGAGCAACGGCACGATCGGCTCCTATACGGTCAGCACCAGTCTGGACGGCACGACGTTCACCCAGGTGGCCTCCGGTACCTGGCCGGACGACGCGACGACGAAGACTGCGACGTTCAGCGCGGTCGTGCCGGCGCGCTACGTACGCCTGACGGCGCTGTCGGAGGCGGGCAACCGCGGGCCGTGGAGCTCGGCCGCCGAGATCAACATCCTGGGCGAGAACCCGGCCTTGACCGGTTCCTGGGGCAGCGTCATCGGCTTCCCGCTGGTCCCCGTGGCCGCCGCGCTGCTTCCGAACAACAAGCTGCTGGTCTGGTCTGCCTACCGCGATCTGTCCTACCGCCAGAACACGGGGATGACACAGACCGCGATCCTGGACCTGGCGACCGGCGCGGTATCGCAGCGGACCGTCACCAACACCGACCACGACATGTTCTGCCCCGGCATCGCCGTGCTCCCGGACGGCCGCGTCATGGTCACCGGCGGCGACGACGCGGCCAAGACCAGCATCTACGACCCGGCGACCGACACCTGGGCCACCGGCCCGGAGATGAACATCCCCCGCGGCTACCAGGCCATGACCACACTGTCCGACGGCGACGTGTTCGTCCTCGGCGGCTCCTGGAACGGCCCGCTCGGCGGCAAGAACGGTGAGATCTGGTCGCATACCAGCGACACCTGGAACCTGCTGCCCGGCGTGCCGGACACTCCGGCCCTGACCAACGACCCGAAGGGCATCTACCGCCAGGACAACCACATGTGGCTGTACGCGACTTCCAACGGTCGCGTCCTGCAGGCCGGCCCCAGCTCCGCCATGAACTGGATCGACACCAGCGGGGCGGGCACCATCACCCCTGCGGGCCGACGCGGCGACAGCCCGGACGCGATGAACGGCAACGCCGTGGCCTATGACATCAACAAGATACTGACACTCGGCGGCGCCACAGCGTACTCGGATGCCGACGCCACCAACCGGGCCTACAGATCGACCTGACCTCCGGCCAGCCGCAGGTGGCCCGCACCGGCGACATGTCCTTCGCGCGATCGTTCGCCAACAGCGTCGTCCTGCCCGACGGCAAGGTTCTCGTGGTCGGCGGCCAGGCCTACCCGGTCCCGTTCAGCGACAACCAGTCCGTCATGACACCGGAGCTGTGGGACCCGGCTACCGGCGCCTTCACACAGATGGCGACCATACCGATACCCAGGAACTACCACAGTGTCGCCGTGCTGCTGCCCGACGGCCGGGTCTTCTCCGGAGGCGGAGGGCTGTGCGGCACGTGCACCACCAACCACCCCGACGGCACGATCTTCACGCCCCCGTACCTGCTCAACGCCGACGGCTCCGCCAAGCCACGCCCGACGATCACCACGGCGCCCGCCAGCGCGTCGCTGGGCAGCACGATCACGGTGTCCACCGACCGCCCCGTCGTCTCCTTCGCGCTGGTGCGCACCGGTGAGTCGACGCACTCGGTGGACAACGACCAGCGCCGGGTCCCCCTGACGATCACGGGGAGTTCGGGCACCGGATACTTCCTGGCGATTCCGGCCGATCCCGGCGTCGCCCTGCCCGGGAACTACATGCTGTTCGCGATGGACCAGAACGGCGTGCCGAGCGTCGCAGCGATGGTGAACGTCCACTGACGGTTCTCGGTGCCGCGAACGTGCCCCGCTCCGTCGTGACGAGGAGCGCGGGTACGTTCGTACCTTGAGGAGGCACGTGTTCGCCAGGCCGGGGTCTGCCGACTGCCAAGGCAGTGGAGAACAACCGATGCGACTGCCCGGTACTGTCTCGATTGCAGCGAGGCTGACGTGCTACCGCGCCGCTCCGAACCGCAAGACAGAGTCCTGAAAACGGCCACTGATTCCAGGGCTCTGGGTCGGAAGGCCCATGCCCGGCGCGGCGCGGTGCTCCGCCGACAGCCCAGGCGATGGGGACAGAGCGCTGCCCTACTTGCCGATCCCGACGGTCATGCCCTGGATGATGCGGGTGCCGAGCCAGGTGAACAGGGCGAGCATGGGGACCAGGATGATGCAGATCCCGGCGAACATGGTGCCGTAGTCCAGGCCGTTCATCTGTTGGGTGGCCAGGAAGTCGTTCAGGGCGACCGGCAGGGTGATCTTGTTTTGCGAGTGGGTGAGGACCAAGGCGAACAGGGTCTCGTTCCAGGCGCCGATGAACTGCAGCAGGAAGGCGGTGATCAGGCCGCCGCGGGCGACCGGGACGATGACTTGCAGGAAGGTGCGCAGGGGTTTGGCACCGTCGATGACGGCGGCTTCTTCCAGGACGGCGGGGACGCCGGCGAAGAAGCCGGTGAGCAGGTAGACGGTGAACGGCATGGCCAGGCCGGTGTAGACGATGATCAGGCCGGTGTGGGTGTCGACCAGGTTGGCCTTGGCCAGTCCGATGAACATCGGCACGATCAGCACCTGGCCGGGTACCCCGAGCCCCATGGCGAATGCCATGGTCAGGGCCGAGGAAGTGCGGGTGCGGCGGCGGGCCAGGGCGTAGGCGCAGGGTGCGGCCAGGGCGATCGCCAAAGCGGAGGAGACGGTGGCGTTGATGACGCTGTTGAGTGCGGCCTGTCCGAAACCGCCGTCATGGATGGCGGTGCTGTAGTTGGACAGTTTCGGGGTGGTGGGCAGCCCGAAGGGGTGGTGCAGGATGTCCCTGCTGGGACGGAGCGAGGTCACGGCGACCCAGGCGAGCAGGGCCAGGTCGGCGGCCACGATCGTCCACACGATGGCGGTGCCGACCCGCATCGCCGGCCCTGTCGCCTTGCGTCTGGTGTTCACGGTGGAGTTGCCCCTCTCTCAGTATTCGACGGCGGCGCGGCGCATGATGCGGCGCAGGATGACAGTGAACAGGGCGACCATGACCAGGGAGACGATCGCCGCCGCGGTGGCCATGCCCAGCTCGGGGGTGGACTGCGGCGGGAAGGCCTCCTCGTACACGTACATGGCGGTGTTCCAGGAGGCCGCGGGCGGGGCCGCTCCGCTGTTCGAACCGCCGTAGACCAGGATCAGCTCGAAGATCTTCACCGAGGACACCGTCCACAGCACCGCGCACACGCTGATGACGTCCCAGGCCATCGGAAGCGTGACGTGCCGGAATCGCTGGAAGGCGTTGCAGCCGTCCAACTCGGCGGCCTCGTACAGGTAGGTGGGGATCTGGTCGACCGCGGCCATGATGATCGCGGTGTAGTAGCCGGTTGCGGTCCAGATGAGGGTACCGATGATCATCGGCAGCAGGTTGTCGGTGGACAGCCATTTCGGGGGAGTGCTGATTCCGATGCCGTGCAGAATCTGGTTGACCGGGCCGTCCGGGGAGAACAGGAATCCGGCCAGGATTCCGAACACCATCGCGTTGACCAGGCACGGGAAGAAGATCACCGAGCGGGCGAACAGCCGGCCGGTCATCTCCCGCAGCACCAGCGTCAATGCGAAGGCGATCGCGAAGGTGCAGCCGCCGCCGATGAAAAGGATCTTCAGCGTGTTCGTCAGCGAGGACCGGAAGTACGGGTCGTCGAACAGGATCTGGTAGTTCTTCCATCCGCGCCAGCGTTTCGGGCCCATGCCGTCCCACTTGTACAGGGACGTCCAGGCCGCATATCCGATCGGCACCAGGAAGATGACGGTGTAGACCAGCAGTGCCGGCGCGGCGAAGGGCCAGAACATCCGCCGGCGCTGCTGCTCCAGCGGTGAGTGCTTCTTGCGGCGGGCGCGGAGGGAATCCCCCCGGGCGCCGTGGGCCCGGGGGGATTCCGTGGTGAGCGCGGTCATGGTGATCTCAGCCCTGCGTCTTCCAGTAGGAGATCTGCGCGGCCTTCGTCTTGGCCACGAACTGCTCCGCGGTGATCTTGCCGTGCCACAGGTCCAGGAAGTTCGGGCTGAACGCCTTGTCCATCACCGACCCGGCCTGCCCGTCGTAGGTCAGCCGGACCGTGTTGGCGTCCAGAGCCTTCTGCACGTCTGTGAGGTCGGCCGGGGCCGGCACGTCGGACCGCACGGTGATGCTGTCCGAGGTCGAGGCGAGGTTCGCCATGTTCTGCTTCTGGAGGAAGTAGGCGATGAACTGCTCAGCCGCCGTGGCGTTCTTGGCCTTCTTCGGGATCGAGAACCCGAAGGTCATCGAGTCCGGGGCCGTCACCCCGGGCGGCAGCATGGCGCCGTACTTCCAGGTCGAGGCGACTTCCTTGCCGGTCTCGGAGGTGGCCCAGCTGCCGGTCATCCAGAACGCGTCCTTGCCGCCGGCCCAGGCGGTCTCCTGCGCCGGGGACTTGGTGGCGTCGTAGCCGGGGACGATGTAGCCGCCCTTGACCAGCTGCTCGGTCTCCTGCGCGGCCTTGAGCACCGCCGGGTTGTCCCAGGCCGCGCCGGTCTTGTCGTTGGTGAGGTCGGCGAAGTTCACCCCCTGGGCGTTGAGCTGGTAGTCGAACTCCAGCCCGTTGGTCCACGCGTCCTCGCCCTCGGAGGCCAGACACGGCTTGCCCTTGGCCTTGAGCGTGTCGCAGATCTTGATGAAGTCGTCCCAGGTGGTCGGCGGCGTCGTCATGGCGGCCTGGACGTCGGGGTCGGTGGCGTTGTAGAAGAGCTCCGCCGAGTCGACGATGTACGGGATGACGTAGTTCTGGACGCCGTTCGGGTCCTTCGGCAGGGCCGAGAGGTACTTGGCCGGGACGACGTCGCCGACGGTCTTGCCCTCCCCGGGCACCTGCATCCCCAACACCGGCGTCAGATCCAGGGCCTGCCCGGCAGAGGCGGTCTGCCCGTAGATCACGTCCGAACCCTGATCCCACAGGTCCGGAGCCTGGTTCGCCGCGATCGCCGGACCGATCTTGGTGCGCACATCACGACCCGTGAACTGCAGGTCCACCTTGACCCCGGTCGACGCCGTGAACGCGTCCACCGCAGCCTTGATCACCTTGCCCTGCGGCTCGTCAGCCCGCCACATCGACCAGTAGGTGAAGTGGCCACTGCTCTTCGCCCCGGAGCCGCCGGAGGTGGAGGAGCTGCTGCTGTTGCTGCTGCATGCGCTGACACCAACCACGAATACCGCCGCGGTGGCGAGAGCCAGGACGCCGCGTGAGCGCCTGGTGGTGCTGACCATGGTTCGTACCCTTCTTTGACGGAATCGTTATGGAGCGGTAGTGCCTTGGTGCAGGTGGGGATGCGGGCGTGTACCCGCCGATCAGTCCACGCCGAACTCCACGCTGAACGACGTCGGCGTGGCGGCGAGGGTGTGTGGGGGCGTCGGCTGCGGACCGCATGAGGCGCTGCCCAGCCCGTGGTGTGCGTGGTCGATGTGAAGATGGATACGTCCATCGGGCCGAAGCTCGCTGGTGTGGTCGGCGGCGGTGAGAGCTGCGGTGCCCCAGGGTCTGGCAGTGAGGTCGAAATAGGGCGCGCCGTCGATCAGCAGACTGCCGTCGCCGGTGGTGATCAGGGCGCGCCGAACGTGGCGTCGGTTGCCGTTCTCCTGTGGACGGATGTAAGGGGTCTGCATCGCTGCGACGGTGGAGGTGAAGCAGGCGACGCGGGCGGCGCTCTGCGAGTCCCGATATGCCTCGCCCGGTCCGAGACCGAACCACCCGACGTCGGCATCGGTGCCCGGCACAGACATCGCGACACCGAGACGCGGCAGGGGAAACGGCCAGTCGCCCTCAGGTGTGACCGCGACATGGAGCCTGAGCCGGGGCGGCAAGCTGCTTCCGGGTGCGGACGCGCTCCACCGGTATACGACGCCAAGCGCGGCGGTGGACCCGGCGGCGGCCAGGCGCGCCGATACGGCCAGCCCGTTCTCGTCGGCTTCCACGCTCAAGGTCCGATGGCGCATGCGGTCCAGGCCGGCTTCGTACCAGGCGACGGCTTGGGGCTCCCCGTAGACGTAGAGCAGGTCGTTGTCGATCGGGGCGCGCCAGATGTCCAGACGCGGCCCGTCGAGCTCCAGGTCGCCGAGACCGATCAAAGTGCCGGTGCGGGCGTCGAAGCGCCCGGAGCCGAGTTCGATGACGCCGCCACGTGCAACGGCGGGCGCGGGCGTGGAGGTCTCGGCTTTCACACTGGCAGAGAGTTGCGCCTGCCCCCAGGCAATCTCATGCCCTGTGTCGGCCCAGCTCTCGTCCTTGGCCAGGCTCGCAGTCACCGACAGCCACAGCTCGCCGCCGACGCCGGCTTCGGTCGCGGCATGGGCGGCCGCATCGAGTTCGGCCGGCCAGTACAGCGCGATCCCAGCACCCGGCGGGATCGGGGGCACCGGCACGTCACCGGAGCCGACTGGTACGCCATCGGCCTCAGCCGTC
Source organism: Catenulispora rubra (assembly GCF_015356825.1). GTDB lineage: Bacteria > Actinomycetota > Actinomycetes > Streptomycetales > Catenulisporaceae > Catenulispora > Catenulispora rubra. Next base: position 28,547 of record NZ_JAACYW010000003.1, on the reverse strand, counting down.
CACTGGAAGCGCAGGTGCCCGGTGTCGCGGAACCGATAGAGGTTGGATATGCCGATCCGTCGCGCAGAGCCGTCGATGGCGATCCGGACCGGCTCGATCACCTTCTTGTATTCGACAAGCCCCGGCGAGGGCGTCCGGTCGGGGAAGACCAGGCCGTCGGCGACGAAGTTGCCGTCGTGGACCTCCTCGCCGAAGTCACCGCCATAGGCGTAGAACGGTGTTCCACCATCTGTGGTCTGCACGATGCCGTGGTCTATCCACTCCCAGATGAAGCCGCCGGCCAACCGCGGGTGCGCCTCGAAGATCTCCTGATAGTCGGCCAGCCCGCCGGGGCCGTTGCCCATCGCATGGGCGTACTCGCACATGATGAACGGCAGGCTTCTGCGATGGGCGTCATCGGCCGGGTCCGGGGTGCGCGGTTCGCGGTGTCGGCCGATCGCCTCCAGCTCGTCCAGGTGGAGGTACATCTTGCTGTACAGGTCGGTGTACGACGCGCTCTCGTGGTCGCCTTCGTAGTGGATGAGCCTGGTGTCGTCCCGTCCCCGGATCCACGCGGCGGCGACGGCCAGGTTGGCGCCGGTTCCGGCTTCGTTGCCCAGCGACCAGACGACGATGCTGGGATGGTTCTTGTCCCGTTCGACCATGCGCCGGGTGCGGTCGATATAAGCGGGCTGCCAGTCGAGGTCGTCGCTGGGATTGCGGCGCCAGCCGCCGGATATGAAGCCGTGCGTTTCCAGGTCGCCCTCGCAGACCACCCACAGGCCGTGCTCGTCGCACAGATCCAGGAAGCGGGCGTCCGGCGGGTAGTGGCTGGTGCGGACCGCGTTGATGTTGTGCTGCTTCATCAACAGCACGTCGGCCAGCATCGTCTCGTGGTCGAGGGTTCTACCGGTCATCGGGTGCCATTCGTGCCGGTTGACACCGCGGAACGTCAGCGGTCGGCCGTTGGCCGTCAGGACGCCGTCGGTGACGGCGACGCTCCGGAAGCCGATCCGCAGGGGTATCCGCTCGCCGGAACCCGATATCAGTTCCCCGGCATACAGCCGCGGCACTTCGTCCGACCAGGGATCGACGCGCTGGATGAAGTGTGGGCCGGCGGGGTCGGCGTCGGCGATGTCCAGCTCCGGCACGGACAACCGTGCGGCTACCGAGCCTGCCATCGTGATGGACAGCGTCCCGGCGCCGGAGGTGTGATCGTAGTCGGCGCGGACGAAGAAGTCCTCGACGCCCCGGGCGATCACCGACACCGGTCGGAAGATCCCGGACAACCACCACATGTCCTGGTCCTCCAGGTAGCTGCCGGACGACCACTGGTGCACCCGTACGGCCAGCACGTTGCGTCCGGGACGGAGGTCAGCCGAGGCGTCGAACTCCGTGGGAAGGCGGCTGCCCTTGCCGTCGCCGAGCCGGACCCCGTTGAGCCATACCGCGAAAGCCGAATCGACCCCCTCGAAGCGGAGCACAGCGCTGTCGACCGGGAAATCGTCCGGCACCTGAAAGGCACGTCGGTACTCGCCGGTCGGATTCTGCTCCGGTACCCGCGGGGGGTCGACCGGGAATGGGAAGACGATGTTGGTGTAAGCGGGAGTCCCGAACCGCGGCGTGCCAGGAAGGCCGGCAAGCTGCCAGCACGACGGCACGCTCAGGGCGGCCCACGCCGTGTCGTCGAAATCAGTCTCGGTGAAGTCCGGCGTCAAGTCGTCCAGACCGGCAGCCAGCCGAAAGTACCAAGCACCGTCGAGCGCGATCGCGGGGGTGTCTGAAGCGAACGCGGCGCGGGGACGCAGCCGTCCGGTTCCGGGCGACCGGTCTTCGACGTAGGCGTTCGGGTCGGTGACGCTCATCGGTGTGGGCGCTTCCTCTCGGCTCCAAGCCCGTTGCCCCTGGCGGCGGCAGCGGGATGCGGGAACAAGGCAGAACAAGGCATGGGTCGGCCGATCAATCGGCCTGGTGCAGCAGAAGATGTGGTCCGCCCCGCCCCGCGCGGCGCCGATCGACGGTGCCGTGTGCGGTGCCGGGGCGAGGGCATGGTTCAGTCGCCGGATCGCGGCGGCGGCGCGCTGCTGTCGCGCACGACCAAGGTCGGGCGCAGCAGCGACACCACATTGGTCGGCGGCCGCTCGGCCTCCAGGGAACGCAGCAGCAACTCGACAGCCTGCTGGGCCATCTCGCGCTTGGGGACGGCGACGGTGGTCATCGCCGGGTGGGTCCGCCCCACCTGGGCGATGTCGTCGAATCCGACTACCGACATGTCTTCGGGCACCCGGCGTCCTGATTCCTGGACGGCCTGCAGCGCGCCCAGCGCGAGGATGTCGTGGGTGGCGAACAGCGCGGTGGCGTCCGGGTGGGCCGCCAGTGCGGCGTCGGCGCCGGCGAAGCCTCCGGCCGGGTCGTCGGTGGTCCGGGCGAAGATCATGTCGTCGCCGATGGTCAGGCCGTCGGCGGCGAAGGCCCGACGCAGCCCATCGATCCGGCGTGTGTGCGCCGGTAGGACGGCTACTACGACGACCTTCTCGTGGCCCAGCTCGCGAAGATGCCGTCCGGCCAGGAACCCGGCGTGCTCGTAGTCGATCGACACCACCGGCAAGGTGTCCGGCGGGTCCACCTCCCAGGCGAACAAGACGACCGGAAACGGCGCCGTGGCCAGCGTCGGCAGCTGCTCGATCACGCCGGCGTCGCCCGCGACCAGCAGCGCGTCCACCGAGCGACGCGTGAGGATGTCCAGATGCCGCCGGGTGTACTCGCCGTCATCGCGGGTGGTGGCCAGCAGCAAGTTGTAGCCGTGGCGCACCAGGACGTTCTCCACCTCCTCCACCAGTTCGGAGTAGAACGGGTTCGCCACGACCGGCACGAACAGCCCCACCGTCATCGTGGCGCCGGTGGCCAGCGAGCGGGCCAGCAGATTCGGCTTGTAGCCGAGCTGTGCTATCGCCGCGTTCACCTTCGCCGCCGTGTCCGGGCGCACCTTCTTGCCGGACACCACGTTGGAGACGGTCTGCTTGGTGACCCCCGCAAGGGCGGCCACCTCCGCCATCGTCGCCATGGAATCCCTCTCTACGTTGACCGGTCCACGTGAAGTGGAATGAAACGTAGCCCCTGGGTTTCCGATTCGTCAATAGATCCGGCGTCGGATCATCGGCGAGTGACAATGCGGACCTGGCGCCTTCTGTCGTTCTCGCGGGCAAACCGTGCACCTCAGGACATTGCGTCGAGGCTGATGCCGCCACGCTTGACGAGGCGGACACGCGGCGTTAACGTCCGTCGCCACAGAGCGTAGACCGGTCAACGTAGTACGGGATCGCAAGACGCACACCGATCAGGTTCCGCATCGCACCGCCTCCTGTGAGCGATGCCTTCAACCCGTTGAAGGAGCGATTTGTGTTCTATCAAGCCTCTGCCGGGCGAACGGGCCGGCGGCCGCGCCGTCGACGCCTGGCCGTTCTGGCGTGCGCTTTCGCTGTGACGGCGGCTGCGGCCGGCCTGCTTTGGTGGCCGCACCACAGCGCCGCCTCGGCCCGAGCCCGGCCAGGCGAGGCGGCCAACGTCATCGGACGTCCCCAGCCGGTGGGCAAAGTCCACCTGGTGGCGTTTCTGGCCACCCAGCCGGACACCGCAGCGACTCCTTCGCGCAGCCAAGCCGTCGAGATCACGAGTCTGCTGGCCCAGTACGGCGCGAAAGGCCTGACCGCCGAGATCGTCGATGAGAGCGGTGCGACGACGAACGCGTTGACCAACACCTACTACGACTGGCAACTCGGAGACATCCACCTGACCGGTGACCCCGGGCGTACCCGGGCTGGGCAGTTCAAGGTGACCGGCGCGCCCACGACGCTGCTGGTCGATGACAAAGGAACGGTCCTCGCCCGCTGGGACTCCTACGTCCTGACCGCCCAAGCCGCCCAGATCATCACCGTCAAGCTCAGCTGATTCCGGCGCAGCGAGCGCCGACCACCGAACCGCGCGCCGACCACCGAACCGCGCGCCGACCACCGAACCGCGCGCCGACCACCGAACCGCGCGCCGACCACCGAACCGCGCGCCGACCACCGAACCGCGCGCCTCCACGGCGATCGCAGAGTTCGACCTTCAACGTGCGCTGCTATCCGCATCGCGCTTCCGTAATCACTGATTTGTCAAAGGAGTGACAGATGTCGCACAGACACCGCGTCGGCGCCCGATGGCGCCGGCGGCTCGTCGGCTTGGTGGCCGTCCTGGCGATTCCCGTCGGCTATCTCACGCTGGCCGTGGCCGCCCCGGCGCAGGCTGCGGGCCCCGCGCACTACGTGGACTGCTCCCGGGGCACGAACGGCACCGGAACGCAAAGCAGTCCGTGGAACAGCCTGGCATCGGTCAACGCCACGACGTTCGGCCCCGGCGACAGCATCCTGTTCGCTCGTGGAACGACGTGTACCGGCGCGTTGCACGCCCCCGGCTCCGGCTCCTCGAGCGCGACGATCAAAGTGGACGCCTACGGGACCGGCGCGCGGCCGGTCATCAACGACGGGTCCGCAGACAACGCTGCCGTGGAGCTGAACGATCAGTCCTTCTGGGACATCAGCAATCTGGAGATCGTCGGCGGAGTGCACTTCGGCGTGTACATCACCGGCAACACGCCGAGCGCCAGCCTGCATCACTTCCACCTGACCAACCTGGACGTGCACGGCGCGACCTTCAACCAGAAGGAGCGCGGCGTGGACGGAGAGGTGTATGTCTACCCGAACGTGGCGGGCGAGACGATCAGCGACGTCGTGATCGACAGCGTGACCGCGCACGACAGCAAGGTCTCGCAGGGAATCTTCCTGGGCGGATACTGGGGCGCCTTCCCGATGGGATCGCCGACGCCGCCGACGAACGCGACCCTCGGGTCGGGGTTCACCGTTGAGAACTCCTCCGCCTACAACGTCGGCGGTGACGGCATCCTGCTCACCGCGATGAACAACGCGCTGGTCACCCACAGCGTCGCTCACGACTCCGGGCAGTGCCGCATGAACAACGCCACCGGCTGCGACGGCTCGTCTTCAGGTCTGTGGCAGTGGTACTGCAACAACTGCACCGTCCAGTACAGCGAGTCCTACAACAACCACTCCGGCGGTAATGACGCCGGTGCGTTCGAGTTCGACAACGGCAACCAGAACAACGTCGTGCAGTACAGCTACGGCCACGACAACGACGGCTACTGCATCGCGACCATCGACAGCAATCTGGACGTCAACAACATCTTCCGGTACAACGTCTGCGCGAACAACCAGCAGGATTCGGGCAGTAGCACATCCGACGTGCTGTTGGTCACCGACGCCGGCGCGCCGACCACCACCCAGATCTACAACAACACCTTCTACCACAACCCCGGCAACGGTAACCCGTGGCTCACGCAGAGCGGCGATCCCACCCTCTCGCACGCAATCGTGAAGAACAACATCGTCTACTCCACGCTGCTGGCGGTGGTGAACGCCACCTCCACGGTGACGCTCGACAACAACCTGTACTACGTCAACTCCGGCAAGGCGCCCACGTTCACCTACAACGGCACGGCCTACAGTGGCCTGGCCGCCTATCAGGCCGGCAGCGGGCAGGAGAGTCACTCTCTGGCGGCCGATCCCAAGCTCAATCTGGCAGGAAGCGACAGCGTCGGCATGCCTTCGCTCGCCTACGCCTTGGCTCCGGGTTCGCCAGCGTTCGGTGCCGGAACCAACGTGTGTGCCGGCATCAGCGGATGCGACATGGGCAGCCGTGACTTCTACGGCAACCCTGTCACCACGACGGGCGCGCACAACATCGGCGCCTATGAGGCGTCGACCGGCCTGGAGGTCATCAAGAACGCCGGCTTCGAGTCCGGGAACTGCACCGGCTGGACCTGCTACGGCGGTTCCACGGTCGTGGCCGGGAACGCCCACTCAGGCAGCTACGCCGTGCAGACCCCGCCGAATGCCGGTGCCGAGCAGACCATCACCGGCCTGACCCCGAAGACCACGTACACCCTCACGGGCTGGGCCAAGAGCGGGACCGCGGGTCAGTGTGAATACATCGGCGTGAAGAACTTCGGCGGCGCCGAAGCCCGAGGATGCGCCAAAACCATCGCCTACACCGACCAGACTGTCGTCTTCACCACCGGCGCGACCAACACCAGCGCCACCATCTATGCGTGGAACGCGCCGGGCAACACGACCGCCGGCCACGCCGACGACCTCGCCCTCAGCGTCGGCGCGCCATCGACCACGGGCCAACTGGTGCTCTCGGCGTCGAACACCTGCATGGACGTCCCGAACGTCAGCACCACCAACGGTACCCAGGTCGAGATCTGGTCCTGCAACGGCGGCGGCAACCAGAAGTGGACGCACACCTACGGCAACGCCATCCAGGTCTACAACGGCACCAACCTTAAGTGCCTGGACGACCTGGGCGGCGCCAAGACGAGCGGCAGCCCGGTCGCCATCTGGAGCTGCACCGGCGGAACCAACCAGCAGTGGGTCCTCAACCCCGACAGCACGATCACCACACCGGCGGCGCCCGGACTGTGTCTGGGCGTTCCCGACGGGCAGAGCGCCGACGGCACCCTGGTCACGCTCCAGACCTGCAACGGCGGCACATACCAGAAGTGGGCTGTGCAGTGACAGGCACAGCTGACCTACGTTGCTGAGCGGCGACGGTCCTTAGGCACACTGGGGCCATCTTAGCCAGGGCGGAAGTCAGACCTGTAGAAGGGGTCTGGCTTCCGCTGCCGCAACGACCACCGTCCAACGAGCACCGCATTTTGCGCGGCGTACCGGTGTCAGGATCCCGATCGCCCTGTCACCGGTCCGGCGCTTGACTGCTCTCGGGCGGGCAGTGGAGCCGCAGGCGACGGCCGGTACAAGAACGGCCAGACCTGCAGCTCTCTGCTATCGCCGCCGTGTCAGCACACGGTCAGTGCTCCAGCGCCAACAACAAGGCCGCCGACCAGCTGAACCCCTGAGAGCACGTCGCGGAGCCGTCCGACGAGTCGTAGTTCTCCATCAGCGGACCGTCGCCCAGCATCCCGGCCGCGTTCGCGCGCAGCTTGTCCGCCAGCGCCGCCGCGTCGTCGGTGTAGCCGTAGCGCTTCAGGCCCTCGATGGCGAAATACGCCTGGTCTATCCACACCGAGCCACGCCAGTAGCTGGTCGACTCGTAGTACGGCGAACTCGCCGCTACCGTCGGGAACGGCAGATGCGTGTTGAACTCCGTCGGCGACACCAGATTCGTGCGGACGGCCGCCGCTTGCTCCGGCGTGGCGACGCCCGCCCACAACGGCACCACGCCCTCGATGCCGCGGCCGCGTTCCGTCAGCAGTTCGCCGGTGGCCAGTGAGATGTCGTAGAACCAGCCGCTGGCCGGGTCGTACATCTTCTGCTGCACCGCGGACGCCACCGCTGCGGCGGAGGCCTGGAAGCCGGCGGCGTCGGCGTGGCGGCCCAGGCGATCGGCGATCTGGGCCAGGACACCGCTCTCGGCGGCCAGGTAGGAGTTCAGATCGACGGACTCCTGGGTCAGCGAGTAGCCGACAGTGTTCCCTGAAGCATCAGTGTTCGGCACCACTTCGGTGCCCAGCGCCGCGTCGAAGCGCGGTGCGTCGTCCATCCCGCTCTCCCACGCCGCGGCCAACCGCTTGTCCTCGTCGGTGACGTTCACGGGGTCCACCGTCGAGCCGTACTCGGCCAGCCCGTTGTGGTCGTGGTCTCGGTTGCGATACCACCAGTCGTGGTACGCCACCAGTTTCGGATACATCTCTTCCAGGAAACCGACGTCGCCGTTGCGCTGGAACACCGACCACACAGCCCACGCGGCCAGCGGCGGCTTGGAGTTCCGCTCGTTCCAGTTGCCGCCGCCGTGCGCCGGGTCGTTGTAGAAGATGCAGTCCGGGATCATCCCGGCGTCCTGCGGACGGTCCAGGCTGGCTGCTGTGACCTGGTAGTCGAACATGGAGCGGATCTGCGACTCGGCCAGGGCCGGGTCGAACACCGCAGTGCCGACCGCCTGCTTCCAGCTGTCCCAGGACCAGAAGCCGCTGAACCACTTGTTGGAGATCGACGGCGTCACCCCGTCGCGCCGCAACGCCCCGGCGGGGCTGCGCCAGTTGGTGATCAGCGTCTCGACCGACTTCACCGCCAGCCGCTGCCGCTCCCCGACGGGGACGCCGCGCGTGGCGGCAGTGACGTAGCCGCGCCAGCGCTGCTCGTCAGCCGCGGCCACCGCCGACGGCGCCGCCAGGGTGCGGGCCACGACCGGCTGCTCGGCGGCGTAGTCCGAGGCGGTGAACGTGTACGACTCGGTCCATGTCAGGGCCCGGCTACCGTGGGGCTCCAGGGCCAGTGGCTCGTTCAGCGTCGTCGTGTAGGAATCGTCGGCCACCGAAGTCGTCACCGGCTCGGCGTGTGTCACCTGGAACTTCTCGGTCCCATCGGTGAGGTAGTCCTGCGTCTGGCGCACCTTTGCGAACCCGACCTCGACGCCGGTCGCTGTCGCCTGCAACGACGGCGCGCTCTTGATCGGCTCATCAGCTGGCCGCAGCAGCGACCCGGTCCACCCCGCGCCGAGCGTCCGGGGCCGACCGCTCGTGTTCTCCACGAACGCCTGCACCATCGCCGTCCGGTTACTGACGTAGCGCAGCTCCATCGTGACCCGCAGGTCGTCGACGTCGAAGCTCTGCCGCAGCAGGCCCGGCAGCGAGGTGAAGGCCGGGTTCAACGCGTTCGCCAGGTCGATCGCCTGCCCGCCCTCGGACAGCGTTAGATGGCTGATGCCCTTGCTCAGCCACCACGGATACTCCTGCGCGATGTACAACGGCCCCGTGAACGCGCCGTACGAGGCGGTGTTCCCGGCCTTCGGCAGCGCATAGGCGTGCCACGCCCCGAGGTCGGCGAACACTCCGATCGGATTCACATTATTGGTGGGATCCCCGGGCAGCGCCGTGCTTGGCACCCCCTGCAGATCCAGAACGTTCGCGAACGTAGCTGGTGACTCCGAAGCGGTTTGCGCCGCGGCCGCCGGATCGACGCGACCGGCAGCGAGCGCCGGCGCGGCGGCGGTCTGTGATGAACGGGACATGATCATCTTCCTGGCTTCAGGACCGCGGCGCCTGCCCCGGCCAGATGAGAGGGACGCCCGGTCAGCAGATCCACCGCACCGGAAGGTGCGGCGGACCCGAGATCGACTGGATGAGCGTTGTGGTGGGACAAGAGGTGGTGCGAGGCCACCGCGGCGATCCCTGGTGCGATGGTCGTGCGTCCCGGCCGATCGTCCGGCCGGTGTCGAAGCCATGTGCCGGCGGTCGGACTCATGCCTGGTGACCCCGCAAGCGCGGCCACCTCTGCCGTCGGCGCCATGGAATCCCTCTCTACGTTGACCGGTCCACAAAAGTGAAACGAAACGTAGCCCCTCGGTTTTGTAATCGTCAATAGTCCCGATCGCAGCGAATCGGTGAGCGGTGCTGCGGACCTGGTGGCCCTTGCTGTTGCTGCCGGAAGGACCTGCATGTCAGGGCACAGATTCCGGGTCGTCGCAGTCATGGTTGACGAGAGCGACATCTGCCGTTAACGTTCGACGCCACGGAGCGTAGACCGGTCAATGGAACACGGGGTCGCACGTCGCTCACCGATCAAGTCCCACATCGCACCGCTTCCTGTGAGCGATGCCTTCAACCCGTTGAAGGAGCGATACGTGTCTTATCAAGGCTCAACCGAGCGAACCGTGCGCCGACCGTCTTCGCCAGGCGTCGCAGCATTTTCGGCAAGGCGCGTTCAGAGCCTCATCGTCTTGGTGTGTGCGTTCGCGGTGGCGGTCGCTGTGGCCGGCCTGCTTTGGTGGCCTCACCACGACGCCGCCTCCGGCCCGACCAAGTCGGCGGCGTCGACCGACGTCCTGGGACGTCTGGCGCCGACGGGCAACGTGCACCTGGTGGCGTTCCTGGCCACCCAGCCTGACACCGCGGCCACCCCTTCGCGCAGCCAGGCTGTCGAGATCACAAGTCTGCTGACCCAGTATGGCGCCAAGGGACTGACCGCGGAGATCGTCGATGAGAGCGGCGCGACCGCGAGCGCTTTGACCAACACCTACTACGACTGGCAGCTCGGGAATATCCGCCTGACCGGCGACCCCGGGCGCGTTCGAGCCAGTCAGTACCAAGTGACCAACGCACCGACGACCTTGCTCATCGACGACAAGGGCACGGTCCTGGCCCGTTGGGACTCCTACGTCCTGACCGCCCAAGCCGCCCAGATCATCGCCGGCAAACTCGCCTGACGCTGGCGAAGCGAGCGCCGACCACCGAACCGCTCACCGTTCGGCAGTGATCGCAGAGTTCGACCATCAACGTGCGCCGCTATCCGCACCGCGGTTCCGTAATCACTGATTTGTCAAAGGAGTGACAGATGTCGCACAGACACCGCGTCGGCGCCCGATGGCGCCGGCGGCTCGTGGGCTTGATCGCCGCCTTAGCGATCCCGGTCGGCTATCTCACGTTCGTCGCGGCGGTCCCGGCGCAGGCCGCAGCCTCCGCGCACTACGTGGACTGCTCCCAGGGTACGAACGGCAACGGAACGCAGGCCAGCCCGTGGAACAACGTGGCGTCCGTCAACGCCGTCACCTACGGCGCCGGGGATCAGATTCTGTTCGCCCGGGGAACGACGTGTAGCGGTGCACTGCATCCGGCCGGGTCGGGCTCGGCTGCCGCGGCGATCTCGATCGACGCGTACGGCACGGGTGCGCTGCCGGTCATCAATGACGGGTCCGCAGACAACGCTGTTGTGGAGCTGAACGATCAGTCCTTCTGGGACATCAGCAACCTGGAGATCGTCGGTGGAGTGCACTTCGGCGTGTACATCACCGGCAACACGGCAACCGCGAGCCTGCATCACTTCCACCTGACCAACCTGAACGTGCACGGCGCGACCTTCGACCAGAAGAATCGCGGCCTCGACGGCGAGGTCTACATCTACCCGAACGTCGCGGGCGAGACGATCAGCGACGTCGTGATCGACAGCGTGACCGCGCACGACAGCAAGGTGTCGGAGGGAATCTTCCTGGGCGGCTACTGGGGCGCCTTTCCAGTGGGATCACCCGTTCCGCCGTCGAACGCGACCTTCGGGTCGGGGTTCACCATCGAGAACTCCTCCGCCTACAACGTCAACGGTGACGGCATCCTGCTCACCGCGATGAACAACGCACTGGTCACCCACAGCGTCGTCCACGACTCCGGGCAGTGCTGGCTGAACAACGCCACCGGCTGCAGCAACAGCACCCCTTCAGGGCTGTGGCAGTGGTTCTGCCACAGCTGTACCGAAGAGTACGACGAGTCCTACGCCAACCACTCGACCGGTCTCGACGGCGGCTCGTTCGAGTTCGACGACGGCAACCAGAACGACACCGTGCAGTACAGCTACGGCCACGACAGCGACGGCTACTGCATCGGGACCATCGACAGCAACTACGACGTCAACAACACCTTCCGGTACAACGTCTGCGCCAACAACCAGCAGCACTCGGGCGGAACCATGCCCGATGTGCTGGTGTCCGCCGGCGCCGCCAGCGCGCCTACCACCACCAACATCTATAGCAACACCTTTTACCACAGCCCGGGCGACGGCCACCCGTGGCTCGCACAGGGCGCCCACCCCGCCCCCTCACACGCAGTCATCAAGAACAACATCGTCTACTCCACGCTGCCGGAGATGGTGAACGCCACCTCCACGGCGACCCTCGACAACAACCTGTTCTACGTCAGCGGCGGCAGGACGCCCACGTTCACCTACGACGGCACCGCCTACACCGGACTGGCCGCCTACCAGGCCGGCAGCGGACAGGACAGCCACTCCCTGGCCGCCGACCCCAAGCTCAACCTCGCCGGCAACGACAGCGTCGGCATGCCGACGCTCGCCTACAGCCTGACGCCGGGTTCGCCGGCGTTCGGTGCCGGTACCAACGCGTGTGCCGGCATCACCGGCTGCGACATGGGCAGCCATGACTTCTACGGCAACCCCGTCACCACCACCGGCACGCACAACATCGGTGCCTACGACGCGCCGACCGGCCTGGAGGTCATCCAGAACGCCGGGTTCGAGTCCGGAGACTGCACCGGCTGGAACTGCTATCGCGGCACCACGGTCGTGGCCGGCAACGCCCACTCGGGCAGCTACGCCGTGCAGACCCCGCCGAACGCCGGCGCCGAGCAGACCATCACCGGCCTGACTCCGAAGACCACGTACACCCTCACCGGCTGGGCCAAGAGCGGGACCGCGGGTCAGTGTGAATACATCGGCGTGAAGAACTTCGGCGGCGCCGAGGCCCGAGGATGCGCCAACACCACTGCCTACACCGACCAGACTGTCGTCTTCACCACCGGCGCGACCAATACCAGCGCCACCATCTATGCGTGGAACGCGTCGGGCAACAGCACCCCCGGCTACGGCGACGACCTCGCCCTCAGCGTCGGGGCGCCCTCGACAGTCGGCGAGCTGGTGCTCTCGGCGTCGAGCACCTGCCTGGACGTGCCGGGCGGCAGCACCACCAATGGCACCCAGGTCGAGATCTGGACCTGCGGTGGCGGTGGCAACCAGACGTGGACGCACACCTACTCCAATGCCATCCAGGTCTACAGCGGTGCCAGCCTCAAGTGTCTGGACGACCTGGGCGGCGCGAAGACGAGTGGTAGCCCGGTCGGCATCTGGAGCTGCACCGGCGGAACCAATCAGCAGTGGGTCCTCCACGCCGACGGCACGATCACCACACCGGCGGCGTCCGGACTGTGCCTGGGCGTCCCGAACGGGCAGGCCGCCAATGGCACCCTGATCACGCTCCAGACCTGCAACGGCGGCGCCTATCAGAAGTGGGCCATGCAGTAGGAGACACAGCTGACCTGGTGCTTGGGAGCAGTGACGGTCCTTAAGCACTCTGGGACCGCGTCACGCAGGGGGCGGAAGTCAGAACTAGTAGGAGGGGTCTGGCTTCCGCTCCGTCGCCTGTCCGGCGCCGTCTGCCGCGGGCCGGTTGCCAGCAGCTCAGGCCTAAGGATCGGTTTTCTTGGCCCGGTTCGCTCCGCCCCACAGCGAACCGGGGTTGGCGCGGTCCGGGTAAAGCGTGAGCATGGCCTCGTAGAGTTCAGTCGCCGTCGCAGTCTGGGCGTCGAGCCGGTTGAAGTCCGCCAGGTACTGCTTGGTCTCAGCGAGGATCTGCGGGTCGTCGGGCAGGTCGGGGTTCTTGTGGCCGGCCACGACGTACTCCGGGTCGAGGGCGGCGAGTGTGTCGGTGGCTTGCATCCATTCCTGCCGCGATTCCGTGCTGGTCTCGCCCAGGTACTGGTGGATCCCGTTGTAAGCGACGTCCCCGGCCACCACCAGCCGCAGATCCGGCACCCACAGCGCCGTGCTGCCCTCGGTGTCGGTGAAGCCGGTCTCGATGACCTTGAGCGGATGTCCCTCCAGGGTGAAGCTGTCGCCGTCGAGGACCTCGGGGAACACCTGCGGTTGCGGTACCTGCCCCGGAAAACGCGCGATCCAGAAGTCGTCGATGAACGGCGGCGTGCCCTCGAGCTTCGCCTTGGCCGCCACCGCTGCGCTGGCAATGGCCTTGGCGTCGGGAAACGCTTCGAGGAGCTGTTTGACGCCGAAGGCGTGGTCGCCGTGGCCGTGCGTGAGGTAGATGTAGGCCAGGTTCCGGTCGTGGGCTTTGACCCAGTCGACGAGCTGCTGGTTCTGCTCGATGGTGAGGAAGGTGTCCACCAGCACGGCGTCACGCTCACCGAAGATCAGCGTCGCGGTGTTGACCACCCACTGGAGCTCGTCCTTACCCGGCGGGAGGTCACGGGTGAGGCCCGGCCGACGCACACACAGCGTGTCGTACTGCAGCGAAGATGCGGACTCCGACATGTCGCGATCGCCTTCCCTTCTCGCGGGGACAGTCTCGTGGGGACAGTCCTGCGCCTCACACCGACGCAAGCCCATTGCACCCCGGGACCTCCGGACCCGCCACCGCTCTGCGACCGAGGTCAAGCGATGTCGCGTGTCGGTCGCGGCACCGGTCCGGTGGAATCGCGGACGGTGAGATGAGTGGGCAGCACGATGGTGTGAAGCGCCGAGGTCGTCGTGGCTTTGAGCCGCGCCAGCAGCATCGACGCCGCGACGCCGCCGGCCCGCTCGATCGGCGCGGTCAGGGTGGTCAGCGGCGGGTTGCAGAAGTCGGCGCCGAAGATGTCGTCGCAGCCGACCACACTCAGTTCGTCGGGTACGCGGACGCCGCGCTCGCGCAGCCGGTTCAGCATGCCGATGGCGAGGAGGTCGTTGTAGGCCACGCAGGCGGTGGCGCCGGTGTTGAGCACCGCGTCGGCGGCCGCCGTGCCGGACTCCTGGACCGGCGAGAACGGGCCGACCATGCTGACGTGCAGCACCAGCCGCCGGCCGGCGATGCCCATCGCGCGCCAGCGCGCGCCGTTCGGCCACGAGTTGGACGGACCGGAGACGTAGGCGATCCGCCGGTGGCCGAGCGACGCAAGGTGTTCGACGGCGTGTTGGACGGCGCCGGGCGTGTCGATGATGACGCCCGGGTTGTCCCGCAGGTTGCGGTTGATGGCCACCAGCGGCATCTCCTCGGCCAGCGCGCTCAGCGCCTTGTCGGTCAGGCGGGACCCGGCGACTATCGCGCCGTCCATCGAGCGGCGCATCTTGTGCAGCACCTCCACTTCCAGCCCGCCCGCGTTCTCCGCGATGTCGATGAGCATCTGTGCGTATCCGGCAGCGTTCAGGGCGCGCTGCGTTCCGCGGATGATCCCGAAGTAGAAGGGGTTCGTCACGTCCGACACGAGCAGCGCGACAGTCTCGGTGCGGCCCGAGGTCAGGGCGCGCGCCTGCGAGTTCGGGACGTAGTTGAGCTGCTGCGCGGCCGCCTGGATGCGTTCGCGCGTCGCCGGGTTGACCCGGCCCGGGTTGTTCAGCGCGCGGGACACGGTCGAGGCGGCCACATTGGTCACTCTGGCGATGTCGTTGATGGTGACCGGGCGGGCCTGACCAGGCTCGGGGTGGCTGCGCATAGGTTCATGAAACCTCTGATGGCAACTGATGGCAAACGATTGCCGCCCGGATGCCGCTCGGGTTGACTCCCAGCAGAAGCAGCGGCCCACGACAAAGCCGGC
Source organism: Catenulispora rubra (assembly GCF_015356825.1). Lineage (GTDB taxonomy): Bacteria > Actinomycetota > Actinomycetes > Streptomycetales > Catenulisporaceae > Catenulispora > Catenulispora rubra. The sequence goes on along the minus strand of NZ_JAACYW010000003.1, from coordinate 13,411 downwards.
GGACGTGGGCGAGGCGCTCCGACTGCGACTGCGACGCCGTGGCCATGGGGTCCGAGCTGCGCACATGACGTTTCCCGCTCGAACGGCCGCCGCTATCAGAACACAGAGAAAGGTCGAGCACTGTGACCAGCGTTGGATCCGAACTCGTCAGCCGTCTCGACGGCTTGCTCTTCTTTCCCGTCACCCCATTCCATCGGCTCGACGACGGCCGAGCCGCAGGTGTCGACCTCGACGCCTTCGCCTCGCACGTCGCCTCCCGCGTCGATCTGCGGGATACGCCGATCGGCGGTCCGGCCGCGGTCTTCGCCGCCTGCGGCACCGGTGAATTCTGGACCCTGAGACTGGACGAATACACCGACGTCGTGCGTACCGCTGTGGCGACCGCCGCTGGGCGCGTCCCGGTGATCGCGGGCGTCGGATACGGTGTCGAGATCGCCAAGGGATACGCCGCAGCCGCCGAGGCGGCCGGCGCCGACGGACTGCTGGTGTTGCCGCCGTATCTGGTCAACGGGACGCAGGCGGGTCTGCGCGACCACTACACCGCCGTGGCCGCGGCGACCAGTCTCGACATCATCATCTACCAGCGTGACAACGCGATCTTCACTCCCGAGTCGGCAGCGGAGCTCGCCGGCGTGCCGAACATCGTCGGATTCAAGGAGGGCAAGGGCGACGTCGACCTCATGCAGCGCATCGTCAGCGCCGTCCGGCAACGCCACGGGTACGACGCGCTGCATTTCCTCAACGGCCTGCCGACCGCTGAACTGTCGCAACTCGCCTACGCGGGCGTCGGTGTCACGAACTACTCCTCGGCGGCGTTCTGCTTCGCACCCGACATCGCGATGGCCTTCTACAGCGCGTACCGGAACCACGACGCCGTACTCACCGCGGAGCTGATCGACCGGTTCTACAAGCCGCTGGTCGAGCTCCGCAACCAAGGCGTCGGGTACGCCGTGTCCTTGGTGAAGGCGGGCGTCCGACTCGACGGGTTGGACGTCGGGCCGGTTCGGCCGCCACTGTCCGAGGCGCGCCCCGACCACGTCGAGCAGCTGGCGGGTCTCATTGCCGACGGCCGCCGGGTCCTGGTCGAGCACGGCGTGGTGGTGGCCGCCTGATGCCCGGCTCCGATCGCCGCACAGGCGACCTGCTCGTCGTCACGGCGACAGCCGTCACCCCGGTCGCGGTCCAGGATCCGCCGCTGCTCAACGCATCCGGATGCCACCAGCCCTACCAGCTGCGTTCCATCATCGAGGTGCACACCGCCGCCGGGATCACCGGTATATCCGAGGCCTACGGCGACGACGCGACCCTGGCCCTGCTGGCCGTCGGCGTCGCTGCGCTGCCCGGGCTGGACGTGTTCGACCTGCACGGTCTGACCAGCCGGGTCACGGAGGTGCTCGGGAACGTCGTGTCGAGCAGCTTCACCGAGCTGATCGGCCCGGCCAGCCGCGACAAGACCGTCGCGCAGGTCGTCGGAGCCTTCGAGGTCGCGCTCTTGGACATCCAGGGCAAGGCTTTGGGCCGACCGGTCGCCGACCTGCTCGGCGGCGCCGTCCGGGACACGGTGGACTTCAGTGCCTACCTGTTCTACAAGTGGGCCGAGCATCCGGCGGGATCGTCGAGTTTCGCCCCCGATGACTGGGGAACCGCCCTCGACCCAGACGGGATCGTCGCCCAGGCCCGCCGCATGGTGGACACCTACGGCTTCGGCTCGCTCAAACTCAAGGGCGGAGTCTTCGCCCCCGAGGAGGAGATCGAGGCTGTCAAAGCACTGCGAGCGGCCTTCCCGGACCATCCGGTGCGCCTGGACCCCAACGCGAACTGGACCGTGCAGACCAGCCTGCGTGTCGCCAAGGAGTTGGAAGGCGAGCTCGAATATCTGGAGGACCCGACACCAGGGATCTCGGGCATGGCCGAGGTGGCGGCTCGGACCTCGCTGCCGTTGGCCACCAACATGTGCGTGACCGCGTTCGCCGACATCCCCGAGTCGGTACGCCTCGGTGCGGTGCAGGTGATCCTGTCTGACCACCACTTCTGGGGCGGTCTACACCAGTCGCAGCGACTGGCCGGCATCTGCGACACCTTCGGCCTGGGGCTGTCGATGCACTCGAACACCCACCTCGGGATCAGCCTGGCCGCCATGACCCACCTGGCCGCCGCGACGCCGAACCTGACCTATGCGCTCGACACACACTTCCCCTGGAAGACCGAGGAAGTGATCCAGCCCGGGGTTCTGAACTTCTCGGGCGGAGCGTTGCGGGTGCCCACCGGCCCCGGCTTGGGCGTGGAGATCGACCGCGACGCCCTGGCCCGACTGCACGAGCAGTACCAGCGATGCGGCATACACAGCCGCGACGACCTCGCGCACATGCGCCTGGCCCAGCCGCATTTCACCGGCCGCCGGCCGAGGTTCTGACATGGCGCGGTCTTTCGACGCCGGCGCGTACCTGTATCCGTGGGATGTGGTTGGCGACCCTGAGGCAGCGAATCTGATCGCCGATCTCGGCGCCGACCATGTGACACTGGCCGCGGTCTACCACGCCACCAGGGCATTGACTCCGAGACATCCGCGGCACCGCGTCGTCGTCGCAGACCACAGCGCGGCCTATTTCCCGCCTGACACCCGCCTGTGGTCCGGGGCCGGCCTGCGGCCCGCGCCTCAGGCCTGGGTCCACGGCCCCGACCCGTTCGGGGCAGCCACGAGAGCGCTCGCGGCGGCGGGGGTGTCGACCCACGCCTGGGTCGTGGTCAACCACCGGGACGCGCCGCCCGGAGCCGACGTCGGCGCCGCCGTGGTCAACGCCTATGGAGACCGATACGAATGGGCGTTGTGCCCCGCGCGACCACTGATGCGCGACTACGCCGTCCGCCTGGCCGCCGATGTCGCAGCTCGGGAGGACATCGCAGGAATCGAGTTCGAAGCATGCGGCTGGTATGGCTTCGACCACCTGCACGCCCACGACAAGGTGGCCGGGATAGCGCTGGACGAAGCAGAGCAGTTCCTGTTCTCGCTGTGCTTCTGCGAGTTCTGCAGGGCGGAATACCTGCTTGCGGGTATTGATCTCAAGTACCTGAGGGAAACCGTCACGGGGGCCCTGGACGGACGGTTCAGCGGATCGGCCGGTCGGCCCGACCCCGAGGCGAGTCCGAGCCAGGCGATAGAGACGACGCTCGGGCCGGATCTGGCACTCCCCGTACTGGCGATGCGCGCGCGCATCGCGGACCGGCTTCGCTCGGAGGTCGCGAAGACTGTTCGTGACCGGCGTGGTGATCCCGATTTCTCCGTGGCCTTCCACGCAAGCCCGCAGCCGTATCGAACAGACGCCAACACCGGCCTGGATCCGGCCGCACTGCCGGCCGAGGCCGACGGCGTCGTCGTGAAGTGCTGGGGGACTCCGGATGGCGCGGCCCAGACCGTTTCCCTCACCACAGATGCGGCGCGAACCGGCTTGCGCGTCTTCGCCGGCCTGCAGGGTGTCGGAGGCTGGGGCGCCACCGCGGAAGGCGCACTGGCAACGCTGGATGCCGTGCGTTCGGCGGGTGCTTCCGGCGTCCGGATATACCACGCCGGGCTCGCCGGATCCGGCGATCTCGATCTCATCCGAGCCCTGATCGCCGAGGCACATCGTGAGCTCTGATCCGGAGAACACTGATATCTGGTCCGTCGACGCGCGCACCGGCGGACGCGTCGAACGTGTCGGGTCCGTCACGACGGCGCAGGAGCTGCGCGCCGTCGTCCGCGCCGCCGCGAGTACCGGCCCCCAGCTCCAAGCCGCAGGCCTGGCAGGGCGCGCGAGGTTCTTGCGGACCGCGGCCGACCGGCTGGAGGAGGATGCCGAGGAGATCGTCGCCTTGGCCGACCGAGAGACGGCGCTGGGTGAGTCCAGGCTCCGTGCCGAGATGGCCCGCACGACCTTCCAACTGCGATTCATGGCCGAGGTCGCCGAGGACGGCGCATGGCTCGACGCGACGATCGACCACGCCGATCCGGCGGCGGCGCCCGCACCTCGGCCCGACGTCCGCCGAAGCCAGGTTCCGCTCGGACCGGTCGCCGTGTTCGCGGCCTCCAACTTCCCGCTCGCCTTCTCCGTCGCCGGCGGCGACACGGCCAGCGCGCTCGCCGCCGGCTGCCCGGTCATCGTCAAGGCTCATCCCGGACATCCGGCGACCTCGCAGCGATGCCTGGTCGCCTTGCGGGAAGCCGCGACGCGGTCCGGGCTCTCCGCCCATGTCGTCGGCATGGTCCACGGACTTGCCGCAGGGCTCGAACTGGTACGGGATCCGCTCGTGCGAGCGGTCGGCTTCACCGGATCGACTGTCGGCGGGCGAGCGCTGTTCGACGCGGCCGCCGCGCGCGCCGACCCGATCCCGTTCTTCGGCGAGCTGGGCTCGGTCAACCCGCTGGTCGTCACGCCGATCGCAGCCCTGGAGCGGGCCGGAGCGATCGGCGCGGGACTCGCCGCGTCGTTCACGCTCGGTGGTGGCCAGTTCTGCACCAAGCCGGGTCTGGTCCTCGTTCCCGCCGGTGCCGATGGTGATCGCTTGCGTGCGGCGCTCGCTGCGTCCGTGGCGCCGCTTCCCGCACCGGTCATGCTCACATCCGGCATCCGCCAGGCATTCGTGGCGGGGCTTGAGGCCAGGATGGCTCTGCCCGGTGTCTCGGTCGTCGCGCGGGGTGTCGGCGACGATGCCGCCTCGCCCCGCGTCATGTTCACCAAAGCCATGGACATCATCGACGAGGAGCGGCTGGCGCTTCTGCTGGAGGAGGACTTCGGTCCGGTGGTCATCGTGGTCGAATACGCCGACGAAGCGGAGCTGACCGCGGTGCTGTCACTCGTCCCGGGCTCACTCACCGGAACGGTCCACAGTGGCTCGAACGAACACGGCCCGGACTCGATGGCCCATCGCGTCGCCGTGGTACTCGCGGCGCGGTCCGGCCGGGTCGTGTGGAACGGCTATCCGACAGGTGTGGCGGTCACGTGGGCGATGCACCACGGCGGCCCGTACCCTTCGTCGACCTCGACGGCGACCTCGGTCGGCGCTGCCGCGATCCGCCGCTGGACCAGAACGGTCTGCTGGCAGGATGCCCCGGCCGCCTCGCTGCCGGCGGAACTTCAAGAGGACAACCCGCTGGGAGTCCCTCGGCGGATCAACGGAAAGTTGGTTGTCAGTGACTGAGCATTCCCCGTCGAAGACGGTGCTGATCACGGGTATCGCCGGCGGCGTGGGTGCCCTCGTGCGCGATGGCCTGGCCGATCTGGGCTGGACGATCCGCGGGTTCGACCTGGCCGCGCCGAGTGAGCCGGGCGAGGACTGGATCGTCGGCGACATCACGGACGCCGCCGCTCTGGACGAAGCCATGGCAGGCGTCGACGCGGTGATTCATCTCGCGGGCATCCCGGTCGAGGCCCGGTTCCCGAAGATCCTGCACGTGAACATCTTCGGCACCTACGAGGTCTTCGAGGCCGCACGCCGTGCCGGTGTCAGGCGTGTGGTCTACGCGAGCAGCAACCATGCCGTCGGCTACCACCGGCGAGCCGATTTCGTCGACGAGGACGTCAGCGTGGACGTCCGTCCCCGTCCCGATACGTACTACGGAGTCAGCAAAATCTTCGGCGAGGCGCTCGGCTCGTTCTACGCGGACCGCCACGACATGTCGGTGGCCTGTGTCCGGATCGGTGCGTGCTACGCGCAGCCGTTCACCCGGCGGATGCTCGCCACCTGGCTCAGTCCGGGCGACGCTGTACGGCTGTTCAACGCCCTCCTCGTCGCGGATTTCAAGTACGAGATCGTCTACGGCGTCTCCGCGAACACCCGCGCCTGGTGGGACCTCGCCCCCGCGCGCCGCCTGGGCTTCGAGCCGAAGGACGACTCCGAGGTCCATGCCGCCGAGCTGCTGGCCGGGCTGGCGCCGCAGCTTCCGGACGACCCGGAGGCGGTGTTTCTCGGCGGCGACTTCACGGTGCGCAGGCCCGACTGATCCGTTCTGGTCCGGGCTGTCGTGCCGGCTGGGGTCCCGGGGCTCCACCAGGCGGTGGGCCCCGGGTCCGCGGCGCGCGCCGGGCTTTGCCATCTCAGGTCCGGAGCTGGCGTGGTGGAGAAGCCGACCAGGCACAAAACCTCGTCCGATTCCGCAGGGAGGAAGGGGACCGTTCCCGTGCCGCACGGTTACCAGAGCCCGAACCGGCTCCCAGCGCGACCGAATGCAGGCGTTGCACGCCGGACCGCGAAGGGGAACGCCGCGTTCGTTATCGACTGGCGCGGCTACCGGCGCTTGACCGTGTCGGCGATGCCGGAGAGTTTGTTGAAGTAGCCGACGATCGAGTCGCGCCACAGCGCCGAATGGGTGATCTGGCCAGCGAACTTCTGCGCCACCTCGTGGAAGCGTCGCTGGTCGATGTGTCCCTCCAGCCGGGCCCAGGCCTGGGAGTACAGCACGACGCGAGCCGCACCGTCGTAGTGGGTGTCGTAGATGTGCTGGATGACCGTCTTCCCGGACTTCAGGCGATAGGTGTACGGCACGTGGTGGAAGAACAGCAGCAGGTTCTCCGGCGTGGTCGTGATCTCTTCGAAGATCGTCGCGATGCCCGGGGCGTACTCGTGGCTGTATCCGGAGCCGGTTGCCCGGGTGCGGTCGTAGCCGACACCATGTGCGTCCGCGTGGGTGGTCGAGGCACGGACCCGCGGTTCGGGATAGAAGTGGTCGCCCTGATTGCAGAGCATTCCCAATCCCAGCGGGGATGTGTAGTCCTCGTACGTGGGCCACGACGTACGCAGCAGTGTGGTGATGGTCTCCACGACGACGGGGTCCGTGCCGAAGGTTGGCCGGATCCATTCCTCGGTGATGACGCTCTCGTCCAGACCGGGGTCCCAGGCGAGTCGTCCGAACCCGTAGGCGTTCGCGGCCGCCAGGTGGTGGCCGGTCCAGTCGGCGTCGTCGCCGAAGCCTGCGACTCCGGCGAACCCGCCGTGCCGGTAGCGCGAGAGCAGGTCCCTCAAGCGGGTGCCGTCGTCGGTGACGGGCGTGTCCAGGTACGTCTTCCACTGCGGTACCAGGTAGCACAGGTCGGTGGACTGGCCGGTGTACTCCTGGGTGATCTCCAGTTCGCAGGTCAGATTGGTGTGCGGCATCGCTCCGAAGAGCGGGTGGATCGGTTCGCGCACCTGGAAGTCGACGGGACCGTTCTTGATCTGCACGATGACGTTGGAGGCGAAGGACCCGTCGAGCGGCGTGAAGAGTTCGTAGGACTCCTTGGCCCGGTCGGGATCGCCGACGCCGTACACGAAGGCCCGCCAGAAGACCAGACCCCCGTGGTTGTTGAGGGCGGCGGCGATCATGTTGGCGCCCTGGGCGTGGGTGCGGCCATAGGTCACGGGCCCCGGCTCGCCTTCGGAGTCGGCTTTGATGAGGAATCCGCCGAAGTCGGGGATGGCGGCGTAGAGCCGGTCGGCCGTCTTTGCCCACCATGCTCGCACCGCATGGTTGACAGGGTCGGCGGTCGGAAGTCCGCCGACCGTCATCGGGCTGGCGAAGCTCGGGCTGATGAACAGGCGGATGCCGTAAGGACGCAACCGGTCGGCGAGTTTGACGAGGTCGGCGTCGCGGGCGGAGTCGAGGAGCTTCTTGTTGGCCGACCGGTTCGCGTTGACATTGGTGACGCACACGGCGTTGATGCCGATCGAAGCTGCGGCGCGGGCGTAGGCCTGATGCCGGCTCGGGGTCGTCACGCAGGTGCCGTTGGACCAGAATATGGACTGGCCGCCGTAGCCGCGCTCGACGCTCCCATCGAGGTTGTCCCAGTGGTCGAGCATGCGGACCGGGTTGGCGGGAGACTCGGCGATGTCGAGATGATCGATGGCGCTGCCGGTCTGGAGCAGGCGCAGGAACGCGAACGCGCCGTAGAGCACTCCGGCGGCTCCGGTGCTGGCGATCACCGTGACCCTCCCGGGCCCGTAGCCGGTGGTGCGGATGGCGAAACCCTCGTCTCCCAGCGACTTCAGTTTGTCCGATTGGAAGGTACGGGCGACGACGGGAGAGGCGGCCAGGGTTCCCAGGACCACCGCGCCGGGCCCGGTCACACTCCCTTCGGTACGGATCGCCTGTCCGAGCAGGCTCCGCAGGCCGGAGGTCAGTTCCTCCGCGGCGGACCGAACCATGGCGCCGGCTGCCTCGACAACCAGGTACGACACGGCACTGCGGTAGGCGCTCAGCAGTGTCTGGTCACTGATGAGCCGGTAGCGCAGCCATAGTTCGTGGCCGTCCTCATCGGGGGGCGGGTTGCCCGCGGCAGCTTTGCCGATCGGAGCAGCGTTACCGACCGAAGTGGATACGCCGACGGTGCCGCCGGCAAGGGCGACAACGCCCACAGTTTGCAGCAGGCCTCGGCGTGATATCCGGCTCATTTCTACCCCTCATTGAGTGTAGTGGTGCTGAGACTTTGTGACGACATCTGATCGGAACGCAGAATGCGTCGGCAGCGTATTCGGTCGAGGAAATCGCGCAGGCTCTTGCAAGCCGCCTGCCTGCGGCCCAGACTGGGCGCCTGCAATCCGGGCCGCGCACCCCGCAAGGCGTCCACTGCGTCTGGGCGGCCTCGCCGAAACGTCGTCAGATTCAGCATGTGACTTGCCTGTAACATGTCTGAATCGTGAGGGGATCGTAAAGTTGTTGCGCGGAAGGCGTCAAGGCTGCATGGCAACAATGGACGCGGGTTTGCCAAATACGCGCGCTTCGCGAGGATGACGTTCAACGGGCCTTGATCTCGAACATCGGACAGGGGTTCAGCCGACTTCTCGATCAAGGTGTTCTCGTAGGCGATCGGAGAGTTCTGTCTTAGACGGGAGCGTCTGCAGGTGTTGTGGCGGTCGGCGGATCCGAACACCGTGATCTGGGCCTCGCGGTAACTGGCGAAGCCAGCCGCGCCCTGGTGAACCGCTCCGGGGTTGCTCCTCACTCTGAGCCCGGGGTGCATTTGTGCCTGTCATGTGGTCCGGGTCGTGGGGTCGCCTTTGTGTGAGAGGCGGTGGGCGTGACTTGTCCGCGTCGGCGGCTTCGATCGGTGCGGTGCCGAAGTAGTTCGCCTAGGCTGCCGCGGTGGAGGACCGGTCGATGTTCTCGGTGCGGGACGATCAGCCGGGCGGCCATGACCGGGCCGATCCCGGGTGTCGACATCAGGGTGCTGTCGACAGGCCTGGCCACGTCGGCGCAGCTGTTCGGCGTTTCGCAGCCGGCTGCGCGTTCAGGGCGCGATGTTCCGCCACCGGCTGAGCCTCGCCCTGCGGATGTTACGGCTGCTGGTGTGTCGGGTCGCGTCGTTGGTCATGGCCGGACGTCGTCCGTTTCAACGGTGGTCAGGCGTGGCGCCCTGCCGGCCGGGCGGTTCGGGATGTGGGACGGCCCGTGTCGGGGCGAGAGCGGTGAACCGGGTCTCGGTGTCGTGGAGCATGCGGTCGCGCTGTTCAGGGGTTATGCCGGTGACGCGGTCGAAGTTGATCCACCGCAGGTCTCTGATGCCGATTTTGCCGAAGGTGCCCTTGAACAGGATCTTCGTCAGGGGATCGCGGTACCACCAGCGGTAGGCCTTGTCCGGGGTGGTCATGACAGACAGGACGGTGACGGCCTGCAGCCGGGGCATCAGGTTGCCGAACGGGTTGCCTTTGGCGTCGGGCAGTTCGGCGAAGACCACGCCCTTGGTGAGTACGCGGTCCAGGAATCCCTTTGTGGCCGCGGGCATCGCTTCCCACCACACGGGGAACGCGAACACCAGGTGGTCGGCGGTCAACAAGCGGCGCTGGTAGTCGCGCACCTGCGGGTCGACGGTGCCGGCGGCCCGCCAGGCAGCCAGATCTGCCGCGGTCATCGCCGGGGAGAACCCGTCGGCGGCCAGGTCGATCAGGTCGACCTGGTGCCCGGCGGCAGTAGCTCCGCGGATGGCTGCGGCTGCCACGGCGGCGGTGAAGCTGCGGCGGTGCGGGACGTTTTCGGCCGAGGCGAGCGTGTAGGGGTGGTCGAGGATTAGCAGGACCCGCATGCGGTGCTCCCGTCGAGTGGAAATAGTTTCCCATGCAACGGTTGCACTTCAAACTGTTGCCTGTCAAACGAGCGAGTACCCTGGGCACCATGGACACCGCGCCGCCGATGCCGGACGACCTGGCCACGCTCTGGTACCTGACCCGCCGCGTGGCAGGCCTGATGGACCGCGCCGGGGAGGCGCTGTTCCAGCGGGAGCTGGGTATCTCCCTGGCCCAGTTCCTCGTCCTGTCCGTGGTCGACGCTCGCCCCGGGCCGATGAACCAGCAACAGGTCGCCGACCGACTCGGCCTGACCAAAGGCACCGTCAGCCGCCAGATCGACAACGCGGTGTCCGCCGGCCTGATGGAAGTCCAGCCGTCCCCGCACAGCCGCCGCGAGAACACCCTCACCCTCACCACGGCAGGCACCGAACTCGTACGACGCGGCGACACCGCGTTTCACCAGGCGCGTGCAGCCGTCCTGCCGCCGGCCGACCCCCACGACATGCACGCCGCGCTCCGCGTCCTGGCGGCCGTGAACGACGCGCTGGACCCCACAGCACCTGACGTCCCGCCCCGCCAGTAGCCGATGGCCCCGAGGGCCCTCACCGGGCAATCGCGGTCAAGCCTTATGAGCTTGTATAGGTCCAGGTCACGCTGTCCGTATAAGTGAGTCCGCCGCGGGTGCCGGTCACGGTGACGATGTTGGACCCGGGCGCGAGGGTGACCGGCCAGTTGTAGATGTGGTCGCCGGACGTGACGGTGCCCTGTGATACGCCGTTGAGTGTGAGCGTGGCGGCATCGACGTTGCCGTAGACCTTCACGGTGGTCGTTGCGCTGGTGCGGTTGGTGAAGCGGCGGCTGGTGATGTAGACGAACGGGGTGGTGGTCCAGTTGGCTTTGTACCAGTAGAAGGCGTCTTTGCGGACGGCGCGGTCGTAGGTGACCATGCCCTTGTCGTTGCGGCCCGGGGTGTCGCCTTCGTGGCGGCCGTCGGAGGCGAAGTCGAACATGTTCCACACGAAGGTGCCCCACAGGTAGGGCCGGGCCTGGATCTGCTTCCAGGTCCCCTCGTGCAGCAGAGCCTGATACTCCTCCGGGTGCCAGGTGGAGCCGGCGACCGGAATCGGCGGGTTGTCCTGGTGCTGGTAGATGCTGGCGCCGGCGCCGTATTCGCTCACAGCGATGGTGCGCGCAGGCTCGCTGGCGTGCAGTTTGTCGGCCCAAGGGCCGAAGTCGGTGATGACGCCGCCGTACCAACCGTTGTAGACGTTGAACCCGGCGGTCTGGGTGTGCGTGACCCGGGTGTCCGAGCCGCCGCCGGCCTGGGCGTAGGTCGAGATCCGGCCCGGGTCCTCAGTGGCGGCGAGGTGGGCGAGGGTGTCGAGCAGGGTGTTGGTCGCGGTGTCGTTGGAGCCCTGCTCGTTGCCGATGCTCCAGAACATGATCGAGGGGTGGTTGAAGTTCTGGCGGATCAGTTCCCGTAGTTGCTGCTGGGCGTTGGCGGTGAAGGTGGTGCTGTTGGTGATGGCGTTGACCAAGGGGATCTCGACCCAGATCACGTAGCCGCGCTGGTCGGCCAGGCTGTAGACCTGTTGGGCCTGCTGGTAGTGCGCGGTGCGCAGGGCGTTGACGCCCATCTCGTCCATCAGGTCGAAGTCCTGGACGTGGTCGGCGGGGCTGACGGCCCAGCCCATGTTCAGCCGGTCCTGGTGCCGGTTCACGCCGTGCAGCCTCAGGTGGGCGCCGTTGAGACTGAAGCCGGCGTTCGCATCCAGGCTGAACGAGCGCAGCCCCAGGGGGACAGCGACCGCGTCCACGACGGTGCCCGAGTCGGCGTCGTGGATTTCCACGGTGGTCGTGTAGAGGTAGGGGTCGGCGCGTCCGCGCCACAGCCGAGGGTTGGCCAGCGTCACCGTCTGAGTCACCTCGTCGCCGCCGGCCGCGGCCACGGTGCGCACCCCGCTGGTGGTGTCGGCGACTACCGCGCCGCCGGCATCGGTGATGACGGTGCGGACTTGCACGTGCCGTGTGCTGCCGGAGTTGTTCCAGTACTTGGTCTCCACGTCCACCGTGGCGCTGCTCGTGGACACCGAGCGCTGCCGCACGTAGACGCTGTCACTGGCATAGTCCAGCATCCGGATCGTGAGTGGGTCCGTCACCACAAGGCTGACGTCGCGGTACATGCCACCGCAGAACGTGAAGTCGGCCGACAGCGGCGCGATGTCCGCGTTGTGGGCGTTGTTCACCTTCACCGCGACCACGTTGTCCACGCCGAGCTTGAGGGCGGAGGTGGCGTCGAACCGGAAACGGGCGTAGCCGCCCTGGTGCTGGCCGAGGTGGACGCCGTTGACCCAGACGTCGGCGACCGTGTTCGCGCCGTCGAACTGCAGCCACAGCTTCTTGCCGGCCAGCGCGGTCGGGGCAGTGAAGTGCCGGCGGTACCAGCCGATACCGCGGTAGTAGTCGTTACCGCCGTCCTGGCCGTCCAGCGCGTTCCAGGTGTGTGGCACGCTGATCGGCGTCCAGGCGGAGTCGTCGAACGCGGTGGCCTGAGCGCCGGCCACATCGGTGCGGACGAAGCGCCAGTCGCTGTCCAGGCTGAAGCTCTGACGAGGCGAAGGCGGGGTGTAAGTGGACGTGGCCGCTCGGGCGGTCGACGTCGCGACGGACAGTCCGGTGGCGGGTACTGCGGCTGCCGTGAGCGCGGTCTGAAGGATTCTGCGTCGGGTGACGGGCATGTGGTGCCTCCGATCGATGGCTGGGCACGACGAGATCTGCGGCCTGGCGCTGCTTCGCGAGTGGCGGGAGCCGAGGCACGTACGGCGGTGGCCCCAAAGGAATTACTGCGTTGCGTGAAGGGCCGACTGTGCCTTTTGTCGTCGCCGAGAACGTAATCCGCATCGAGGTACTTCGCAAGGTGTCGAGTGGAAATCCCAACCCGCACAACGACATTGGCCAACTTGTCGTGTACCAGACTGGGCCCGCCCCAGTCCGCTGCCGACTCCTGCTGGTCACGGTCAGAGATGGCAAGTCTGTTGCAGGATCCGCCGATCTTCTTGACGCGTGCAAATATCCGGGTGTTTCATCTGTGTTGCTGTTTGTCGTCAGCAGTGCCACAACTGCACGGCGCGCCAAAGGAATGTTTCACGCCTTCGTCATGAAACATGTCGCACGGCACCAATAGGGGTCGCGCCAATTGCGGCGCCGGAGCCTGGCGCTCGGTCCCTCAAGCCGAGCGCCAGGCGGTCCGTCACCGCGGAACGCGCTTGAAGCGTGCTAGGGCAGGGTCCATTTCTGGTTGGTGCCGCTGTTGCAGTCCCAGATTTCCAGTTGGGTGCCGTTGGTGGTGTTGGATGCGGGGTCGTCCAGGCAGCGTCCTGATTGGCTGCTTTTGAGTGTG
>NZ_JAACYW010000299.1 GCF_015356825.1 Catenulispora rubra | reverse complement strand
GCCCCGACCCCAGCCCCGACCTAGGCCACGAGATCGCCGAATCCCTCGGCCTGCTGATCCAGCGCGGCACCCGCGCCGGGCTCTACGCCGCGCTCGTCGAGGACGTCGCCGACGGCCTCGACGAGAACGCCTACCCGGTCCTGAGCGGCCTGGCCCGCACCGGCCCCCGCAACGCCGCCGACCTGGCCGCCGTGATCGGCCTGGACCGCTCCGGCGTCAGCCGGCACGCCTCGCGCCTGGAGGCGGCCGGCCTGATCCGCCGCGAGGCCGATCCCGCCGACCGGCGTTCGGTGCTGCTCGTCCTCACGGATGACGGCGCGGCCGCGGTCGAGAAGATGCGCGGCCGCTTCGCCGAGCGGGTCGCGTCGGCGCTTTCGACGTGGCCTCCGGGGGAGGCTGAGACTTTCGCGCGTGGGCTGCGCCGCTTCGCCGAGGAAGGGCCTTTCTGAACGCCAAAAGGGCGCCCCCAAAGGGACGCCCTTCCGTTTTGCCAAAGACCGCTACTGCCCGGCCGTCTACTGCCCGGTCGTCGACCCGACCCCGGCGTAAAGCTCCTCTACGTCCGCGGCGTTCTCCTGCATGACCACGTTCCGCTTGAGCTTCATCGACGGCGTCACCTGCCCGCCCTCGACGCTCCACTCCGTGCCGAGCACCGTGAACTTCTTGATCGCCTCGGCGTGGCTCACCGTGCGGTTCGCGTCGTCGACCGCCTTCTTCACCTCGTCGCGCACGTCCGGGTCGGCGGCGGCGTCGGCGATGCTCCAGTCGGCCGGCTTGCCGTGCGCCGCGGCCCAGGTCGGCAGGGACTCCGGGTCCAGGGTGACCAGGGCGCCGATGAACGGCTGCTTGTCGCCGACCACCATCGACAGGTTCACCAGCGGGTGCGCGTTGATCCGGTCCTCCAGCACGGCCGGGGCGACGTTCTTGCCGCCGGCGGTGACCAGGATCTCCTTCTTGCGGCCGGTGATCGACAGGTAGCCCTCGTTGTCCAGGGAGCCGATGTCGCCGGTGGAGAACCAGCCGTCCTCCATGGCCTCGGCCGTGGCGGCGTCGTTGTGGTAGTACCCGGAGAACAGCATCGGGCCCTTGACCTGGATCTCGCCGTCCTCGGCGATGCGGATCGAGGCGCCGGGAACCGGGACGCCGACCGTGCCGGGGCGCGCCTTGCCGATCGGGTTCAGCGTGATCGCCGCGCACGTCTCGGTCAGGCCGTAGCCCTCCTGCACCTGCAGGCCGATGCCGTGGAAGAAGTGCACCAGCCGGGTACCCAGCGGCGCGCCGCCGGAGACCGCCAGCGTCGCGTTGCCGCCCAGGGCCGCGCGCAGCTTGCCGTAGACCAGCTTGTCGAACACCGCGTGCCGGACCTTGAGCCCCAGCGGCACCTTGCCCGCGTACTCGGCGCGGGACCAGGCGATCGCGGTGGCCGCGGCCTTGTCGAAGATGGCGCCCTTGCCCTCGGCGTGCGCCTTCTGCGACGCGCCGTTGTAGACCTTCTCGAACACCCGCGGCACCGACAGGATGAAGGTCGGCTTGAAGCCGCCCAGCTCCTCGACGATCTTCTTGGTGTCCGAACAGTGCCCCAGCTTCACCCGCGCGGTGAGCGCGGCGGTCTGGATGACCCGGGCCAGCACGTGCGCCAGCGGCAGGAACAGCAGCGTGGAGCCGGAGTCGTTGAACGCCGCGGCCGCCATCCGCGTCACGTTCTCGCACTCGGCGAGGAACGTGCCGTGGGTCAGCTCGCAGCCCTTGGGCCGGCCGGTGGTGCCCGAGGTGTAGATGATCGAGGCCGGCGACTCCGGGGTGGCGGCGCGGCGGCGCTCGGCCAGGTCCTCGTCGCTGATCGCGCTGCCGGCCGCGGTCAGCTCCTCGACCGCGGTCTTGCCGCTGTCCGGCTCGATCACCCAGACCTGCCGGACCGACGGCGCGCCGCCCAGGCCCGAGCTGGTCTCGCCGGTGCGCGCGCTGTCCACGCAGGCGGCGTTGGCGCTGGTCTCGGCGAACACCGCGACCGCGCCGGAGTCCGACAGGATCCACTCGACCTGCTCGGCCGAGGAGGTCTCGTAGATCGGCACCACGACCGCGCCGGCTTCGAACAGCGCGAAGTCCAGCAGCGTCCATTCGTAGCGGGTGCGGGACATCAGGGCGACGCGGTCGCCGACCGCGATGCCGGCGGCGGCGATGCCCTTGGCCAGGGCGGTGACCTCGCCGAGGAAGTCCTTGGCGGTGACATCGCGCCACACGCCGCCGACCTTGCGGCCCAGCAGTGCCGCGGCGGGGGCCTGCTCGGCCGCGTTGTGCACCACGTCGGTCAGATTGCCGGTGGCTCCGACCTCGTAAAGCGGCGGGACGCTGAACTCACGCACGGTTTTCTCGACTCCTCGTCTTCGAGGCCGGACGACGGGGCGGCCGGGCGCCGCGTGGGGTCGAGGCGCGCCCTGACGCTACTGCTTATTACCAACCGGTAGGTAGTACTTGATGCTGTTTCGTAACCTGCATGACTCCTGGCCATGCCTGTGTTGCTGGACACCATCATGCCCTGCCGCGACCCGCGACCGGCCGTCAGGTGTGCCGTACGCGATAGCCTTGGCCGCAACCACCGACGGCGAGGAGGCGGGCCATGTCCGAGCGCACGAAGTCCAGCATCGACATCGCGGCTCAGCCTGAGGCCGTGATGCGGGTGATCACCGACTTCGAGGCCTACCCACAGTGGACCTCGGAAGTGAAGGAAGTACGCATCGAAGAGCGGGACGACGCAGGTCGGGCCACCAAGGCCTGGTACCGGATGGACGCCGGCGCGCTGCGCGACGAGCACACGCTGGCCTACGAGTACCCCTCGGACGCCGAGGTCCGCTGGACCCTGGTGTCCTCGAACATGATGCGCGCGCTGGACGGCTCCTACGTCCTGGAGGCCACCGACGCCGGCAGCCACGTCACCTACCAGCTCGCGGTGGACGTGAAGCTGCCGATGGTGGGGCTGCTCAAGCGCAAGGTGGAGAAGCTGATCATCGACCGGGCGCTGTCCGGGCTGAAGAAGCGTGTCGAGGCGATCTCCGCGTGACGCGTCTGCTCTTCCTGACCGGCCCCGGCGGTGCGGGCACCACGACCCTGGCCGCGGCCACCGCGCTGCGGGCCGCCGCCGGGGGGCACAGGGTGCTGCTGCTCGGGGTATCCGACGCGGGCGAATTAGCCGCCGTGCTCGGCGCGTCGGGCGTGTCGGGGGACGGAAACGTCCTCGATATCGACGAGGGATTCGACCTCGAAGAAGGGCTTGAAGACGGGCTCGAAGAAGACGGCGAAGCCGACCGTGAACACGGCGAACTCGAACACGGCCCCGCCGCCGACCGCGCCGCCCGCCGGGAGACCCTGGCCCGCCTGACCGTCCGCCGCTTCGACCCGGCCGCGGCCACCGAGACCGCCCTGGCCGACCTCGCGAAGCTGCTGTCCGGTCCGCTGGCCGCCGCAGGGCTGTCGGCACCGGACGCCGCCGAACTGGGCCCCGTGCCCGGCCTGCCGGACATCCTCGCCCTGCGCGAGATCTCGACCGCCGTAGCCTCCACCGAGTGGGACACGGTCGTGGTCGACGGCCCGCCGCTGAAGGCCGCGCTGGCGATGCTGGCCTGGCCGGAGACCGCGGCGGCGGCGCTGCGCCGGGTGCGGCCGATCGAGGGCCAGGCGGCTCGCGCGCTGCGTCCGCTGCTGGCCGGCCTGGTCGGGCTGCCGACGCCGTTCGCGATGGTCACGCAGTGGACCGACAACGCCGCCGCCGAGATCGCCGGCGTGCGCGCGGCGCTGGTGCACCCCGGCAGCGTGGTGCGGGTCGTGGGATCGTCCTCGGCCGCCGCCCAGCCGCTGCTGCAGGCCACCCCGACGCTGCTCGCGCTGCAGGGCCTGCGCGCCGATCTCGGCACGCTCGCCGACGTCGCCCGGGTCCCGGAGGAGCCGCTGGGCGTCGCGGCGCTCGAAGCCCTCGGCGAGATCGTCTACAAGGACGCCGATCCCGGCCCGGGGCTGGTCGACCCGCCCGAGCCGACCATGATCACCGAGGCTGACGGCTACCGCTACGACGTGCCGCTGCCCGGGGTCGAGCGGGACCAGCTCGGGCTGGTGCGCTCCGGCGACGAGCTGGTGGTCAGCATCGAGGTGCCGGGGGTCGCCGCGCACCGCCGGGCGTTCCCGCTGCCGGCCGCGCTGCGGCGCTGCCGGATCGCCACCGCGCGCATCGCCGACGGCGTGCTGCGCGTCGGCTTCAAGCCGGACGAGAGCCTGTGGCCCGAGCGCTTCCTGACGGACCATAGTGAAGACACACAAAACGGCGACCGGTGACGGGAGGGACACAGCCGTGAGCGACGACCAGAAAGACATCCCCTTCGAGGACAGTCCGCCGAAACCCGCCGGCACTGATCACGCCGGCGGCGCGGACACCGCAGATCAGGGGCACAAGGGCCCCGAATCCGGCAACCCGGACGCCGAACACACGGAGCCGACGGCGAAGGCTTCCGAGGAGCGGACACCCCCCGGCCCCGGCTCGACAGGGCCCACCGGCGTGCGCGAGGATCTCGGGACGCTCGCCGAGGAGGCGCGCAAGCTCTGGGCGACGCTGGAGGCGCGCGTCGTGGCCCCGGCGGTCCAGTCGTACCCTGAGGTGGCGCGCCATCTGGGCGCCGCCGGCCGGGAGGTCGCCGCGGCGCTCCGGTCGGCGGTACGCGGCTCCGAGCAGTCCTGGCGGACCGGCGGTCCCGACGGCGACAAGGCGCGGCAGCAGGAGAAGATCACCGTCGAGCGGGTGGACCGGATCGATCCGCCCGAACAGAAGAACAGGGACTAATGACTCTCACCATCGGCGTAGACATCGGCGGCACGAAGATCCTGGCCGGCGTGGTCGACGAGACGGGGAAGATCCTCGACTCGGTCAAAGTCTCCACTCCGGAGAACTCCGACCTGACCGCCGACGCCATCGCCGAGGCGGTACGCAAGGTCCGCGCGGACTACGAGATCGGTGCCGTGGGCCTGGGCGCCGCCGGCTTCATCGACGCCGACCGCGCCACCGTGCTGTTCGCCCCGAACGTCTCGTGGGTCAACGAGCCGCTGAAGACCCGCATCGAGGAGCGCATCGGCCTGCCGGTGGTGGTGGAGAACGACGCCAACGCCGCGGCCTGGGGCGAGGCCAAGTTCGGCGCCGCCGCCGGGCACGACGACGTGGTGGTGATAACCGTCGGCACCGGCATCGGCGGCGGCCTGATCCTCGGCGGCTCGCTGTACCGCGGCCGCTTCGGCATCGGCGGCGAGCCCGGGCACTACCGCGTGGTGCCCGACGGCCGGCCCTGCGGCTGCGGCAACCGCGGCTGCTTCGAGCAGTACGCCTCCGGCAACGCCCTGGTCCGCGCCGCCCGCGAGCGCGCCGCCGCGGCCCCGGGCCGGGCCAAGGAGCTGCTGGGGCTGGGCGACGGCACCGTCGAGGGCATCCAGGGCTCGCACGTCACCGAGGCCGCCCGCAACGACGACGTGATCGCCCTGGCCGCGTTCAACGAGATCGCCGACTGGCTCGGCCAGGGCATGTCGGACATCGCCGCCCTGCTCGACCCCAGCGCGTTCGTCCTGGCCGGCGGCGTCTCCGAGGCCGGCGACCTGCTCCGCGCCCCGGCCGCCGAGGCCTACCGGCGCAAGCTGGCCGGCCAGGGGCACCGCCCCTACGCGCAGGTCCTCACCGCGACCCTGGGGCCGGACGCCGGTCTCATCGGCGCAGCCGACCTCGCACGGGTGTGAGCGCTTTCCTCTGTAGCGATCACCGCCTAGCGTGGTGATCGCTATGGAGGAGACGGTACGCATACTCACTTATAACGTGCGGTCCTTAAGAGACGACCGCGCAGCGCTCGCACGCGTCGTGCGCTCCTGTGCCCCTGACGTGGTCTGCGTCCAGGAGGCACCCCGCTTCTTCGGCTGGCGCCGCGCCGCCCTGGCGATGGCGGCGTCCTTCGGGCTGCGGGTCGTGACCGGCGGCGCCGACGCCTCCGGCAACCTGCTGCTGGCCGGCCCCGAGGTCAAGGTGGACGCCACACAGGTGCTCTACCTGAAGCACCGCCGCGGCTACCACCTGCGAGGGATGGCGCTGGCCGCGCTACGGATCGGCGACAGCCGCTTCACCCTCGCCTCGACGCACCTGAGCATGAACCTCGAACAGCGCGTCCACCAGGCCGGGGAGGTGCTGGGACACCTCGACGGCTTCGCCGAACGGAACCAGACGAAGGCGCGGATCCTGGCCGGCGACTTCAACAGCTATCCCGGCAGCATCGAGTGGAACATCATCACCGAGCGGCTGAACGACGCCTGGATGCTGGCGCCGGTGGGGGACGAGTTCACGTCGACCGGGGTGAACCCCTACCAGCGGCTCGATGCGGTGTTCGTGTCGAGGGACATCCACGTGGTGCGCGCCGGCGTGCCCACGGACCTGATCTCGAAGGCCGACGAGGCGCTGGCGACCGACCACCGGCCGGTGCTGGCGGTGGTGCGGATCTGAGGTGACGGCGGGAGCCGGACACCGCCGGCAGGCGCTGGCGGTGTGGGCCTCAGCGGGCGTTCAACCAGCATGCGCGGGCGGCGTCGCGCAGGATCACCTAGCCCCGATGGCGATGCTGTGGCGGCGGTGTCGGTGTCGGTGTCGGTGTAGTTGTCGGTGGCCCGCTGTACACATGTGCTAGGGGGCGAAAGTGCCTAACAAAATGCCGCAGCCGCTCAGCTGCTCGCCCCGCAGCCACTCGGCCACGCAACTCCGCGGCCGCTCGGCCCTGCAGTCGCTCAGCCGCGCAACTCCGCAGCTACTCAGCCCCGCAGCCGCTCAGCCCCTCAGACCACCGCACCATTGTCCGGATCGTCATACTCATCCCGATCCGGCTTCATCCGCGCCACCAGGCTGATGATCCCGCCGAACACGCCGATGATGGCCAGCCAGCCGAAGTAGTCCGGCGTGTTCCACTTCAGCAGTGTGTGCAGCACCAGGAACCCCACGCCGCCCAGCAGTAGCGTCCAGGACGCCAGGGTGGCCGCGGCGACCTGCGGCAGCGGCGGGTCCGGCGGTTCGTAGTGCTCGACGTGGTCCAGGGGGTCGACGGTGATCTCGTCGGTCGGCTCGACGATCTCCGGGTGCCACTCCGGGCGCGGGTCGAGTACCGGGTAGCGCACGATCTTGCGCGGCGCCGGGGTCTGCGGCCCCTGTGGCTGCGGGTCGGGGGCCGACTCGCCGTGGAAGGCGGCGACCAGCTTGTCGAACTCCACGCGTTCGCGCGCGATGCGCTCGTCCTCGGTCTCGGGCGCGTCGGACGCGTGCTCGTCGGGCGTGTCGGCCGCGCCGGACCCGCCGGCGCGGCTGGACAGGCCGGACAAGTCGACCAGATCCGGCAGTTCGGTCAACTCGTTCAGCTCGGTCAACTCGTTCAGATCATTCAGGTCGTTCAGCTCGGGCCGGTCCGACCCCGCGCCGTCGGCGGCGGTCGCGCCCGCCGCGGCGGTCGCCACCTCCTCGGCGGGCGCGTCGGCCGGCTCCCTCGACTCGGCGGGCTCCTCGGGCAGGCCGGGCCCCGGTTGTTCGCTGGCGGTGCTCACATCAATTCCCCAACCCGGCGACCCGCCGGACGAATTCCACGCTTCCGGCATAGATCTGTTCCGCGTCGTGGTCCAGGGTGGCCACGTGCGAGCTCTTCTCCAGCACCTTCTCGGTCACGTCGGTGGAGGAGATGCGGGACAGGATCACGGCGCTGTTCGACGGATGGACGACCGGGTCCTGGACCGACCGATACAACAGGGTCGGCTGGGTGACCTTCGGCAGGTCGGCCTGGACGGTGCGCCAGCCCCCGGCGAAGGAGTCCAGGGCCTTCAGGGGCACCCGGTCGTAGGCCAGTTCGCTGACACCCTGCTTGTTGATCGCGTTCCCGATCCCCGGGACGCTGGGCACCAGGTGCTTGAGTACCGGCACCAGCCTGATGACCGCCTTGTCGGGCTTGACCGAGGCGTTGACCAGCACGATCCCCGCGACGTCGGCCCCGTGCCGCTCGGCCAGCCGCAGGGCGAGCGTGCCGCCCATCGACAGGCCCATGACGAACACCCGGTCGTACCCGGCCAGCAGCTCGTGCAGCGCCCGGTCGACCTCGGCGTACCAGTCGTCCCAGGTGGTGACCTGCATGTCGTGCCAGTCGGTGCCGTGTCCGGGCAGCCGTGGCAGCCGCACCCCGAACCCGGCTTCCACCAGGTGCTCCGCCCAGGGGCGCAGTGACTGCGGCGAGCCGGTGAAGCCGTGGCACAACAGCACGCCGATCCGCGGTGCGGCCTGGCCGGCCGGCTCGGTCTGGTCGGTCTGGTCGTGCGAGAAGGGCTCGGCACCGGGGAGCACGGGCGCGGTCATGGTCACCATCGTTCCACGGCGGACGGGGGGAGTACAGCGACGCCGCACGCAGTAGTGTTCGCTTCGGAAACCCGAAGATAACCCCGCGCGTTGCAGGTATGAAGTCACTGTACGCGTATACCGCCCTACGGAGAGGCAGACGGTTGTTCTACGGCTTGCTCAAGGTCGTCTTCCTGGGGCCGCTTCTCCGGGTGCTCTTCCGGCCGTGGGCCAAGGGGCTTGAGCACATCCCGGCCGACGGTCCGGTGATCCTGGCAAGCAACCACATGTCCTTCTCCGACTCCTTCTTCATGCCGTTGATGGTCCCGCGCCCGGTGTACTTCCTGGCCAAGAGCGACTACTTCACCGGCAAGGGCGTCAAAGGATGGCTGACCGCGGCGTTCTTCCGCGGCGTGCGCTCGGTGCCGATCGACCGCGCCAGCGCCAAGACCGCCGACCCGGCGCTGAAGACCGCGCTGAAGATCCTGTCCGAGGGCAAGGCGCTGGGCCTGTACCCGGAGGGCACCCGCTCGCCCGACGGCCGCCTGTACAAGGGCCGCACCGGCATCGCGCGCATCGCGCTGGAGTCCGGCATCCCGGTGGTGCCCTGCGCGATGGTCGGGACCTACGAGATCCAGCCCACCGGCCAGGTGATGCCGAAGATCAAGCGGGTCGGCGTGCGCTTCGGCGAGCCGCTGGACTTCTCCCGCTACCGCGAGGTGCCCGGCGCCGTCGACGACCGCTACATCCTGCGCTCCATCACCGACGAGATCATGTACGCGCTGATGGACCTGTCGGACCAGGAGTACGTCGACATGTACGCCACCGACGCCAAGAAGATCCTGGCCGCCGAGAAGGCCGCCGAACGCGCCGAGCAGCGCGCCGAGGCGAAGAAGGCCGCCGCCGAGGAGCGCCGCGCCGCGATCGAGGAGCAGCGGCAGCTCGAGGCCGACGAGGACGCCCAGCGGCAATGAGCGGGGCATTGAGCGGGCCGGGGGATCCGTCGTCGCTCGCTGCGCTGTCGCAGGATCCACAGGCGCAGAGTCTCCAGGTGCCGGACGCGCAATCCCTTAGTGCGCAATTGCAGAGCGCGCAGAGCCTGCAGGACCCGCACAGCCTGCAGAGCGCGCAGAGCACGCAGAACGCGCAGTCGCAGCAGCGCGGAGCCGTCGACACCGCGATGTGGCGCGCACTCGGCTTCTTCCGCTCTCTAGCGCTCCTCTACGCGATCGCCCGCTTCGCCGCGTCCTATAGCCGCTACGCACACATAGGCGGCGCGATCGCAGTGCTGTTCACCATGGCTGTCTGGACAGCCTGGACCGGCATCGTCTACCACCGCACCACCACGACCCGCCGCGCGCTGCTGGCCTTCCTCGCCGCCGACTTCGCGGCCGGCGCGGCCGCCGTGCTGAGCACCGACCTGGTCGACACCGCCGCGCGCATCGACTCCGGCGCCATGACGCTGCCGACCGTCTGGTCCTCGGCCCCGGTGATCGCCGTCGCCATCGCGCTGGGCTGGCGCGGCGGCGTGGCGGCGGCCGCGCTGATGGGCTGCGTGGACCTGCTGGAGCGCGGTGCGCTGAGCCAGGACTCGATCCACAACATCGTCCTGATGGGCCTGACCGGCGCGGCCGTCGGCTACGTCACCGAGCTCGGCCGCACCGCCGAGCACACCCTGGTCCGGGCCCAGCGCCTGGAGGCCGCCACCCGCGAGCGCCAGCGCCTGGCCCGCGACATCCACGACGGCGTGCTCCAGGTGCTCGCGCTGGTCCAGCGGCGCGGCGCGGAGATCGGCGGCGCAGGCCGGGACCTGGGCCGCATGGCCGGGGAGCAGGAACTGGCGCTGCGGTCGCTGGTCAACAGCTGGCACCACGTCGACGAGGACGCCGGCGACCCGGTGGACCTGGACCTGAGCGCGCTGCTCGGCCGGCTGGCCGGGCCCCGGGTGACGATGGCAGGACCCGGGACCCCGGTGACGCTGCCCAGCCCGGTGGCGCGCGAGGTGGCCGCTGCGGTCGCGGCGGCGCTGGACAACGTCCGGGTGCACGGCGGACCCGGCGCCGACGGCCTCGGGGCCCGCGCCTGGATCCTGGTCGAGGATGAGCCCGAAGGAGTGACGGTGACGGTCCGCGACGACGGCCCCGGCATCCCCGAGGGTCGGCTGGACGAGGCCCGCGGCGCCGGCCGGCTCGGGGTCGCGCACTCGATCCGGGGTCGCGTGCAGGACGTCGGGGGCCGGGTCGACGTGGTCTCCATCCCGGGCCAGGGCACGGAGGTCGAGATGTGGGTGCCGCGGCTGCCCGCGCCGCGCGGCGCCGCGAGCTCGGTGTCGGCGCTGCGCAAGGCTCTGCGGTGAGGGGGCGTCGCGGCGCCGGCTCTATCCGCTGTTCTGACCATAGGCCGATACGGCGAGTGCGATGAGTGGGCCCGCCTCGGTAGGGTCGGGGACCGTGAACACTCAGGTCAGGGTCATGGTCGCCGACGACCACCCGATGTGGCGGGACGCGGTGGCCCGCGACCTCGCCGAGGCCGGGTACGACGTGGTGGCCACGGCGGGGGACGGCGAGGAGGCGGTACGGCGCGGGACGGCCGCGCGGCCGCAGGTCGTGGTGCTGGACATGCAGATGCCCCGGCTGTCCGGCGCCGAGGTGACGGCCCGCCTGGTGGCCGCCGACCCGGATGTCAAGGTATTGGTGTTGTCGGCCTCCGGCGAGCAGCAGGACGTGCTGCAGGCGGTGAAGGCCGGCGCGATCGGCTACCTGGTGAAGTCCGCCAGCCGCGAGGAGCTGCTGGCGGCCGTGGAGCGCATCGCGGTCGGCGACCCGGTGTTCACCCCCGGCCTGGCCGGGCTGGTGCTCGGGGAGTTCCGCAAGCTGGCGACGGCGCCGCCGGGCACCGGGGCCGGGGCCGCCGCCGACGCGCCGCGGCTCACCGAGCGCGAGACCGAGGTCCTGCGGCTGGTCGCCAAGGGGCTGTCCTACCGGCAGATCGCCGACCGCCTGGTGCTCTCGCACCGGACCGTGCAGAACCACGTCCAGAACACGCTCAACAAGCTCCAGCTGCACAACCGTGTCGAGCTGGTGCGCTACGCCATAGCCCAAGGGCTCGACGAGGACGACGCATGACCCACTCTGCCCACCTGACCACCGGCGGCCGCGACGCGGAGCTCAGCGAGGCGCTGGACGCCGGACTGGACGAGTACAACTTCGCCGCCACCGGGACCTCGAAGGCCGACCAGGACGCCTTCTCGGTGAAGGTGGCCGACGACGCCGGC
The DNA here is from genome assembly GCF_015356825.1 of Catenulispora rubra. Taxonomy (GTDB): domain Bacteria; phylum Actinomycetota; class Actinomycetes; order Streptomycetales; family Catenulisporaceae; genus Catenulispora; species Catenulispora rubra. The sequence goes on along the minus strand of NZ_JAACYW010000299.1, from coordinate 2,212 downwards.
GCGATCGTCGGCGGCCTGACCGCCTGGACCTGGGCCGGTCTGTGCGGCATCAGCATGCTGTGGGTCCGTGCGGACGCCCGCAAGGACGGCTGGGGCTCGAAGATCCTGCTGGCCGCCGAGACCGAGGCCCGGCGGCGCGGCTGCGACCGGGTCGCGGTGTCCTCCTTCACGTTCCAGGCACCGGACTTCTACAAGCGCCACGGCTACGTCGAGACCGGCCGCACGCTGGGCATCCCCGGCGGGGCCGAGGACGTCCACATGTTCAAGCGGCTCGACTGATCCACCACTGGCGATCTACCACCGGCGATCCACCATTGGTGATCCAGCACCGGCTCATCTCGACCGGCGGTAATCAGACGTGAGACCGGAGCCGTTGGGGTAGCTTCCGCCCCATGGCGGATTTCGACTTCTTCAGCGTCCTGCGCTCCGAGCTGGACGCCTACGGCGCGCTGCTCGTCGGCCTCACCAAGGCAGACCTGGAGCGGCAGGTGCCGGCGTGCGCCCCGTGGACCCTCTACGAGCTGACCGACCACCTCGGCAACGGCAACCTGTGGGTCACCACGGCGGTCCAGGAGGGCCACGGCCGCAACGACCAGGAGCGCACCGCGCCGCACGACCCGGCGTCCCTGCACACCTGGTACCTCAGCACCGTCGACCAGATCACCACCGCCCTGTCCGCCGACGCCGCGACCGAGGCCTGGACCTTCAGCAGCCTGATGCCCCGCACCGTCGGCTTCTGGCAGCGCCGGCGCGCGCACGAGACGCGGATGCACCGCTGGGACGCGCAGCACGCGCTCGGCGCGGCCGCCGCCATCGACGCCATCGACCCCATCGCCCCGGCCTTCGCCGCCGACGCGATCACCGAGGTGTTCGAGCTGTTCGCGCCGCGCATGATCCAGCGCGGGCTCGCGGCCGAGCCGGCGAGCGCGCTGCGGCTGACCGCGACCGACGTCGGCCGGTCCTGGGAGTACGGACCCGGGGAGCCGGTGTCCGAGGTCGCCGGTGCGGCCTCGGACCTGGCGCTGATGCTGTGGAACCGGGTCGGGGTGGACGCCGAGGGGTTGGCGTGGAGTGGCGATAGGGCCGCGGGGGAGCGGGTGGTCAGGGCGCCGCTGGTGCCCTGAGGGCCCGGAGGGCCCTCATTGCTCCGAGCGTCACGCCATGAACTGCACGTCCGGGAACTCCGGCGACGGCCCGTCGAGCAGCGCGCTGTGCCGGTGCCGCAGGTGCAGGTCGAAGAAGGCGAGCGGATAGGCCTGCTGGATCCGCACGCCTTCGTTCGGGTCCATGGTGCCGACGAAGCCCTGGACGGTCGCCTGGCTCAGCCCGAGGATCTTCGCCGCCTGCAGGATCAGGCCCTCGGAGTCGGTGAACGCGATGTGCTCGGCGCCCTGGAGTTGCAGGTAGCGGCGCCAACCGAGCAGGTGCGTCCAGAACTCCTGGGCGTCCGGGTCGGCGGCCCGGGTGAACACGGCGCTCATCATCATGAACGGCTTGTGCAGGTCGGTGGTGATGGTCGGCTCCATCGGACCGTCGAAGGCCAGGCCGGCGCGGATGCGGTCGTCGGCGATGGTGGCCAGGGCGGTCGCGGTGCCGCCCTTGGACCAGCCGAACATGCCGATCCGCTCCAGGTCGAGGCTGCCGGCCAGGCCCTCGGGCAGCGGCTTGCGGTCGACGTCGGGGTTGCGGCCGGCGGCGATGTCCTCGACGCGGTCCAGGATGAATCGGGCGTCGGCCGCGAAGTCGCTCGGCGACATGGGGACGTGATCGGTGAAGTCGGGAGACAGGACCGGGCCGCCCGGGAACTGGGTGTAGGCGTCGTAGGTGTGGTCGACGGTCACCACGATGTATCCGTGGCTGGCGAGCTGCTGCACGACGGTGGTGGCGTCGGAGCGGTGGTCGTGCGCGCCGTGCGAGAACACGATGACCGGTCGCGGGCGTCGGCCGCGGTGGACCGGGGCGCCGAGGTGCCCGGCGGTGACCGGGACCGGCAGGCTGGCGGGGTCGAAGCCGACGTTCGCGAGCCAGGCCTGGAAGGTGCCGGTGGTCATCCAGGGTGCGACCGGGTAGCGGTCGGCGTCGCGGGCCGGGTACCAGATGCTGGCCATCAGCTCGTAGGGCTGGCCGGGGTTCAGCGGGTCCGGGCGGGCGCTGTCGACGAGGTGCAGGTCCACGGTGCCCACGCGGTGCGGGCCGGTCGGCGGCGGGATGG
>NZ_JAACYW010000298.1 GCF_015356825.1 Catenulispora rubra | reverse complement strand
CCCCGACACCACCCCGCCGATCCACGAACGCCTCGCCCCGGTCATCGACAAAGCCCTGGAGAACCAGCCCGAAGGCGCCCCGAAGCCGCGCGTCACAGTGCTCGAAGACGTCCCCCCGGCCCAGCTGGACGGCATCCGCACCCTCGCCGCCGCCAAGGGCGTGGACATCGTCGTCCCGCACGGCGCCGTCGAGACCGGCCCCTACGGCTCGATCCGCGTCCCAGGCACCGAAGGCGGCAGCGGCTTCCGCATGGTCCACCCGGACGGCACCGTCGAACACCTCGGCGCCGTCTACGACCCGCGCCAGACGACCAGCGAGCCGACCAGCGAGCCGATCGTCGGCGGCGAACCTCCGGAAGTCCGCGTGGCGCTCGGCAGCGGCGGCGAGAAGTTCGTCTCCAAGGAAGTCGCCGGCGAGGGCGACTGCACCGTCGCCTCCCTCGCCGACTCGGCGCTCAGCCAGGGCGCGGCCAAGAAGAGCATCCACGCCGAGGGCCTGAACCTGAACGATCCCGGCGACATGCGCGAGTTCCGCAATCGCATCGCCGACCAGGTGGCGTCCAAGAGCACTGACACCCGCCCCGGCTCCGCCGTCCTGCTCGGCGAGCTCTCCCCCGACGGCGCCCGCACCGTCCTGGACCGCATCGGCCCGCCGAAGGCCTCGTCGAGCTCGCACATCGACGCCCTCGACCTGGCCGCCCCGCCACGACCGCGGGTCACGGACCCGGTCCGAGAGCTGTCCAACCGTCTGAACCAGGACCCTGCGACAGTCCTGTCAACCCTCGAACACCACTACTCCTCCGACGGCGACAAGGGCATGGCCCAACTCGCCGCGTACGCCAAGGCGAAGGTCGAATCCGGCGGCGACGTCCCCCAACACCGCGACCTCCTCGACTACGCGATCCGCGAGCGCACTCTCGCCGAGACCCCCCTCGGCGGCGAAATGCTCCAGGCCGTGGCGCACACTCTCGGCCTGGACGTGGTCGTGGTCAGCGACGACAAGCCGGCCTTCCACCTCAACGGCGACAGCGCCAAGCGGGTCTACATCCACCGCGTCGCCACCGAGGACGGCCGCAACCACTACCGCGCCCTGCACCCGGAGACGAAGCCATCCGGCAAGCCGCGGCACAGCACCCCGTCGGACGCCACCGAAAAGCCCCACACCACCACCGGCTCCGGCGGCACCCGCCGCTCCCGCGTCCCGGTCTCCTCGCGCGGCGGCCACGGCGCCGTCACCCGCCGCCCCACCGGCTCCGTCAGCAACGCCCTGCACCGCCTCGCCGGCGGCGCCCACGAGCGCACAGACACCGCCCTAGGCGTCGACACCCACACCGCCACGCCCCGCCCGACCACTCCGCGCAACCCGTCCCCGGACACCGCGAACCTGATGCAGCGCGCCGGCCGCCCGCACGGCACCGCACTCCCGACCCCCGACGGCTTCGAGCACACCGCCGGCCCGGACGTCCTCGGCATCCGCACCGTCCCGAACAAGCCCACCTTCCTCGCCGGCCTGCACCTGGACGACCTGCCGACGGCGAACCAATCAAGGTTCTTCGACGCCGTCGACCTGGCCCGCCCGGACGGCCCGCCGCACGACCTCGACACCCTGTTCAGCGGCTCCGGCACCCCGCACGATCCGCCCCGGATCCCCAAGATCCTGCACAGCATCTGGCTCGGCGGCCCGCTGCACGCCGACGGCGGCGACCGCGAGAACTTCATGAAGACCATGGGGTCCAACGCCGACAAGAGCGGCTTCACCGCAGTGTTGTGGACCGACGTCCCGCGCAGCGAGATCGACAGCCTCCACGCGCTCGACGAGAACGCCCCCCGCACGCCCCGCCAGGAACAGATCCAGCAGATGCTGGACTGGGCCGGCACCCACCGCGTCAAGCTCGCCAACCTCGACGAGGTCTTCGCCGGCCGCGACCGGGCCGAGCTGCACGCCGAGATCGCCACCGAGCGCGCCCGCACCACCGGATCCGGCTACGCCGGCGCCAGCGACCTGCTCCGCCTGGACATCCTGCACCGCTTCGGCGGCGTCTACACCGACGGCGACAACCGGGCCACCGAAAAGCTCGGCGAGCGGGTCGAGGAGATCGAGGCGGACACCGAGCACCAGCAGTTCGGCATCTCCAAGCTGGGCGCCAGCATCAACAACTCGGCGTTCGTCGCGCCGCCGGGCAACCGGATCGTGCACGACTACCGCGCCAGCCTGAAGCAGCGCTACGCCAAAACCCTGGTCGACACGCTCACTGAAAACGCCGCCCGGGGCAAGGCCGAGCACATCCCGATCGCCCGGCCGGACCAGGAGGCGTCCCGGTTCACCAGCCGCGACGTCCGCACCGAGGTCATCGCCCGCACCGGCCCGACCTTCTGGCACTTCGACGCGCTGGCCCGCTCGGCCGGGGCACCCGAGGACTGGATGGGCGCGCGCCAGTGGTTCCGGACCATCACCAAGGAGCACCTGGAGGCCGGCTCGGAGTCGAGCTGGCTCAGCGACACCGCCCCGAAGCCCGCGACCGGGCACACGCCCGAGCGCGCACCCGTCCACATGGAGCCGGAGCAGACCGTCAAGGCCGCGGTCGCGATCCTGCACCGCGAGGCGGCCAACCGCGAAGGCGTGCTCCACCTGCCGTCGGTCATGGACATCGTCGACAAGGCCGCGCCCGAGCACCGGGACCAGGTCTGGCACGCGGTCCTGCACACCATGCACGAGACCTGGCCGGCCAGGTATTCGAAGCCTGACATCGTCGTCTCCGGCCACTTCCAGACGCCGTCGAAGAAGGGCGACCCGATCGGCCGGAACCAGTCGGTCCCGCGCTCGGTCAAGACCTATCTGCACGAGAGCGGCCTGTTCCCGAACGGCACCGTCCACACCGCGGTCGGCCACGACTTCCGGATCCCGCCCGACGACGAGCTGCACCGGGACCTGACCGGCGCCGGCCTCAGGAACGTCCCTGCCGAGGACGCCCGCGACATCTCCCGCGTCCACAAGATGCTGTTCGGCCAGGCCCGACTGGCGTCGGCGGAGCAGATCCACCAGGCCGACAAAACCCTCGACCTGCTGCACTTCACCTCGCCCGGCGACAGCCGCACCGACCCGCTGTGGGCACCCAAGGCCCTGCGCGAGCTCACCGAGTACCGCAACGGCAACGAGGGCAACTACGACGCCACGCACCTGAATGGCCTGCTCGCCGACCACGCCGCCCTGACGCGCCGCGGCCAGCTCACCCCGGACGGCTACAAGCGCCGCCTCGACTACCTGAAGGCGATCCCCGAGGGCCAGGACCCGGAGAAGTTCGCCGGCCGGATGAGCCCCCGTCCGCCGTCCCGCAAGCTGTTCAAGCTCTCCGCGGCGCAGCACGACGAGCGCTGGGACCGCGCAGTGGACGTGATGGCGCTCGGCAAGGAGCTCGGTGGCCTGTCCGACCAGCAGGAGCGCGGCCTGTGGAAGCTCGTCGGCCTCTACCGCAGGACGCCCGGCCACGGGATGTCCGACCGGCCGCTGACGCTGCGAGACCTGGCCGGATTCCGCGATCAGCTCGCTACGCAGCACCCTGAGTTAGGCACCGTCACAGACCCGAGGGCCTGGACGCTCGGCATGGCCGACCGGGCCTACACATTGAGTCCGGAATCCGGCAAGCTCACCATCGACGAACTGGTCCAGAACGCCCGGCAGCACCCAGGCGAGGCGCCGTACGCGCGCGAGTACGGCCCGGCCCCCGAGATCGGCAAGCCCGATCTGCCCGCCTTCCAGCACCCCGCCGAGGCCGACCGCTTCCGCGCCGAGTACGTCGAAGCGCGCCCCGACGGCAGCGGCATCTGGATCCGCGACCCGCGGTCCCAGCACGACATGCAGACCCAGCACACGTCCACGACGATGCTGGCGGACCCCGGTCACTTCTCGGTGATGCTGCACGGTTCACCGCAGCACGTCCACGTCGGCAAGACCACGCTGTCCGCGCACGACATGGCCGACCTGCTCCGCCACACCCCGGAGTGGCGGAACGACCCGCGCCCGATCCGGCTGATCGCCTGCAGCACCGGCGAGCACGACAACGGCTTCGCGCAGCAGCTCGCCGACCTGCTCGGCGTCGAGGTGAAGGCGCCGAACACGGTGGTGTGGGGCGTCGGCCACGGCAAGCCCTACGCCAGCACCCTGGTCCGCCGCCCCGACGGCACCTACCGGCCGGTCAAGGAGGCCGACGGCGCGTACCGGGTGTTCACGCCGCGCCGCCTGGACCCCGACGGCAGCGTCCACAGCACCCCGATCCGCCTCGACACCGACTACGACCACCTCGGCCGCAAGCCCGCGCTGACCGTCCTGAGCCGAGCCCTCGCCGGCCCCTTCGGCGACACCCTGGCCGGCTCGGACCCGGTCACCCGCAAGATCGTGAACGACTGGCGCCACCTGATGGGCCAGACCGGCGGGGACAGTGAGAAGGCCTTCGAGGCCTCGGAGACGGGCCGCGAGGCCCTCGACAAGGTGCTCATCCCGGACACCGTCCAGTGGATGCTCCAGCACGCCCCGGCCGGCTCCGAGGTGAATCAGGCCCTTCATGTGCTGTCCGATTCGCGGCTGCAGTCGCAGCACGGCGGGCGCGACGAGCAGCCGCTTGGCGTGGCGTATCCGCAGGCCCATGTCCCTGTCACACCGGTCCCGCACTCGTTCATCGCGGACCGGACGCCGACCGCGCGCGAGGCGCGCACGTGGACCAACGTCCTCGTCGTCGCCGACGAAATCGGCCTTCACCCCGACTCCACCGCGCCCGGCACGCACCTCACCGAACTCAGTGCCCTGTGGAACACCGTCGAGACCCACCGCGAAGTGCTTCCCGCGCACACCGCTGCGATGGAACGCCCCATTCGCTACTCAGACCTGGAAGGTCTCGGCCGCCAGCTCGGCCTGCACCGTGCGAGCGATGAGACCCAGCTGGAGTTCGTGCAGCGGCTCAGCACCGACATCGGCTCGTTCAAGGCCGCGCACCCGCACGAGCAGTTGTCCGCGTCCGCCATGACGCGCCACCTCGAATCCCGCGAGACCAGCGCCACCCCTTCCACTTCCGTTTCAGCGCCACGTCCCGCGCGCACCGCTCTACTGCCGCCCCGCACCGAGCTCACCGACGACCAGGCCAAGGCTCTCTCCGACAGCCTCGGCGGCTACGTTCCGCCCGAGGGCCTGAAGAAACTCGCCGCGGTCAATCTCAAGAAGTTCCCGGCCTTCACCGATCCGCGCCGCGAACCTCAGCTCTCTGACTTCACCGACATCGTCCACCAACTCCTCGGCCCCGAGCACGACGTCCAGACCGGCGTCGCGACCCTCGCGGCGGCGGCGACGCGAGCCCGCAAGGCCGGCAGCCTGAGCGCGCTGGACGGCGCGCTGGTCCACGATGACGGCGACTTCGTCCGCGCACCCTGGTCGAGAGTCCGCTACGAGGCGTACGTCCCGTGGTCCGACCGGCACGCCATCGAGCGCGACGCCGCCCTGCTCTACTACCACGCCTTCGGCGAGCACGCGCCGGCGAACCCGGACGCCCGCGCCACCCGGAACATGCGCCGCGCCATGCAGGTCGCCAAGCTCGCACACTCCTCCTACGACCGGCACGGCCAGGCCGACCCCGAGACGTTCTACAAGCAGCTCGGCGATCGCTTGCGTCCGCTCAGGAACGACAGCGGCACTCCTGCCGACTCCTTCAAGCGACTCCTGTCCGCCGCCGGCTCCGGCGACGGCCGGTATCAGAACCCGGACTTCCTCGCCGGGCCGATGCACGGCCGGCTGCACGGCGTCGACACCCCGCGTCCGCTCCTCGGCCACGACCTCCCGGCCGAGCACATCACGACCTCGCGCACGCTCGCGAAGAAGCTCCCCGGCCTGTTCACCCCGACCGACTTCGGCGGCCACGAGCAGATCGAGACCCGACTCCGAGCCCTGATTCCCGGCCGCGGCCCGCTGCACTTCGAGGTCGGCCTGCCGACCGAGCTGCGCGAGGGCTTCGGCGCGATGACCGACGGCGGCCTGACGCTGCGCGTGACCCGCGACGGCCACGCCTACGACGTGCGCCTCAAGGCTCTGCTCAAGACCGCTCCGGAGCCGGTCGAGGAGTCGGCTGCCACCGCCAAGAACGAGAGCCGCATGTTCCGCACCGGCGACGACGGCGGCGGCAGCCACAGCACCAGCCGCACTCTCACCGTCGACGGCGGCGTCAAGGCCGGCTTCGGCCCGCTCGGCATCGGCGCGAACACCGGCACGTCGCGCATCCGCAGCCGGGAGCTGACCTCCTCGGAGGCCTTCGGCGGCGACATCTACCTCGACCCCTCCGACGGCACCCGGCGGCACACCGTCGAGACCCAGGTGCACATCGAGGTCACGGATACCACGACCGGCCACTGGGTCCAGGACGTGCCTGCCGCCGACGGCCCCTCCCACACCGTCGAGCTGCGGATCCAGGACCACCTCACCGCCACCGAGGGCTTCGACGCGACCCCGCACGCCGTCACCAAGCCGCTGGACGACCCCTCCGTCGACCACCTGCTCGGCGAGCGGACCGGATACGGCGACGAGCTGAAGCACGGGTTCCTCGCCGGCCTGCATGCCAAGGGCCTGACTCTCGACGAGAAGGCCCGCGGCGAGGTGAACGCCTACTTCGGCGAGCTGTCCTCCCCGCACAACGTGGCGGCCCTGCACAGCACCGACCCGCTCCGGCGTGCCGGGCTGAGCACGTCGATCACCGCCAAGGACCGCGACGGCACCGCAGTCACCCTGACCCTCGGCGCGCACGCGGAAGCCAAGACCCTGACTCAGGCGAGCACGTCCCGCGCCGGCCTGAAGATGGACACCGTCGCGCGCCACACCGTGAAGCAGGGCGTCAGCACCGGTCGCGGCGGCGGCCTGCCGTCCAGCCTGGCCGGCACCGCCAAGTCCCCCGAAGGCTCGGCCAGCGTCGGTATCACCGGCAGCGGCAACAGCACGCGGACCGAGACCGCGAGCCTGGAATCGGCGTTCACGGTGACCCGCACGACGCGCGCCGAGGACGAGAACGCCTCCTACCAGCTGGAGTCCAAGCTCGAACTGCACATCGGCATCGGCGACCAGACCGAGCGCATCACGGTGCCGGACGCGACAGCCTGGGTCCGGCTGCGCACCGCCGACCACGCGCGGCTGATCAGCGCGGACGGGACTCCGGAGCGCAAGGCGGCGGCGGAGGGTGCCGACCACCTCGACCCGCACCTGATGACGTCGCACGACCTGCCGCTCGGCCAGGTCAAGAGGATCGCGAACCTGGACGGGCTGTACCGGGACCTCGTCACCAAGCTGTCCGACCACCTGCCGGAAGGCGCCACCGAGGATCTGGCCAAGCTGTTCGAGGACGATCCCAGCGGCTCCTTCCTGCACGGCACCGACGACAAGCACCAGAACTGGCGCCGCATCGTCACCGCGGTCTCCGGCCCCGGCCTGGCGCAGCGCGCCGACGCGCTGGCCGGCGAGGGCGTGACGGTCAAGCTGCGGATCGGCGGCAAGGACGTGCCGCTGCGGCTGTCGATCGGCGGGCTGAAGCCGGCCGAGGCGACCTCGCTCGGCGTCGACGACAAGCTGATGCCGATCTCGGTCCACCAGGCGTCGCAGACCTCGAGGATCCGCAGCTCGAAGCAGCAGGACCTGTCCCTGACCACCTCGCTCGGCGTGGGCAGGAGCAACGGCCAGTTCACCGCCACGATCAGCGGCCGGCAGACGAAGGCGTCGCGCTCGACGGTGTCCGGCGGTGTGCGGCAGTACACGCGCAGCCTCAGCGGCAGCACGCTGTTCGAGGTCGGCGGCAAGCTCGGCTGGAAGCTGGAGCACGCCGAGAAGCCGATCGAGGGCTCGGTGGACGGCGGCCTGCACCTGTGGGTGTCCTCGGACCTGGTCAAGGCCACGTCGGGCCTCGGCAAGCCGCTGCCGTTGCGTCCGCTGGCCGAGCACGAGCACTCGCCGCTGGCCACAACGCCGATCCACATGGCGGTCAACGGCGGCGGCATGGACACGCTGCGTGCGGAGATCGCGAAGAAGAACCCTGATCTGGCTTCGGAGTTCGGGAACGGTCGGTTCGCCGCGGAGCTGCCGCTGCTGTCCGGCGGCGGCGTGCGGGTCGCGCCGGGCGTGCACTGGGATGTCACCCCGACCGGTCGGCCGCAGGTGCTCAAGACGCTCTCGGTGTATGTCGAGAGCCACGGCGAGGCCGGCACCGCCGTGGACCACGACCTGGAGGTCCGGCAGGGCAAGGGCGGCTCGGGGTTCGGCGGCGGCGCGGGCGCCGGCCTCACCGGTGGCGTCACGGTCAGCCACTCGCGCGACACGGCTCAGGGCTCGAACACCGGTCGCGGCGAGAACAGCTCGCGTCTGATGACCGCCAAGACGGTGCAGATGGCGCTGGTGCGGACGCAGGTGCGGCACCGGGTCACCGGTGTGGGCGGCCGCCCGGTCGAGACGGTCGGCGAGACGCTGGTCATGGTGCCGCTGAGCGAGCTGCACAACCGGCTGGAGCACTTCGACTTCCCGGCCGACGCGCCGGAGAAGGTCTTCGAGGGCTTCAAGACGCCGGGCGAGGGCGATCCGTCCCCAGCGTTGAAATCCGGCATGCTGTTCGGTCCGGTCGGCGCGCATCCGGACGGCGGTCTGGGGCTGGAGGCGACGGCCAAGGCCGACGCGGCGTTCGGCGACCGCGATCTGAGTGAGCAAGTCCGCGATCTGCTCCAGACGCCGACGCTGGCCTCGCAGATCCGGAAGCTCAGCGACGGCGGGCTGACGCATCCGATCGTCACCCAGAGCGGCGGGCGGTACGAGCTGCGGATCCAGGCCCGCCCGATCGGCCGGCCGGTGCTGCACGACACCAACGCCACCGGCGGCGTGAAGATGTACAACGCGGACGCGGTGACGTCGAGCGAGCGCTCGGGCGGGTCGAAGACGACGTCTGGCGCGGCGACATTCGGCGTCGACACGCCGCACGTGACGGTCACCGGCACGGAAACGCACTCGGGCATCTCCGCCGACGTCGAGACGCGGGCGCGGCGGGATGTGGAGTCCGAGGGGCTGCGGTTCTCGGGCGAATCAGTGGACGAGTACCGACAGAACGTCGAGTACACGTACACGATCACGCGGCTGTCGCATCCGTTGTGGAACCTGCATTTCGGCGACCGGCCGCCGGAGGCGCTGCAGAAGTCGGTCGAGGGCAACTATGTGAGCGAGGTGCGGGTCTTCGAGCCGAAGACGCACGTGCTCGATGCGCCGGAGGCTACAGGCGGGCTTCGGCCGAGACTGTCGGACCACGCGGTCGCGCTGGACTGGCACGGCCAGGAGAAGATCAGCACCCTGCTCCGCGAGGCCGGCGGGACGGAGCAGCGGCATGCGCCGCAGGATGCTGCGGTGCTCAGCAAGGGCAGCTTCGTCGGATCGCTGCACGACGTGCTCAAGCCGGGCGGCGCGGAGTTCCGTGGCGTGGACCTCGGCGGCCGGACGCTGATGATGAAGCGCGGTGTCCTGGTCGAGGGCACGCTGAAGCCGCCGAAGAGCGTGGCGTTCCTGAAGGCGGGCGCCGAGCGCGAGTCGTTCAGCCACCGCGACGTCAGCACGACGGTCGAGCACTCCGACAGTGCGAAGGACGAGACGAAGGGCCAGCTGTCGGTGAGCGGCGTGACCCCGAGCGGCGTGACGGTCGGCGGCCGCGTCGGCGTCGGACACGCCACCGAGGAGCGCGAGAAGACCAGCGAGACGCACAGCACCGAGACCCGGCCGCGCTGGGACCGGCAGCCCGGCGGGCTGTACGCGGTGCACGTGCCGGTGGAGCTGAAGCTCGACTTCGGCCGCGGCGGCGCGCCCCGCGGCACGACGGTCGACGTGCTGGTGCACGTGGACGCCGCCGGGGCGGAGGCGCTGGGGGTGCCGGCGGCGAGGCTGCGGGAGTTGCGGGGGGAGGCGGAGCCTGAACCGGCGCCGGTGGTAGTGCACGAGCCGACACCCGAACCGCATGTCGAGCCCGAACCACATCACGATCAACCGGTCCTCGATGCGATCCCGATCGATGACGCGACCCGCACCGAGCTCAGCCGATTCACCCCGGATGAGCTCACTCAGCTGGAGAGCCTGGCCCGCGACACCTCGCCCGAGGACTTCCGCCGCCTCATCATGCGCATCAGCCTGTCTCCGGGCACGGTCCCGGAGGCCGCACTCCTGGAACGCGTCCCCGGCCTGCTCTCGCGCGACCAAGTCCTGCACGCCGTCCACGAAGCCCGTAACGACCAGCCGCATATCGAGCCCGAGCCTCAGCCCGAGCCCGAGCCGGTCGCGCCGGTCGCCCCGGCCCACCAGCAGCCTCCACCGGCGCACCCCACCCACGCCACCGTCACCCCCCTCGTCGCCCCCTTCATCCGCCCCGGCGACGACTCAGTCACCGTCCACACCGTCCCGGCCGGCACCACCGTCTACCGCCTCGTCGACATCCGCACCGCCCTGGCCCACCTCGACGGCCGCATCGAGCCCCTGAACCGGCTCGACTGGATCCACCTCGGCCGCGGCCTGTACACCGCCGCCGACCGCGAGGGCGCCGCGCTCTACGACGACGACCGCTTCGACCGCGTCATGCTCCGCCTGACGCTGCGCCGCGACATGGTCGGCATGGACATCCGCGAGTCCGGCACCAACGCCGCCGAGATCGGCCACCAACTCGGCGAGCGGCACAACGGCGTCGTCGACGTCACCGAGGCCGGGCAGCGCCTGCTGACCGACGCCGACTTCGTCGCCGTGCACAACGGCGCGGAGGCCCCGCACGAGATCAAGTTCCACGAGGGCACCTTCGAGCACTTCAACATCCACCCCGACGACGCGGGCGTCACCGGCTACGGCGACGGCGTCCTGGCCCTCTACGGCGACTGGACCCAACGCGCCGAGCACCTGCCGCCGGCCGCGGACTACGTCCTGGCCGAGATCGGCCGCCTCACGACCGGCGCGCCGCTGCCCTGGCACCAGGTCACCGGCGACCACGTCCGGCAGCTCGCCACCGCCATCGGCCTGCCGCACGACCGGATCGGCGAGCTGCACGACCTGATCCCGGTCCACATGCCCGACACCGTCGAGGAACTCCGCGCCGCTCTGCACGACGGGGACGCCGTCGACTTCGCCACCGTCAAGCAGCACCAGGACGACGCCAAGCTCGTCGCCGACGCGATGACCTCGATGGCCGCGGGGAAGAACACGGCCTTCCTCCAGCGCTCCGGCTTCAAGGACGTCCAAGACAAGGCGGACGCCCTCGCCGGCCTGACCGACGACCGCGCGCACGTCGCCGCCGTCAACGACCTGCACGCCGCCGTCGAGAGGTTCACGGACTCCCTGCCGTTCGAGCAGCGCCAGAAGTTCGAGCACACCGAGGTCTACAACGCCACCGGCCAGGCCTTCGCCCGCATCTCGATCGTGGAGCTGCGGCTGCGCCGCGAGGTCGGCGGCTTCAAGGTGCACGTCGGCCACGACTTCGCGGACGACAAGTCTCGCGGCGACTGGCTGGCGCGCATCGACAAGGACTTCGCGGCGCGCACCGACGACGTCCTGTGGATCCGCAACATGAAGCACAAGCCCGACAGTGGCCTGAAATCGGCTATCGACGCGATGATGGCCAGCCCGGACCGGCGCTACTTCACCGTCGCGCTGCACGGTTCGCCGGGCGCCGTGCACCTCGGCAACGGGCATCTGTCGGTCAAGGAGCTGGCTGCGATCATCCGGCAGGACAAGAGCTGGTCGCAGAACAAGCGGCCGGTGCGGCTGTTCTCCTGCTACACCGGGATGCACGACAACGGCTTCGCGCACGAGTTGGCCAAGGCGCTGGGTGTGGACGTGATCGCGCCGAACGACAAGGCCTGGGCCGACCGGAACGGCAACACGCACGTCTCGGAGAACCTGTACGAGTACGGTGACGACGGCGCGCCGAAGCTGAAGCCTCTGCGCAAGCAGCCGGAGACCGGGGCCTGGCGGCGCTTCACGCCGGAGGGGGCCGTCGCGTTGGAGCTGAAGCCGGAGGAGCACCTGGGGCGGACGTCCGCGCTGACGCTGCTCACCCGGACCCTGCCGCGTACCGAGGAGGAGATCAAGGACTGGCCCGAGGCCGCGCACGAGCCGTTGCGGACGCTGGCCGGCGTGCTCGCCATGAACAACTCGCTCTTCGAGCGGCACTTGATCGACCAGCACATGAACGCGACGCGCAGGACGCTGTCGGGGCTTCTCGATCCGGGGACGATCGCGACGTTGGCGGAGCATGTTCCGGCTGATCGTGGCGATATTCGGGAAGCGTTGCATCAGCTGTCTTTCAGCCGGCATGAGCCTAATGATTCGCAAGCGGCGCACGACGATGCGGCGACGCCTCAGGGACAAGACCCAGCCCACGAAGCCCACGACCACAGCTCCACAGCCGTGGCCTTCACCCTCGGCGGACCTCCGACTCCGGAAGAACAGTCGCTGGCGGACATCACGACCAGGCTGGAGGGCGGGGAGCAGGTCTGGGTCCGTGACAACCGGTCGGGCTCGATGCTCGCCCGGCCCGTGACGCTGGTGGACGGGCGGCCGCACCTGGGCTCGATCCGGCTCCTGCCGCGCCACATGGGCCGGCTGGACGTCGCCGAGGGCTTCCCCGAGCGGCTGTCGCACTCCGAGCCGGGTGTTGTGCCGGTGCCGTCGGTCAAGCCGAACGGCAACCAGCGGATGCTGTTCCACAACACCTCGCTGATGTTCGGGCACTTCACCGGGGACATCGTGCGCGTCGGGGGTGGCGACCGGTTCGGCAACCAGCACCTGACGATCGACAAGGCGCTGCCGGCGCTGTTCGCGAACCTGGCGACGCAGGACCCCGGGACCGTGCAGATCTTCCTGTCGCTGATCCACCACGACCGGCACCTGGCCGGGGGCACGATGACCGACAACGGGTTCGTCGCCCCGGCGAACATCCACTTCCGGCCGGATCCGAGCCGCCAGCGTGCGATCGCCCTGCCGGCCTGGCTCGGCGACCAGGCGCGGCACGACGACCCGCCGCCGGACCCGGAGCCGACGGAGGTGAACCGGCAGGTGACGTACGCGCGCTTCAGGACCTTCGTCGACAGCCGCCTCGCCGACGTCGGGTTCCCGCCGGAGGACCGCAGGGAGCTGATGGACTCGCTGGACTGGACGGCGAGCCGCTTCCACCCGGCGCCGGACGCCATGACGGTCGCCGACCGCGAGGCGCTGTTCGCGGGGCTGTACCTGAACGCCGGGGAGCGGCTGGACTTCAGTAAGAAGGCTGTGGTGCTGCAACGATTGTCGGGGCACGATGTGCCGGCGCCGCTGGCGCTGATCGTGCGCGACACGTCGCCGATGACGGCGGGGCTGCGGACGTCGCTGGAACTGCTGCACACGGAGCTGCCGGCGGGCTCCGCCGCGGCCACGACGATTCAGGCGTTGCTGACGCACAGTGGCGAGCTGCGGCCTGCGGCGCCGCCGTTGAATGCTGCGATAGCGGTGATCATGGAGCACTACTGGCCGGTTGTTTTGAGCTGGATGGCTCCTGCGGAACCGGAATAGAAGCAGGAACCGGAATAGAAATAGGGATAGGGATAGGAACCACGACGACTATGCCGACCACGACGCGTATCGCGAAAGTCTTCGACGGCGCTACTGATGGCGTGCCGTACTACCTGCCGAACCATCCGCGGCTGACGCCGGCGGAGCGCGCGGAGCCGCTGGCGTACCTGGCGGCGGGTACGGCGCTGCTGATGACTACGGCGATGGAGCCGGACTTTGTGGATCCGGCGCGGGGGGAGGTGGTGCCGATGAACTTCCGGACGGATGGGAGGTGGGTGTGGAACGACGCGCTGGCTTATTACTTGGGCGAGTATGGGTTCGCGCCGGAGGCGGAGTTTTTGGCGGCTATGCGGGGGGCGGGGT
>NZ_JAACYW010000297.1 GCF_015356825.1 Catenulispora rubra | reverse complement strand
CCTCATGACCTTCGATGCCACCCCGCCCCGCGCCCCGATCGGCGCCCTGCGGATCAGCACCATCGCGATGGCCGGCGTGATCGTGGCCGTGAGCGTGCCGGCTGTCGCCGCGGCGTTCGCGATGTCCTCGCGGGTGACCGATCAGCAGGCCCGGGTCGGGATCGCAGCCGCGGGTCCGATCACGCGGGTCGTGGTCGCCGACTCTGAGAGCGACGTGCAGATCACCGGCAACGCCGGCGCCACCGGGGTGGCCGGGCAGGCCGTCCTGCAGTGGAAGGGCAAGGGCGGCAAGCGGCCGGTGCTGCGGCAGAGCGTCGCGGACGGTGTGCTGACGCTCACCAAGGACTGCTCCGCCGGTGGCTGCGGGCCCGTCGGCATCACGCTGACGGTGCCGCGCAACGTCTCGGTGCAGGTGACCACCTCCCAGGGGGACATCGAGGTCAGCGGGGTGACCGGCGCGGTCGACCTGACGTCCAGCAGGGGCGGCATCAACGCCGAGGACCTGGGGTCGGGGAACGCCTCGTTCAAGACCACCGAGGGCAGCATCAACGCCGCCTTCCACGGCGCCCCGACCCGGATCACGGCGAGCAACGCCAACGGCAGCGTCACCATCGCCACCGACGGACAGACCGCCTACTACGACTCGGTCAGCACCACCAACGGCCTCCGGCACCTGACGAACGTGCAGGACCGCAAGGCCGCCGCCGAGATCGACGTGACCACCACCAACGCCGACGTGACGATCAGTTAGAGGCCTGAGATGAGCACTGAACCCACTCCGACCCGCCGCCCGATCGCGGGCATCCGGGTCAGCACGGTCGCGCTGCTCGGCGTCGTCGCCGCGATCGCCATCCCGTGCGGCGCCGCGGCCCTGGTCGTGTCCGGGTCCATCGACAGCCAGCACACACAGCAGACGCTCGGCCAGGCGGACCCGGTCACCCGGGTCGTGGTCGAGGACAGCGACAGCACGGTCCGGATCACCGGTAACGCGGCGGTGTCCGGGATGACCGGCAAGGCCGATCTGACCTGGCACTCGTTCAGCGGCACAGGCCACCCGAAGGTGACGCAGCAGTACGCCGACGGCGTGCTGACGCTGACCAAGGACTGCGACGGCGGAGACTGCGGCGCGGGGATCGACATCCAGGTGCCCCCGACGGTCTCCGTGCAGGTGACGACCAGCAACGCGAGCATCTTCGTCACCAACGTCTCCGGCCCGGTGAACCTGCACAGCACGAACGCGGACATCCACGCGGACCAGCTCGGCTCGGGCGATGCCGTCATGAACACCACCAACGCCAGTATCAAGGCCTCGTTCGTCGGCGGCCCGAGGAACATCACGGCGGCCACCACCAACGCGAGCGTCCTCATCGTCACCGACGGCAGCACCCTGTACTACGACAAGGTCTCCACCACGAACGCGGAGCCGAACCTGCAGAACCAGCAGGACCACCGTTCCAACAACGTCATCGACGTGACCACCACCAACGCCGGGGTCACGATCAAGTAGCGCCGGAGGCGCCGGAGGCGCCGGCGGTATCAGAGGCGTCGGAAGCACCGGAGGCGTCCGAGCCGAGAGCGGCCCGCACCGCGGCGAACACCGCGGCGCGGGTCTTCGCGGCGGTCGGATGCGGCATGCTCAGGAAGCCGTGGAACATCCCCTCGACCTGGAAGTGGTCCACGGCGACCCCGGCCGCCGCGAGCTTGCCGGCGTAGGCGTCGCCCTCGTCCCGCAGCGGATCGTGCTCGGCGGTGACGAT
Source organism: Catenulispora rubra (assembly GCF_015356825.1). Lineage (GTDB taxonomy): Bacteria > Actinomycetota > Actinomycetes > Streptomycetales > Catenulisporaceae > Catenulispora > Catenulispora rubra. The sequence continues at coordinate 12,250 of NZ_JAACYW010000297.1, read as the reverse complement.
GACGGCGCGCGGCAGACCGCTGTGGTCCGGCGCTTTGATCGGCGACATATGGGGATCCGTGACGTCGGCGCCCTGGACGTACTGCTCGTGGAACCAGGCCATGTGCTTCGCCGTGAGGAAGAAGCCGGTCGCGTTCTGCTGCCGCGAGGGATAGCCGGCGCCGTCGGCGGCGAGATCGACCGATGGGTAGATGAGCAGCTGCACGGCGATCTTCGGGCTCTGATATCCCAGGGCCGCCCGGTCCCGCGCCATCAGCGACACCACCGCGGCGAAGTTGCCGCCTCCGCTGTCGCCGGCGACGGCCAGCCGTGCGGGGTCCACGCGCAGCTCGGCGGCGTGCTCGGCGACCCACGTGGTTGCGGCGTAGGCGTCTTCGAGGCCGCCGGGATACGGCGTCTCGGGTGCGAGGCGGAATTCCACGGAGACCACGGTCGCGCCGGTGGAGCGCGCGATGTCGCGGCAGAAGTTGTCGTAGATGGCGATGTTGCAGATGCTGAAACCGCCGCCGTGGAAGAACACGACGACAGGCGTCACAGTGTCCTGATCCGTCACAGTGTCCTGATCCGCCACCGGACGGTAGATCCGGACCGGGATCCCGGGGGCGCCCTCGGGACCGGGGATGGTCCGGTCCACGACCGACGGCAACGGCACCAGGACCGGCAGATTCGGTGCCAGGTCGAGGATTTCGCGCGCGTGGGCCGCGTCGGTGACGCTGCCGCCGAGGTCGGGGAAGACCACGGCGAGCATGTCGACGATGGCGCGGGCCTGCGGGTCGAGCGTCATCGGGTCTCGTCCTTCTTCGTCCGGTGGTCTCCGTTGCGGCGTCATGCGAGACGGTACCCATCTGGCTACCCTTACTGACGTGCCCCCTCAATCACAGGACGAACCGGCGGAAACCGAAGCCGGCGCCGACGACCCGCGTCTGCCGGCGACCGGTTGGGCGGTGCTCGGGATGCTGTCGTTCGAGCGGGAGCTGTCCGGCTACGACATCAAGAAGTGGGCCGACTGGTCGCTGAAGTTGTTCTACTGGTCGCCGTCGTTCAGCCAGATCTACGGCGAGCTCAAGCGGCTGGAGAAGCACCGGTACGTGACGTCGCGGACCGTGATGCAGGACGACGTGCGCAGCAAGCGCGTGTACGCGATCACGGACTCCGGGCGCGAGGCGGTGCGGACCTGGGCACGGACGGCGCCGGTCGAGGTTCCGGTGCTGAAGCACGGCGTGCTACTACGGGTTTGGTTGGGGCACCTGACCGAGCCGGAGCGGCTGCGCGAGATCGTCGCGGAGCACCGGGACAATTCGGAGCGGCGGCGAGCCGAAGCGGCGGTGGACGCGGAGGCCGCGCACAGCGAGACGGCGTGGGCGTATCCGGAGATCGCGTTGAAGTGGGCCGAGCGGTACCACAAGGCGGAGCGGGATCTGGCCGAGCAGATGCTGCAGGACCTGGACGAGCTGACGGCTTCGGGGCGGGCTACGGAGCCGGTACCGCTGGCGGCGGATCCGCCGTCGTCGGCCCCGCGGCTACCGGGGACGCCTTCGGACCTTAATGACAAGGACTGAATATAAGTCCACGATCCGGAATACTGTTGCCCAGAATGCGGGCACGATGGACACTCGAAGCATGGCTACCGTGCACGAGGTCATCGACGCCAAGCTCCGCACGTTCATCGAGGCGCAGCCCTTGTTCTTCGTGGCGACCGCGCCGCTGGCCGCCGACGGGCACGTCAACCTCTCGCCGAAGGGCACGCTGGGCTCCCTGGCGGTCCTCGGCCCGGATCGCCTCGCGTACCTGGACCTCACCGGCAGCGGCGCCGAGAGCCTGGCCCACCTGCGCGAGAACGGCCGCATCACGGTGATGTGGGTGGCGTTCGAGGGCCCGCCGAACATCGTGCGCGTCCACGGCACCGGCGAGGTCCTCTGGCGCGACGACCCCCGCTGGGACGAGTACATCGGGCTGTTCCCGGCCGCCGCCGATCCGGGGGCGCGCGCGATCGTACTGGTCCAGGCGACGCGCATCAGCGACTCCTGCGGCTACGCGGTGCCGTTCATGGAGTACAAGGGCGACCGGCGCCTGCTGGCGGAGTACTTCGGCCGGCGTGACGAGGAGTTCCACGTCGACTACGTGGCGCGCAAGAACGCGACGAGCATCGACGGGCTGCCGGCGGTGCCGGTGGAGACGCTGCGGGGGCAGGTCACGTCGGAGCGGTTGTAGGAGCGAATGTAGGCGCGAACGAGCCGACCGCGCCGCCGACTTGGCCGCCGACTTGACCAGAAAACCCGCGCGGACGCGGTGCGCGAGGCGAGGCCTTGCCGGTACTCGGGCCGGAGGCCGCTCTGGCGGGTTGCGGCGAAGGCCGCTACGGTCCGCCGCATGCGCTTCGACCCCGAACAAGAAGAACTCCGGCGGACGGTGCGGACGCTGCTGGAGCGGGCCGCCGGCGGCGATGCGTGGCGGCTGCTCGCCGAGCAGGTCGGAGCGCTCGGCCTTGCGATTCCCGAGGAGTACGGCGGCGCGGGCTTCTCGGTGCTGGAGACGCACGTGCTGTTGGAGGAGCTCGGCGCGGCGTTGGCGGTGCCCGGCTTCTTGAGCACGACGCTCGCGGCACAGGCGATTCTGGCTGGGGATTCGGCGGAGGCGAAGGCGGCGTTGCTGCCGGGGATCGCCGAGGGTGCAACGCATGCAGCGGTCGCATGGGAAGCCTCGGGAGTCACTGCAACTGAGGAAGCCAGCGGCTGGCGGCTGACCGGGACCGCGGATCATGTGCTCGACGGCAGCGAAGCCAACCTGCTCATAGTCCCTGCTCAAATGCCAGAGCGCAGATCACCGACCGCGCTGTTTGTTGTCGCTGCCGGCGATGCGGCGGTCAGTGAAGTAGAGACTGTCGATCCCGGCCGCCCGCAGGCCCACGTCGAGTTCCGAGCAGCACCGGCGCTCTCCCTGGGCGCCGACCCGGCCCGCGTCCTCGACCTCGCGTGCGTCGCGATCTCCGCCGAGCAGGTCGGCGCCGCGCAACGTGCCTTCGACCTGACCCTCGCCTATGCGAAGCAGCGCGTGCAGTTCGGCCGGCCGATCGGCTCGTTCCAGGCCGTGAAGCACCGCCTCGCCGACCTCTTCACGCTCCTGGAGTCCGCGCGCTCCGCCTCGTACGCCGCCGCTTTTGCCGCCGCGTCAGGGCACGAACTCACCGTCGCCGCCTCGCGCGCCAAGGCCTACTGCTCCGAGGCGTTCAGCACCATCGCCGGGGAGGCGATTCAGCTCCACGGCGGCATCGGCATCACGTGGGAGCACCCGATCCACCTCTACTTCAAGCGTGCGCATGCCACCTCGCAGCTGTTCGGCAGCCCGGCGTGGCATCGGCAGCGTTATGCCCGCGCGATCGGCCTCGCCGCCTGAGCCGCGCGCGCCGCGAAGATGCCGAAGCCCCGAGGCCACAAGGCCTCGGGGCTTCGTGTGTACCGCCAGCCGTCAGAACTCCGCCAGCCCTACAACTCCGCGAGTGCCGGCTCGGCCTCGATCAGGTCCGGCAGGTCCGCGTCGCCCTCGTCGGCCGTGTAGTCGGCGGCCTGCGTCTCGTCGACGCCGTCGGCGACCTTCACCGCGCGGAAGACCAGCGTCAGCACCACCGACACCAGCAGGTTCAGTACCAGGGCCGTGATCGCGATGTACGCGTACAGGTGCGTGCCCGGGACCTTGGCGATCTGGTTGCCGAAGTGCTGCTGCAGCACGGTCTTGCCGTCGGCCGCGAACTTCTTCTGCTGCCAGGCGACCACGACGCCGTAGATCACGCCGGTCCACAGTCCGGCCACCAGGGCCCAGCGGTGGAACCAGCGGTTGAACAGGCCGATCACGATCGCCGGGAAGGTCTGCAGGATCAGCACGCCGCCGAGCAGCTGGAAGTTGATCGCGCTGGTCGCGTCCAGGCCCAGGACGAAGGCCAGGGCGCCGAACTTCACCAGCAGCGACACCGTCTTCGACACCTGCGCCTGCTGGTGCGGAGTCGCGTCGGGCTTGATGAAGTCCACGAAGATGTTGCGGGTGAACAGGTTCGCCGCCGCGATCGACATGATCGCCGCGGGTACCAGGGCGCCGATCGCCACCGCGGCGAACGCCACGCCGGCGAACCAGGACGGGAACACCGCGTCGAACAGGGCCGGGACCGCGCGCTGCGCGTTGCCGCCGAGGTGGCCCTTGGCGGTGCCGTTGAAGCCGACGGCCAGGGCCATGTAGCCGAGCAGGGCGATGAAGCCCAGCACCAGCGAGTACATCGACAGGCCCGCCAGGTTCTTGCGGACCGTGTTGCGGGACTTCGTGGACAGCACGCCGATCTGCGCGTGCGGATACATGAACAGCGCCATCGCCGAGCCGAGCGCGAGGGTCGCGTACGGGAAGGCGTTGGTCTTGCCGTTGGCGTTGTTCAACGACAGGAAACCGGGCTTGGTCTTGCCGTTGGGTCCGGTGGAGGCCAGGTGGAAGATGCCGTGCCAGCCGCCGACGACGCGGGTCGGGATGTAGATGACCGCGACGATGATGACCAGGTAGATCAGGAAGTCCTTGACGAACGCGATCACCGCCGGGGCGCGCAGCCCCGAGGTGTACGTGAACGCCGCCAGCACCGCGAAGGCGATGAACAGCGGCAGGTCCTTGGCGAACGTCGAGGTGCCCTTGCCGCCGATCCCGATCACGTCCAGGCAGGCCTGGATCCCGACCAGCTGCAGCGCGATGTACGGCATCGTCGCCACCACGCCGACGATCGCGACGGCCAGACCCAGCGACTTCGAGCCGTACCGGCCTCGGGCGAAGTCGGCCGGCGTGACGTAGCCGCGCTTGCGCGAGACCGACCACAGCCGCGGCAGGAACAGGAAGACCAGCGGCCACACGATGATCGTGTACGGCACTGCGAAGAACCCGAACGCGCCGGCGGTCAGCGCCGCCGGGACCGCGACGAACGTGTACGCGGTGTACAGGTCGCCGCCGAGCAGGAACCAGGTGATCCAGCCGCCGAAGCTCCGGCCGCCCAGGCCCCACTCCTCCAGGTGGTTCGCCTCGCGGGCCTTGCGCCAGCGCGCGGCCAGGAAGCCGAGCACCGAGACCAGCAGGAAGAAGAAGATGACGACGGTCAGTTCGGTCTTGTTGATGCCGTGCGTGCCGACGTCGGGCGTCGGGACCGTCGCGGCGGTCAGGTGGGGGCTCATTCGGACTCCCCTTCCTGGGACTCTTCCTCAGGCTTTTCCTCGGACGGCGGCGCGGACTCTTCGGCAGGCGCCTCAGCGGCGGTCTCCCCGGCCGACGCGGTCGCCCCGGTCGCCCCGACAACCACCGCCTTGCGCGCCAACTCCTCGCGCCGCACCACGAAGTACGCCAGCCCCATCAGCGCCGCCGTCACCGCGACCCACAGAAGCTGCCACCAGAAGAAGAACGGGAAGCCCGCGACCTCTGGCTTGTCCTTGTCGAAGATCGGCACCCACAGCACCGCGACGAAGGGCACGATGACGCAGACCGCCGCGATGAGGCGGGCCGGCGTCAGCACCGGCCCTCTAGTACTCAGCTCGTGCTCTGACATGAGACGAGAACCCTCCCGTTTACGTAGGGAAACTGCGCCGAAATCTAGTCGCCCGGCGCTGCTCCGATCACGGGCTCGTTGACAACGACTCGGTAACGGATGCTACTGATCTCAACCGTTGATCTGCGTGAATTGCTCAAGCGCGTGTCGGAAGGCCGTCGGGGCGATGGCCAGCGGCTCGGAGTACGGGTGCGACAACCCGATGACAATGAGGATTCCCAAACCGACCATCGCGCCGAGACCCGACAACACCACCACATTGCGGCCGTTGGCCGTCAGCCCCACCAGCGGTGGGTAGGCCACCAGCAGCAGCGCGGCGACCACGAGCGCGAAGTACAGCAGCGAGGGCATGGAGTAGTTGACGTCCGCAGCCCTGATCAGCCGCTTGGAGTAGATGTCGTCCAGCGCGGCGGAGACGTCGGCCCGGCTCTTCTCGTCGGCGGCGCTGGCCGGGTGGATCGCGCCGACCTCAACGCGCAGCCCGTCCAGCGTGGTCGCGGCCTCCTCAGAGGTCTGATGCCGTCCCATGGCCGGCCAGTCGTCGGCGACGACCTGGCTGGCGTACACGGTCAGCCCGGCGCGCACCTTGTCCCGGTCGGCCGGCGGGAGCTTGCCGGCCAGCCAGTACGTCGTGGTCACCGAACGGGCCTCGTCATACGTGTGCTGACGGTCGGTGTTGTACGTCGACCAGGTGCTGGCGATCAGGAACGCGGTCACCAGGATGAACGAGGAGAGCAGAGCGCTGCCGACCACCGACAGGGCCTGCGGGTTGTGCGACCCGGAGACCGCCCGCTCGGAGCGTCCGAGCAGCCGGGCCAGGCCGACTGCCACGATCACGCCGACGACGAGGGCGACGAGCGCCCAGAACACCATCACGGTTTGCCTCCTGAGGCCGGTCCGGTTGGTCCGCCCGCGGCCCCGCCGGCCGCGGCGGCCGCCGCGATGGTCGCCGGGACCATCAGGGCGACGATCGTGGTCAGGCCCCAGTCGGGGCCCGGGTCCGGCCGCTGCGGCGGCGCCGCCGCCTCGGCCGGGGGGATCTCAGGCTTCTTCGTCGGCCGGGGCGCGGGCGGCTTGGCGATCGTCGTGTGCCGCACCGGCGGCGGCAGCACCGGCGGCGCGCTTGTCGGCTTCGGGGCCGGGGGCTTCGGCGACGGCGTGGCGCTCGCCACCCGCGTCGGCGGGGGCAGGGCGACGGCCGGTGCGCTGGAGGACGGCTCGCCGAGCGGCGGGGCCCCCTTCCCGCCTCCCGACATGCCCCACGCCAGGATCGCGCACGCCACCACCGCGACCGCCGTCATCGTCATGACCTGCGTCCGGCTCTTGCGCAGCTGCATCAGCCAGCGGGCCAGCAGCGCGCCGGACTTCGCTGTCCCGTCGGCTGCGGCGCCTGCGGCTGTTCCGGCCGCGGTACCTCCGCCGGCCACCGTCGCGGTCGTGCCCACCGACGTCGCCACCAGGCCGGTGGCCGCCGCCGCACCGAGGGCCAGGCCGCCGATGATCTTCGCGGCCGCCGCGGAGCCGAACACCAGGGGCGACAGCACCTCCGGCAGCGCCTCGTTGAACTTCAGCAGCTCCAGATACAGCCCCGTGCAATCAGCACACGTATCCAGGTGCCGCTCGACCTTCGTGTGCTCCCGCGTCCCCAGCTTGCCGCGTACGAACGGCGCCAGCCGTTGCGCGAAGGGCCGGCACGCGTCGTTGACCGTCTCGGCTAAGTGCTCCTGTAAGAACGCCTGCCGTAGGCCCTCCCGGGCCCGGTACGCCAGCGCCGACACCGCCGACGGCGACAGGTCCAGCAGCGGCGCCACCTCCGCCGGCGTCTCGCCCTCGACCTCCAGGTGCCACAGTACGATCTGCCAGCGCTCCGGCAAAGAATGGAAGGCGCGCGAGGTGATCTGCCGGTCGAAGGCCTCGTCCAGCGGGTCCCGGTCCGCGCCGGTCACCGGCGCCGCCGTCACCTCCAGCTCGGCGATGTTCTCCACCAGCCGCACGCGCTTGTCCGACTCGGCCCAGTCGAAGGCGGTGCGGCGCAACGTCGTGTACAGATACGCGCGGAACGCCTCGTCCGGGCCGTTCCCCCGGTCGATCGCGGTCAGCACCCGGGTGAACGCCTCGGCCGCGAGGTCGTCCGCGGCCGCCTCGTCCCGCGCCAGATGCCGCGCCACGCGCAGCGCCGCGCGTCGGTGCCGCTCGTAGAGCGGTCCGTACGCGCGCCGGTCGCCGGCCCGCACCATGGCGATCAGCTCGGCGTCGGTGGGTGGGTGCTGCTGCTCCCCGGGGACGGGCACGGGCGGCCTCCTAGCGTCGGCGTCGTCCACGTACTTCCACGTGAACGGGCGCGCGACACCGAGGCGGTGACGCCCGGTGCGCGACCGGGGACAGCTTGGACCTTCCCACGGTCGCTTGTGCGGTTATCCGAGTGCGAAGTACCCGACCGGATGAACGCAGGGTATTGACTTTCTTGGAAGCCCGTCGTCACAGCAGGCGCGCGCCGGTCGGCTCCGAGAGCACCGACAGCAGCGCGCCGGCCGGCGTCCACAGGACCGCGGCGCCACCCGGCGGCACCAGCCAGTGCAGCCAGCCGCGCCAGGGCAACAGCGGCGGCAGGGTGGCCGTCGAGCCCCGGCCCCCGACGCGGACGCCGAGGGCCCCGCCTAATCGGCCGGCCCACTCGCGCAGCGCGGCGGTCTCGGCGTGCCCGGCGTGCCCGGCGTGCCCGGCGACCGGAGCCTGGTCCTCGGGCGCCGGCGCCACCAGGAACCCCACCCGCATCACGGATCTCCGCGAGTCGGCGACGACGGGACCGAGCCGCACTCTGCGGGCCCGCAGCGCTGTCAACGCCGCGTGCCCGACGGCCGCCGGCATGCTCACCAGGTCGAAGGCCTGTCCCACCGCGATCGTCAGCGGTAGGGCGGGGTCGATGTAGAGCCCCCGCAACTCGGCCCGGCCGTTCTCGGTCACCATCGTCGCCTCCCTCACGCGGGGCCCAGTGCTAAGACCCCTCGCCCTAAGAGACGGGGTTTGGGAGATTTCATAACGCGGGTTCGGCGAAGAATCTTGGGCGGTTCTTGGACGGTTCGCGCCGGGGCCGGCGATCCACCCGGATGCGCGGGTAGGAGGGGTAAGGGTTGCGTTCGCACGCCTGCGCCGGATGATCGGCGGTGATGCCTGTGGTGCGCGCCGACGGGACCGGCACACCACGCGGTGTCGCTGAAACGTTCGAAGGGGATCGGCGATGGATGAGGATATCGAGCGCGGCAGGGCGCGGGCGGACACAGTGCTGGTCGAGCTGGTTGGACGTCTCACGCTTGACCAGAAGGTCGCACTGCTCACCGGCGAGGATTTCTGGTCGCTGCCGGCCGTCCCGGAGATCGGGCTGCGCCGGATCCTGCTGTCGGACGGCCCCGCCGGCGTGCGCGGGACCACCTGGGACGAGCGCGATCCGTCGCTGCTGTTCCCGAACCCGACGGCGCTCGCCGCGACGTGGGACGTCGGGCCCGTGCGCCGTGCCGGGGCCCTGATGGGAGCGCAGGCGCGGGACAAGGGCGTCGGGTGGCACCTGGCGCCGAACGTCAATCTGCATCGCAGTCCCCTGGGTGGCAGGCATTTCGAGTGCTATTCCGAGGACCCGGTGCTGACCGCGACGATCGCCGCGGCCTTCGTCGACGGGGTGCAGAGCGCGGGCGTGGCCTCGACGGTCAAGCACTTCGTCGCCAACGAGTCCGAGACCGAGCGCATGACGTACGACGCCGAGATCGACGAGACGACGCTGCGGGAGGTGTACCTGCCGCCGTTCGAGGCCGCGGTGCGGGCCGGCGCGTGGTCGGTGATGGCCGCGTACAACTCGGTCGGCGGCGTCAGCATGACCGACAACGGCGCGCTGATCAACGGCGTGCTCAAGGACGGCTACGGCTTCGACGGCGTCGTGGTGTCCGACTGGTTCGCCACGCGGTCGACGGCCGCCTCGGCGAACGCCGGGCTGGACGTCGTGATGCCTGGGCCGCAGGGGCCGTGGGGCGAGGCGCTGGTGGCGGCGGTGCGCAAGGGCGAGGTCGAGGAATCAGTGGTCGATGACAAGGTGCTGCGAGTCCTGTTGCTGGCCGATCGCACCGGATTCCTCGACGGTTCCGAGCCGCTGCCTCCGGTGACGACGCCGGACGACGCCGCCGCGCAGCTTCGCGAGATCGCGGCGCGCGCCATGGTGGTGTTGCGCAACGAAGAGGTCAACGGGTCGCCGTTGTTGCCGCTGGATCCCTGGTCGGTGCAGCGCGTCGCGGTCATCGGGCCGAACGCCGAGCACCTGACGGCGCAGGGCGGCGGCTCCGCTCACGTGAACCCGGCTCATGTTGTCAGTCCTCTGACGGGATTGACCAAGGCCCTGGGCTCGATGGTGAGGGTCGAGTACGCGCAAGGCGTTGTCACACAACGTCTTCTGCCGCCGCTGTCGCCGGGGAGTGCGAGCGATCCCGACACCGGGCACGCGGGGCTGCGGGTGGACTTCATCGATCCGGCGGGCGACGTGCTGGGCAGCGAGGTGCGGCAGGCGTCGCGGTTCGTGTTCATGGGCGGGCTTCCCGCCGGAACCGCCGGGATCCGCGTGCGGGCCGATGTTGCCATCACGGCTGCGGGCAATCATCAGTTCTCTGTTTCCGGGGTCGGCGCGTTCCGGTTGGTGATCGGGGATAACGCGCCGATGAAGATCATGCTGTCCCCGAGTGCCGGCGGCGATCTCGCCGAGGGGCTGGTCCGGCCGCCCGAGCACCGCGTCGATGTGGAGATCGAGCCGGGGACCGTGCGGATCGAGGTGGTCGCGCAGATCGATCCGGAGCTGCCGGTCGCGATGTTCGGGCTCAACCACGCGGCGCCGGGGCCGAGCGAGGATGAGCTGTTCGCCGCGGCGGTGGCGGCGGCGCGGGCCGCGGACGTGGCGATCGTCGTAGTCGGGACGACCGATGAGGTGGAGAGCGAGGGGTTCGACCGGACCGACCTGAAGCTGCCGGGGCGGCAGGACGAGCTGGTCGCGGCGGTGGCTGCCGTCAACGCGCGGACGATCGTGGTGGTGAACGCCGGGGCGCCGGTGGAGATGCCGTGGCGGGCGTCGGTTCCGGCGGTGCTGTGGGCGTGGTTCCCCGGGCAGGAGGGCGGCTCGGCGATCGCCGACGCGGTGACCGGCGCGGTCGAGCCCGGCGGGCGGCTGCCCACGACGTTCCCGACGAACGCGGACGAGGTTCCGGTGCTGTCGACGCGGCCGGTGGACGGGAAGATCGTGTACGGCGAGGGCACGATGTTCGGGTACCGCGGGTACGAGAAGGCCGGGGTCGTTCCGGCGTATCCGTTCGGGCACGGCCTCGGGTACACGACGTGGGAGTACGAGGACATCACGGCCGCGGTGACGGCGGCCGGGGACGTCGAGCTCGCGGTGCGGGTGCGGAACACCGGGTCGCGGATCGGGCGCGAGGTGGTGCAGATCTACCTGGCCGACTGCGGCGACCGGCCCGAGCCGCGGCGGCTGGTCGGGTTCGGCTCGACGCTGGCCGCGCCGAACGAGATCGCGACCGTGCCGATCACCGTTCCGGCGCGGGTGCTGGCGCGCTGGGACGCGGCGCGCGGGGCGTGGTGCTCGCGCGGGGGCGTGCGGGAGCTGATCGCGGCGCGGTCGGCGTGGGACGCGCGGCTGCGGACGCGGGTGGAGATGGTGGCGTCGTAGGGCCCTTACTTCTTGCTTACTTCTTGCGCACGGCGCGCGCCAGCGTGGCGGCGAGCGCGAGGGTGACGATCACCGGGAGGAGCCACCAGGACGCGGTGGTGTGCGTGCTGAGCGCGGCGGTGCCGGCGAGGGCGGCGACGACGAGGACGGCGACGAGCGGGTCGTCGCCGATGACGAAGTCGTACCAGAACAGCCCGAAGGACTTCAGTTTGCCCACGCCGCGCGCCTCCGCTTCAGGACCCAGACGGCGCCGACCGCGACGAGCAGGATGTAGGCCAGGACGAGGGGGAGCGCGGCATCGTTGCCGGGCCAGTGCGCGCCGGCACCCTCGGCCCCCCAGAAGAGGCCGAAGCCGGTGAGCATCACCCCGACCGCGAACTTCATGGTGTTCTCCGGCACCCGCGCCAGCGGCGCCTTGATCGCCACCCCGGCCGCGCACACCGCGAGCACCGCGGCCACCGCTGCGACCGCCGCGAGCGGGATGTCGCGCTGGTTCGCGCCGAAGGTGAGGGCGATGAAGGCCACCTCCAGGCCCTCCAGCACGACGCCCTTGAAGCTGAGGGTGAAGGCGTACCAGTCCTCGACGAGGGACTTCCGCGACGCGGCGGCCTCCCGCGCGGCCTTGACCTCGCGCTGATAAGCGGCGGCCTCATCCCGCAGGTCCTTGTACCCGGAGGCGCGCAGGATCGCCTTGCGCAGCCACTGGAGCCCGAAGGTGAGCAGCAGCCCGCCGACCACCAACCGCAACGCCTTGAGCGGCAGCACGGTCAGCGCTGGCCCGAGCGCCGCGACGACGACCGCTAGTAGCAGGAGCCCGGCGGCGACGCCCTGGAGCGCCGAGCGCCAGCCCCTGGTCAGGCCGACGGCGAGCACGATGGTGAGCGCTTCCACGGCTTCGACGGCACAGGCCAGGAAGACGGACAGGAGGAGGAAGGCGGTGCCCACGTGCTTAATGTAACGCGAGTGGGCGGGGGATTCGGG
>NZ_JAACYW010000296.1 GCF_015356825.1 Catenulispora rubra | reverse complement strand
GTCCTGCCCGAGCCCACCGCCCGCATCGTTGAGCCCCCGCGGCCCCAGTGCCGAAGCCGGGTCGCCACCCTCCCCGTTCTGCGTCATCTCGTTCGTGAACTCCTTAGCGTCGCCGAACCCTGTCATCACGATCTGCCGGATCTGCATCGGGTTCACAGAGTTGACCGACCCGTCGCCCGGCAGCACCGGCTGCCCGGTGATCGGCAGCTCGCGGAAGTCGGCGCTGCCCGCCGTCAGGTTCTGCGCGCGGTCGGCGAAGTCCAGCACGTCCCAGGAATCGTCGATGACCACGTCCTTCTTCACCACGTCGAACAGCCCCTGCATCTTCCCCAGGTCGCCGATCACGCCCTCGGTCTTGAGCTTGTGCATCACCGACGACAGGAACGCCTGCTGCCGCCGGTTGCGGTCGAAGTCGCCGCGCAGCAGGTGGAAGCGCTGGCGCACGAACTGCAGCGCGGTGGCGGCGTCCAGCATCGAGTGCCCGGCCGGCAGCTTCAGCCCGGTGCCCGCGCCGTCCTCGATCGGGTCGTACACCGGGTGGTTCAGGCAGACCTCGATCGGGCCCACGGCCTTGGCGACGTCGTAGAAGCCCAGCAGGTTGATCTCGGCCAGGTGGTCCACGTGCTCGCCGGTGAGCAGCTGCACGGCCCGGATAGTCGACTCCCGGCCGACCTCGCGGCTGACGTTCTCGATCTGCGCCTTGTCGGTCACGCCGCTGGCCTTCAGCCGATCCACCGCAATCTCCTTGGCGCGGCCGTAAGCCTCCTTGATCTTGTGCATCCCCAGATCCGGGATGTCGCCGACCGTCGAGGTGCCGCCGGGCTCCTCGACGTAGTCGTCGCGCGCGATCGAGAACGCGGTGACCCGGCCGCCGTCGGCCGGGATGTGCATGAAGATCAGGACGTTGGCGTTGTAGCCGCCGATGTCGGAGGAGCCGGCGTGCAGCTCCTGTTCGACGAAGTCGGTCGGCAGGTCGGCGCCGTTCATGTCCTTGCGCGAGTCCAGGCCGATCAGCAGCAGGTTGACCGAGCCGTCCAGGTGCGGGGCGACGTAGCCCTTCTCGCCGGAGCGGATCTCGTTGATCGCGTCGGAGGTCAGCAGGCCGGAGGTCAGGTTGTGGTACGCGGCCCAGGTCGCGGCGCTGGCGACGACGATCGCGGCCGAGGCCGTGCAGGCCAGCGCGCGGGCCGCGACCACGGCCCGGCGGCGGCGCGGCGGGCGCCGCTCGGGACGCCCGCCGTTCTGGGGACGCTCAGGACGCTCACCACGCGGGGGACCGGGAGGACGCGGCGGCTGCGCCGGACGCGGAGCCCAGTACCGCAGGTCGTCCTGCGGACGCGAGCCCGGCGCGCGCGGCGACAGGTCATACGGGGGCTGCGGTCGGGGTCGCTGCGGGGGAGTGTAGTCAGGCACGAGCCGACCTCCGGGCGAGCCGGCGTAACAGCGCCACGGCGGCCGTGACCAGCAGTGTCACCAGCATCGCCGGGAACGCGTCGATCATGCCGTGCGCCACCGCGACCGCCTGCCTGGCGCCGCCGCCCGAGGCGTCGAAGACCTCGCGCCCCACGCACACCGCCCAGATCGCCACCGGCGCCAGCGGCAGCACCCACCACAACCCGGCGGGCCGCACCCGCAGCGTCGCCAGCGCCGCGGCGGCCGCGCACAGCACCGCGAACAGCGCGCCGCCGAAGAACATCCCGATCGCCGGGACGAGCACCAGCAGGACCGTGACGCGCCCCGCCGTGATGTTCGTGCGGGTGGTGGGTGCTCGATGACAGCTGCCGTGAGTGCCGGGGGTGTGTGGCATGTGGCACATCTTCACATCTTGGGTGGCGACGGTGGGATAAGACCGAGAAGTGTCTGATGCCGCATTCGCCCACCCGTCGCCCACCACCACCCGTTAAGGCGACGCTGCGCGTCACCGATTCATAGACTGATGTATTCATCGGATCGTTTGGCTCCAAGCCCACGCCGAAGACAGGTGATAGCACCCCTGTTTCCGCGACCGCGCCACGCGAGTCTGGATCACATGACAGCCATGGAAGACGCGCTGCGTCTGGAATCAGTCAGCAAGACGTTCGGCGACCAGGTCAAGGTCGCCGCCCTGGACCGGGTCAGCCTCGGTCTGCCCTACGGCACCTTCACCGCCGTCATGGGCCCCTCCGGCTCCGGCAAGAGCACACTGCTCAACTGCGCCTCCGGCCTGGAGCGCAGGACTGCCGGCCGGATCCTGATCGGCGGCCAGGAACTGGACACCTCCGACGAGACCGCCGCGACCCGCTTCCGGCGCGGTCGCATCGGCTTCGTGTTTCAGGCTTTCAATCTGTTGCCGACCTTGACGGTCTGGCAGAACGTGCTGCTGCCCGCGCGGATCGCCGGGACCTCGGTCGACAAGCGGCGCGCGCGGGCCCTGCTGGACCGGATCGGCCTCGGCGACCGGCTGGAGCACCGGCCGGCCGAGCTGTCCGGGGGCCAGCAGCAGCGGGTGGCGATCGCCCGCGCCATCGTGAACCGGCCGGCGCTGCTGTTCGCCGACGAGCCGACCGGGGCGCTGGACTCGGCGCGCGCCGCCGAGGTGCTGATGCTGCTCGGGGAGTCGGTGCGGGAGTTCGGGCAGACCGTGGTGATGGTGACGCACGACCCGGTCGCCGCCGCGTACGCCGACCGCGTGCTGTTCCTGGCCGACGGCCGGATCGTGGACGAGATGCGGGCCCCGCGGGCCACCGGCGTCGCGGCGCGGATGGCCGAGTTCGGCGCCGCCTCCCGGCTCACCGCGAAGGCGGCCTGACATGCGCACCGTGAGCTTCAGCAACCTGCGACACCGCCGCGGGGCCTACCTCGCCTCGTTCCTGAACCTGTTCCTCGGCGGCGCGATCCTCACCGGCTTCGCAGCCCTTTTCGAAACCAGCAACGCGCCGGGCTTGTCGAAGACCGACCGCTCGGCGCTCCAGACCACGGCCCTGGTCATCGGCGGCTGGGGCGCGCTGATCATCGCCTTCGGCACCGCGGCGACGCTGAGCCTGACGGTGCGGCAGCGGGAGAAGGAGATCGCGCTGCTCAAGGCGGCCGGCGCGCTGCCCCGGCAGATCCGCCGCATGATCACCACCGAGACCGCGATCCTGCTGGCGGTCGCGGCCGTCCCGGCGATCCCGACCGGCATGGTCGTGGGCCGCACGGTGCTGGCCGCGCTGAAGTCCTCGCACCAGGTCTCGGACGGCGTCGGCTTCAAGTACGGCGCCACCACCCTGGCGATCGGGCTCGGCGACGTCGCGCTGGCCGCTCTGGCGGCCGCGATCGTGGCCGGCCGCCGCGCGGCGAATCAGAGCACGGCGGCCTCGCTGGTCTCGGCCGCCACCGGCGAGTCCGGGATGTCGCGTAAGCGCAAGATCGCCGCGGTCGTGCTGATCCTGATCGGCGTGGACGCCGGCGTGATGAGCGCGACGGTGCTGAAGGACGACCGGAACGGCGCGATGGCCGGCGCCGGGCAGGCGTGCATCCTGACCAGCGTCGGGCTGGCGCTGCTCGCCCCGGCCCTGGTCCGGATCGCCGGCCGGGTGCTCGGCCCGCTGATGCGGCGCGGCGGCGGTTACCTGGCCGAGGCCGAACTCCGGCTGAACTCGCGGCAGGCGGCCTCCGTCCTGATGCCGGTGATCCTGTTCGTGGGCCTGGCCAACGGCACGCTGTACGAGCAGTTCATCCAGGACGACGCCAACCGCGCGCAGCACGTCCGGCTGTCCGCCGACGACAAGGGCGTGCAGACCCTCAGCTTCCTGGTGGTCGGCATGATCACGCTGTTCGCGGCGGTGGTCGTGGCGAACATCGCGGTGGCCGGCACGCTGCACCGCCGCAAGGAGTTCGGGCAGCGGCGGCTGATCGGCGACACGCCGGGCGACGTGCGGCGCTCCCTGGGCTGGGAGGCGTGCGCGATCCTGGCGGCCGGGCTGTTCTCCGGGTCGCTGGCGGCGCTGGCCGGCATCATCCCGTTCAGCTACGCCAGGACCGGCCGGCTGATCCCGGACCAGGGCGTCGGGGTGTTCCTCGCGGTGGCGGCGAGCGTCACGGCGCTGACTCTGGCCGCGTGCCTGGGCGCCGCCCGGCGGGTGCTGAGCGTGCCGGCGCTGGCCGCGATCACTGCGTAGTCCCCGATAATGGCGACGCGAGAAGGGACGAGTCTGATGGCCGGACTGGCAGCGGTGGTCGGAGGTGGGGCCGAGGCCTGGCGCGCGCGGGGCGCCGCGACCGCCCTGGCGGCCGGCCGGGGTCTGGTGCTGGCGCCGGTCTCGCTGATCGCGGGGATCCCGCTGCTGGTGGCGGCGGCGCTGGCGCTGGGTCTGATGCCGATCACCGGCGGGCTGCTGGTGCCGCCGGTGATCAGCGCGGTGCGCGGCCTGGCGAACTGGGAGCGGGGGATCGCAGGGCGCTGGAGCGGGGTCGAGATCGAGTCGCCGTACTTGCCGCGGGCCGGTCGCGGCCGGCTGCGCTGGCTGCTCGGCGACCCGGCGACCTGGCGGGACCTGCTGTGGCTGTTCACCAACGTCCCGATCGGCCTGGCGCTCGGGCTGCTGCCGGCGACGCTGGTCGGGTGGGGCGTGGTCGGGGTGGGCTCGGTGCCGGGGCTGGCGCTGAGCAGCGATCCGTTCTGGCCCTTCGGGTTGGGCTTCGGCCTTCCGGCGCTGGTGCTGGCGCCGTACGTGGGCCCGTCACTCATTCGGGCGCAGGCGCTGTGGGCCCGGGCGCTGCTGGCCCCGACCGACGTCGGCGAGCGCATCAGCACCCTGACCGTGACCCGCGAGCGGGTCAGCGACGACGCCGAGTCCGAGCTGCGCCGGATCGAGCGCGACCTGCACGACGGCGCGCAGGCCCGGCTCGCGGCGGTCGGCCTGAGCCTGGGCATGGCCGAGGACCTGGTCCGCGAGAACCCCGAGGAGGCCATCGCGCTGCTGGCCGAGGCCCGCGAGCACAGCGGCGCCGCGCTGGCCGAGCTGCGTTCGCTGGTCCGCGGGATCCTGCCGCCGGTGCTGGCCGAGCGCGGGCTCGGGGACGCGCTGCGGGCCCTGGCCTACGCCTCGCCGATCCCGGTGGAGGTGCGCAGCGACCTGACCGAGCGGCTGCCGGCCCCGCGCGAGTCGGCGCTGTACTTCGGGATCGCGGAGGCTCTGGCGAACGTGCTGAAGCACAGCGGCGCGGCCCGGGCCCGGATCGACGTGTTCCGGCGCGACGACAGAGTGGTCGGCGAGGGCTGTGTCGTCGCCGAGATCTGGGACGACGGCACCGGTGGTGCGGACCTGGCTCGCGGCGACGGCCTGGCCGGGGTGCGGCGCCGGCTGGCCGCCTTCGACGGGCGGCTGACGCTGGACAGCCCGGTCGGCGGGCCGACCACGGTGACGCTGGAGGTGCCGTGCGAGTGAGCGGTGCGGGACCGGCTGCTGCGCGGTGTCCTGCGGCTTGGCGCGGTGCTGCTGGAGCTGCCGTGCGAGGGGCCGTGCGAGTGAGGGATAGCCGATGCGCGTAGTCCTGGCCGAGGACCAGGCCCTCCTCCGGGACGGCCTGGTCCGCCTGTTGACCGCCCACGGCTTCGAGGTCGCCGCCGCCGTCGAGACCGGCCCGGACCTGCTCGACGCGCTGCTCGCCGAACGCCCGGACGTGGCCGTCGCCGACATCCGCCTGCCGCCGACCTTCAAGAACGAGGGCCTGGCCGCCGCGCTGGAGGCCCGGCGCCGGGTGCCCGGCCTGCCGGTGCTGATCCTGTCGCAGCACGTCGAGCCGCTTTATGCGCGTGAGCTGCTGTCCGACAGCGCCGGGGCGATCGGGTATCTGCTGAAGGACCGCGTTTCGAACGTGCGTTCGTTCGTGGACGCGCTGCGGACCGTCGCCGGCGGCGGCACCGCGATGGACCCCGAGGTCATCGGCCAGATGATGGCCCGCCGCTCCCGCGACGAGCGGCTCGGCTCCCTGACCCCGCGCGAGCGCGAAGTGCTCGCCGCGATGGCCGAAGGGCACGCCAACGCCGGCATCGCCGCCCGGCTGGTGATCACCGAGAAGGCGGTCAGCAACCACATCAACACGATCTTCGCCAAGCTCGGGCTGCTGCCGGATCTCGACGGGAACCGGCGGGTGCTGGCCGTGCTGGCGTTCCTCGACGCGGCCTGAGACCTCTCGGAAGTCTCAGGCTGAACGCCGCCTGAAGAATCATCCCGTGCAGATTCCCGTGCAAACGGAACGGGAATAGCTCTCGCTGGGCTATGTTTGGGCACGTCGGGTGCCTGACAATGGTCCGGGCGTCACCGGCGGGCCGACTGTCACAGCCGGCGCACCGCCGATGGCGCACTTCCGCCGCCGGGTCCGTATCGAGTTTGGATTCGCTGGAACGGGTAGCGGTGTTCGCGGTGGCCGACGGAGCTGATGCGAGGAAGGGGTGGCGATGGCCGATGGTCAGCGTCCGCTGCCGCTCCCGCTGATGTCGAGCACGAACAGGTCGGCGACGCCGGCCAGCTGGAGCACCCGCAGCACCGCCTCCGACGGCGCGGCCAGCGTCAGGCGCGCGCCCGAGGCACCGGCCTTGTGCTGCGCGCGGATCAGCGTCCGCAGGCCCATGGAGTCCAGGAACGCCACGCGCGAGCAGTCCACGACCACCTGCGCCCCGGCGTGCACGTACTCGTCCAGCACGCTCCACAGCGTGTCCGCCGCGGCCAGGTCCACGTCGCCGGCCACGGTGACCGTGACCGCCTGCCCGCCGCCCTTGCCGTCCCCGGACACCGCGGCGGCTCCGCCCCGGTCCGGGTCGTTGTCGACCTCGACCGAGAAGCCCTCGACCGCCATGACGCCTCCTGTTTTCCCACCCAGCCCGCGTGATCCCGGATCGCTACCGACGATATCGGGTCGGCTCACGGCTGGGAATCTGGCTCGATGACCTCGCGCCGGACGGCCCAGACCCATCAGTCGGCCCAGTCCCACCTGTCGGCCCACACCGAGCTGACTCCCGGGCCCTCGGCGCCGGGCCGGGCCCGGGCCTTCCTGACCGAGACCTGCCGCCGCTGGCACGCCGACGACTTCGTCGCCGACGCCGCGCTCGTGGTCAGCGAGCTGGTGACGAACGCCGTCCGGCACGCCGGCACCGAGATGCGGCTCGGCCTGGAGCTGCGCGACGGCATGCTGACCGTGCGCGTCCACGACCACGGTTCCGGCCTGCCCCGCCTGATCCCGCCGGCCGAACGCGGGTTCGGCGGCCAGGGGCTGGCTATCGTGGTGCAGTTGGCCCAGGCCTGGGGGGTCGCGGTCGAGGACGACGGCGGGAAGGCCGTATGGTGCCGACTCGGGCCGCGCGCGGCGGTCCCGGCCGGGGCGGGCACGCAAGGGTCGCTGTGGAAAGGGGATCAGGACATATGGAGCGCGTGAGCGGTGTGGGTGGTGAGGACGGCGCCAGCACGGGTGCCAGCCGCCGCGGCGAGGCCGACGATGCCGACGATGCCGACGGTCGTGTCCCGGTAACGCTGAGCATCCCCGCGGAGCGCGACTACGTGGTGCTGGTCCGGTCCGCGGCCGGCCATCTCGGCGTGCGCGCCGGCTTCTCGATGGCCGAGATGGGCGACTGGCGGCTGGCCGTCGACGAGGCCTGTGGCCTGCTCCTGCTGCCCGACGAGGTCGACGCCACCGGCGAGGAGCTGGACTGCGTCTTCCGGCTGGGCCCGGCGGGCCTGGCGCTCACCGTCTCGGCCGAGGCCAGGCCGGGCTCCAAACCGCAGGTCGGCGGGTTCGGCTGGTCGCTGCTGGCGGCGCTCGTCGACGACCTGCAGTGGGCCGAGGAGCAGGGCCGGGTCCGGGTCGACATCGTCAAGCGCGCGGCCGGCGACGGTGTGCCAGGACCCGGCGGCACGGCCCGGGCGGGGATGCGGTGAGCACTCGCGGGAACGGTCCCGGTCCGGGCGCGTCCGGCCGCGACGGGACCGGGCACGATGGCGGCCGGGAGGGTGCGGAGACCGGGACTGGGACCGGGACCGGGGGCGGGGGCGCGAGCGAGGGCACTGAAGAGGGCATGAAGGACGGCGTGAAAGACGGCACGAAAGAGGGCACGACCGGGGCTGAGAGGGTTACTGAGATCGCGACTGGGAAGGCATCGCAGGCGGCTGCTGCGGCTGCGGCTGCTGCCAGTGCCCCTGCCTCTGCTCCCGCCTCTGCCGCAGTGCCGGCCTCGGCGGTGCCGGCGCGCGTGGTGCGCGCCGACCGTCGACTCCCGGATCAGGACACGGACATCCCCTTGCCGAGCATCCCCTCGCCCCGGCTCGGCGGCGTGCCGCGGGACCGTGCCGAGCACCGTGCGGAGATCCACCGGCGCTTCGAAGTACTGGCGGAGTGCGAGCCCGACAGCGTGCGGTATCGCACCTTGCGCGACGAGCTGATCGCCGAGCACATGAACTACGCGCGCTACGTCGCCTCGCGCTTCAGCGTTCCCGCCGACACTGCCGAGGACCTTGAGCAGGTCGCGTACCTGGCGCTGATCAAGGCGGTCGACAACTTCGACCCCTCGCGCGGCACCGCGTTCCTGGGCTACCTCACCCCGATGGTGGCCGGCGAGATCAAGCGCTACTTCCGCGACTCGACCTGGGACGTGCACGTTCCCCGCCGGATGCAGGAGCTGAGCCTGGCCCTGCACGGCGCCCCGGCCGAGCAGCTGGAGCGCCGGCTGGGCCGCTCGCCGACGATCGCCGAGCTGGCCGAACACCTCGGCGCGCAGCCGGAGGAGATCGTCGAGGCCTTCGACGCCTCGGCCGCGTACAGCGCCACCTCGCTGGAGCGGCCGCTGGTGCCCGGCGACGAGCAGGGCGCGAGCCTGGGCGAGACGCTCGGCGGGGACGACGACGCGTACGAGTGGGTCGTGGACCGCGAGGCGCTGAAGCCGCTGCTGGCCGCGCTGCCGGAGAAGGACAAGCGGATCCTGCTGATGCGGTTCTTCCGGGGCATGACGCAGAGTCAGATCGGGACCGAGCTCGGCGTTTCGCAGATGCAGGTGTCGCGGTATCTGACGCGGATCCTGGGGACGCTGCGCGACGCGGTGCTCGTCGAGGACGGGGATGAGGAGTCGGGGAAGGCCTGACTGCTCTCAGTCTCTTGAACGTTCTCAGTCCTCTGATCAGGGGTTAGTCCCCGGGTCGTTCTCAGTTCTCTGGCCGTTCTCAGCCCCCTGATCGGCCTCAGTTCCCTGCCCGCTCTCTGTTCAGCAGCTCGGCCAGCACCCGCAGCAGCCGCGGCACGTCCACCGGCTTGGGCAGGTGCTCGTCGATCCCGGCGGCCAGCGCCTTGGCCCGGTCGGCGTTCGAGGCCTCGAACGTCACCGCGATGATCGGCGTGGCCGCGCCGTGGTCGAGCTCGCGGATGCGCGCGGCGGTGGCGTAGCCGTCCAGTCCCGGCAGCGCGATGTCCAGCAGGACCGCGCGGACCGTCGGGTCGCGTTCGACCGCGGCCAGGCCGTCCGGGCCGGTGGCGGCCTGCACGACGGTCAGCCCGCGGGCGCTCAGCGCGCTGCCGAGGGCGAAGGCGCCGCGCCGGTCGTCGTCCACGATCAGGACCTTCTGCCCGGCGAACCGCGGCGGGCCGGAGGCGTCCGGGTGCCGTGGCGCGTCGGGGGCGGGATCACGCCGGTGTTCGGCAGGATGCGCCATTCCTCCATACTCCGCGCCGCCGGCGTTTTTGAGAACTCTGATTCGAATCCGGACCCTGACGCAGCGGATTGGCCGTGGATTGGCGGCGGAGGAATCGGGTAACGGCGGATGTTCCGACACCGGGTCGGGCTCGGGAGGTCGTCGTGGTCATCACCCTGATCGTCATCCTGGTCGTCCTCGCCGCACTGGCGGCGATGTTCTTCCTCGGTCCCGCCGGCTGGCGCACCTCGGCCACCGGAACCTTCGGCGGCCTGTCGACGCGCGTCGGCAAGTTCATCGAGAGCGGCCGCGCCGACCCGCGTTCCGGCACCGGCGCCGGAGGCGCGGCGGCCACGCCCGCGCCGCCCCGGTTCACGGACGCGGACCGGGCGTATCTGGACGGCGTGTGGAAGCACGTGCAGAGCACTTTCGTCAGCAACCCGCGGGTCGCTGTGACGCTTGCGCACAGCACCGCCGAGGGCTTCTTCACCGCGCACGGTGTGCCGACCGACGGGCTTCCGGAGGGTGCGGCGGGCCTGGCGGAGGGGGACGCGGCCGAGGGGGACACGGCCGAGCAGGACACCGAGACGCTGCGACTGCGGCTGCTCGCGATCAAGACGTGGTCGGACCGGGAGGCCGCCCGCTGAGCCGGCGCGGCTGCCGTCGCCGTACCCGGCAGCCGCGCCGCTTTTCTTTGGCTTGTGGGTTTGTGGGTTTGTGGCGGTGTTGACGGTGTTGACGGTCTTGGTGGTCTTGGTGGTCTCGGTGGTCTCGGTGGTCTCGGTGGTCTCGGTGGTCTCGGTAGTGTCGGTGGTGCGTGCTATATCTGTGTATAAGGGGCGATAATTCCCTAACAATATGCCGCCGCATCGACTTGCACACTGCGGGTCAGGCGTCACTGCGGTCTGTCGGCAGGCGGCGGTATGTTCATGGGTTTACAGGCAATTTTTACGGCTTCGCCAATGGTTTGATGACCTCGCAGGGGGACGCAGTTCGGTTGTGCGACTCGTTTCGCGCTGGCGGCCGCCGGTTTTCGCGTCCACGACCACGCATGGGTCCGAGTCACTGCGCACGCGTCATGCGGGCGGGTGGCGGCCGCGTTTGGTGGGTGCCTTGAGGCCTCTGGCGGGCCTCCTCGACGAGGGGCGACCCGCGCGACCTGCTTGATGCCGCCGGCCCGCGACTGTTCGGCTTTCTATCCGCTGTTGCCTGCGCCGCGCTGTTTGCCGGCGGTCGCTGCTTGTGGTCGCCGGGTTCTGGGTCCCTCGCCGCGTCATCGCCGTAAACGGAACCAGCCCGGTCTGGCGGAATCAAGCCGCACCCCTGCTGCTGTGGTCCGGCTCCGTCCGGCTTGACACCGCCAAACCGGCCAGGTTGGCTGCGCCCGCTGACGCGGCGAGGGACCCAGAACCAACACCCCGCATGGTCCGGAGGATCCGGCGAACTACGTGGCCGGTCAGGTTGGCCCGTCACCGAAATCAGGTCGGCCCGAAGCCCTGTTTCAAACTCTGTGACCGGGTACCTGGCAGGGACGCGGCGCCGCTGGACTCATCCGCGTGAGCAGTGAGGAGGGTGCTATGAGCACCATGACCGAGAAGGAATACCCGTACGCGATCGGAGTGGGCGTCTCCTGTGCCGACGGTGATTGCGGGCGGTTGCACCGGATCATCATGGACCCGGTCACCCGGGCCCTGACCCACCTCGTCGTCGGGCGGGATACGCACGTCGCCCGGTTGGTGCCGGCCACGATGGTCGGTCGGGCCGGGCCCGACGCCATCATCCTGACCTGCGCCATGTCCGGGTTCGATCTGCTGGAGCCGGCGGAGGCCACCGAGATGGTGGGGCCTGGCGCCTCGGGCGGCGGGCCGGTCACCGGGGGTGGCGCCCTCGGCGGCGGTTATCGCGCCCCGTCCAAGCCGGACATGGTCACCTACGACCGGGTGCCGGCCGGGGAGGTGCAGCTGTGTCCGAACGAGCGCCTGCACGCCGCCGACGGCGACATCGGGCGCGTCAAGGGCCTGATGGCCGCTTCCGATCTGCACGTCACGCACATCCTGCTCGCCGAAGGACACCTGTGGAACCGCAAGGAGGTTGCGGTCCCGATCCGCAACGTGGTCGACGCCACCTACGGCGTCCAGGTGGACCTGACCCGCGAGGAGCTGAAGGACCTGCCGGCGGTCGAGCTGACGCGGGCCGGGTGAGGACCCCGGCGGCCGGTGGCGACCACCGGCCGCCGGATCGCCCGGCGAACGGGGCTGGCGCGTAGTGCGGCGCCAGACGGGGAGCCGGGCAGCAGTGGGGACGGCGGCACGCGACGGCGCGTGCCGCACCGGACGGCCGGGCGGTTTCGAGCCGCGCCGGACCAGAGCGGACCCGGGACCGCAGGCGGGTGCGGCCCCGGGTCCGCTGCGCCCAGTGTGGAGGCGGCGCGGCCCGGCGCGCAGTGGTTTCGAGAGGGTTGGCGGCGAATGGCGCTTGACATGTCCGTTCGAAGTCCGGTCGCGGCCCCGCACGGACTGGCCGGAGGCGGCGACGGCGGTCGCCGGAGCACACGTGGACGTGGCGTGAGGATAAGGGTTCGACGGGGACGGCTGGCACGGTGGGCCGCCGTCCGGTGCGGGATGCGGTAGGTCGCGGGTGGCTCTCGGGGACAGTCCGGCAGGGTCCTGACAGCCCCCCGACGGTCCCGTGACCGCCGCCGAACGACCTCCGAATACCCCCCCGACCGCCCTCGACCGACCGGGCTCAGCTGTGGCTTGAACTCGGCGTCGTGGGCGGTGTCGTGCTGTGCGCGGTCGACGGGCTCGACGTCGGCGGCGCGGACGAGCTGGAGGTGCTGCTCGGCGTCGTCGGCTGTGACGTGCTCGGCGTGGTCGAGCCGGAGGTGCTCGCCGTCGTGCTCGGCGCGCTGGTCGTGGTGGTGGTCGAGGCGGGGGTCGTCGGTGCCGGAGCGGAGCTGGTTGTCGGCGCCGGCACGCTCGCAGACGTCTGCGACGTGCTCGTGTGGCTGACCGAGCGGGTCAGCGGCGTTTGACTGGAACTCGTCCCCACGGACGCCGCCGGCGGTGAGCCCGGGTTGTGGCTCCCGTTGTGCAGGACCAGAACTAGGGCTGTGGCCAGCGCCGCGATGACCGCGACCGACAGCAGGCCGGCGACCAGCCCCGCGCCGCCGTTGCCCCGCGTGCCGCGCGGCGGTTCGCCGACGCCGACACGTTCCCGCGTCCGCTCGCCGGTGGGCTCGATCACTGACGTCGCCCGGTCCGCCGAGGTCAGCCGAAGCGTGGGGTCCGGCGCCGGGCCGGACGTCAGCAGGGGATCGGCGTCGGGCTCGGCGAAGACCGCGATCCCTTCGTAGTCCAGGATCTCGGCGGCGCTTTGTGCTATCGCCGCCGTCAGGTCCGCGGGCAGCCAAGCGCCTTCCGGCACGTCGGCCATCCGTCCGATGATCTGCGCGGTGCTGGGCCGCTGCGCCGGATCCTTGGCCAGGCACATGGCGATCAGCGGCGCGAGCGAGTACGGCAGCCCGGACAGGTCCGGCTCGCCGTGCGCGATGCGGTAGAGCAGCGCGTGGTCCGGGCCGTCGCCGAAGGGGTTGCGGCCGCTGGCGGCGTAGGCCAGGACGGTGCCGAGCGAGAAGACGTCGGTGGCGGCGGTCAGCTCCTGCCCGCGGGTCTGCTCCGGCGACATGAAGCCCGGCGAGCCGACGATGGTCCCGACGTCGGTCCGGGTCAGGTCCGCGGCGGCGATGACGCGGGAGATGCCGAAGTCGATGACGTGCGGACCGTCCACGGCCAGCATCACGTTGGAGGGCTTCAGGTCCCGGTGCACCACCCCGGCGGCGTGGATCTCGGCCAGCGCCCGCGCCAGCCCGTACGCCAAAACCCGCAGTGACGTCTCTGGCAGCAGCGAGCCGGCACCGACCACGGCGCGCAGCGTCAGCCCGGACACGTACGTCGTCGCCAGCCACGGCATCGCAGCCTCCGGATCGGCGTCGACCACCGCGGCCGTGAACCGCCCCGACACCAGCCGCGCCGCCGCGACCTCCTGCCGGAACCGCCGCCGGAACTCCCGATCCCCGGCCAACTCGGCCTTGACCACCTTCACCGCGACGGTCCGCCCACCCCGCGTCCGCCCCAGGAACACCTGCCCCATGCCTCCGGCACCAAGCCGAGCGATCAGGACATAAGGGCCCACAGTACGCGGATCCCCAGCCTTCAGCGGTTCCACCCGTGGACCTCCCCGATCGGACGTTTCTACCAGTAGTAGTCCAGCATCGCAGCGAACTGAAGGACCGGGCACGCACGAACCGGCAACGCGGACGCGCTCCACCCGATCGGGCGGTTCGGCGTTCCGTGGAGGGGGCGGCGGTCGTTGGG
>NZ_JAACYW010000295.1 GCF_015356825.1 Catenulispora rubra | reverse complement strand
AGACATCAGAGCCTGGATAGCAACATGGAACGAGGACCCCCGGCCGTTCGTCTGGAAGAAGACGGCCGAGGAGATCCTCAACTCACTCGCTAAATATTTGAAACGAACTTCAGGCGCAGGACACTAGCTGAGCTGGACCGCAGGGCACTCGTGCGGGAGTGTCCGGGCGGCCCGCGATTGTACCCACCGCTGCGCTATTGCGCCGGATCACCCTGTCGAGGTGGAATCATGATCGAAAACTGCCGCCCATCGTCGCGGTCAGCTCACCGGTCCGTGCTGGCCGCAGTGAGCCTGCTGCGTGGTTCAAGGTGTCGAGATCGATGCCCTGATACACGCCGCTCAGGGTGATCACGGTGGTGCCGCGCCGGATGTACAGCGTGAAGGCCGAGGGCGAATCGGCTCGATGGCCGAGCCAACGATCTAGTCCGTCAGCGGTGCAGATGCCGTCGGCACATGCGGCCGGCTTGCCCTGTTGGTTTGCGTCCATTCCGACGGCAAGCCGACCGCACTGGTGCTGTCCAGCGCCTGGTGCCCGAACCAGTACGACACATCACCCGCCTGGCACGCGGCCGTCTGGTGGCGACCCACTACGGTGTCTACAGCACGATCACCGGCTTGGGCATCACCGTCGGCACCCTCGGCGCCGGCGCGCTGTCGGACGTCGCCCACGCCTCCGGACATCCGGCGCTGCCGTGGCTCGGATTGACGACCCTCGGCCTGGTCTCCGCCGGTGGGTTTGCGATCCTGACCCGGACACCTGGGTGGGGGACCACACCCTTGGCCGTCCCGGCATGAGCAGACCTGCGATGTTCCGGCGGGTCGGGCGCAGCGGTTCCGTCGCTCAGTCGCACATCGGCAGCTTGCCGGCCGCCGGGTGGAAGACCGCCGTGACCACGCCCGGATCGTCGAAGCGTGCGGTGCCGGCTGACACCAGCGTCATGTAGCCCGGGGTCGATCCGGTGTAGGTGGTGACGCCGGTTCTGGGGTCCGGCTTCGGCTTGGGTTCGGGCTGGACGGCATCTGTGATCCAGTCTCGGCCGCCGAAGTGAGCCACATGGACGCCGCAGTGAGTGAACAGGTCAAACGGATAGGCGACGCCGATGACCGGTGTCGCCGGCCCTCGGGAGGGGTGGTTCGGGTCCGGAGTGCGGGTGACCGCCGGCAGGCTGGTCGAGGTCGGAGAAGTCGTCGTAGAAGCCGGCGGCAGCGCAGCGTTCCCTGCGGGTTGCGCCTTCGACGCGCAGCCGCTTGCGGCTGTGACCAGAATCGTGCCGCAGATCACGACGGACCTGGTGCTCACAGGGGCCTCCCGATGACGGGCCGCCGCTCGACGACCGCGGCTCATTGGACGGCTGGAGCAGCCGAGCGGTTCCCGCTGCGGAATCCGGCATGACCGAAATACCCCTGGGGGGTATATGGTCGCGGTGGTCAGTCAGCTGTGCGGGACGTCGGGAGGAGCGGTTTCCATGAACGCGATCGGGCACGCATTGTCCATCGCCGGATCGATGACCTGGGAGATCACCTGGGCTCTGATCCTCGGCTTCGCGCTGTCGGCGGTGGTGCAGGCCGTGGTGCGCAAATCCACGGTGGTCCGGCTGCTCGGCGACGACCGGCCCAAGACCCTGGCGATCGCCTCGGCCCTCGGTGCAGCGTCCTCCTCCTGCTCCTACGCGGCCGTGGCGCTGGCCCGTTCCCTGTTCCGCAAGGGAGCGGACTTCACCGCGGCGATGGCCTTCGAGATCGCCTCCACAAACCTGGTCATCGAGCTCGGGGTGATTCTGGCGCTGCTGATGGGCTGGCAGTTCACGGCCGCGGAATTCGTCGGCGGCCCGATCATGATCGTGGTGCTGGCCGTGCTGTTCCGGCTGTTCCTGCGGGACAAAGTCCTGCGTGAGGCCCGCGCGCAGGCCGAACTCGGGATCGCCGGCTCGATGGAAGGCCACGCGGCGATGGACATGTCAGTGTCCGGCGACGGGTCGTTCGCCAAGCGGCTGCTGTCGGCGCGCGGTTTCACCTCCGTGTCGCACGTGTTCGTCATGGAGTGGGCCGCGATCTGGAAGGACCTGGTCGGCGGCCTGTTGATCGCCGGCGGCATCGCGGCCTGGGTTCCGGACTCGTTCTGGCAGCACTTCTTCCTGTCCGGGCACCCGCTGCTGGGCCAGATCTGGGGTCCGCTGGTCGGTCCGCTGGTCGCGGTGGTCAGCTTCGTCTGCTCGATCGGTAACGTGCCGCTGGCCGTGGTGCTGTGGAAGGGCGGGATCAGCTTCGGCGGCGTCACCGCCTTCATCTTCGCCGATCTGATCATCCTGCCGGTGCTGAACATCTACAAGAAGTACTACGGCAAGCGCATGGCCGCATTCCTGCTGGCGACGTTCTTCACCGCCATGGCCGGTGCCGGATACGCCGTCGAGCTGATCTTCAGCGGCCTCGGCCTGGTCCCCGACCGGGCCTCGGCCAAGCTGCCGATGGACGGCGTCTCCTGGAACTACACCACCTGGCTCAACATCGCCTTCCTCGTCCTGGCGGCGGTGCTGACGGTGCGGTTCGTCCGCACCGACGGGGTCGCGATGCTGAAGATGATGGGCGGCGGCCCCGACGACATGGCCCACGACCACGACTCGCACGACGCCATGAACCACGGTGACGGCCGGCAGGGCGAACATCAGGGCCACAGCAACGAGGCCGTCGATCACAGTACGCGCGCGGCCGGAGAATCCGACGTACACGGCCATCACCAGCACGGTTCACGCGGCGACGGCCCACACGGTCACTGAGCGACCCTCGTCCGGATTGGGTGCTGATCTTGTGATGGGCTTCGTCGCTGCCCGTCTCGGCTGTTTGACCTGCGACTGGGTGTAGTCGACCGTCGGCTGCTACAAAGCCTGCGAGGCGGCTGCAATGAGTTACCGGCGTCACGTTGTCTGAACAGTTGAGAGCATGTGCTGCGGCTTCTGGAGCGGGATCTCTTTGAAGGAATCGGATGCCGAGTTCGACGAGTTCGTGGCGGCGATGAGCTTGCCGCTTCTGAAGACGGCTCGTTTGCTGACCGGCGACTGGCACCTGGGCGAGGACCTCGCCCAGGTGACGTTGGTGAAGGTTTACAGGCATTGGGCCCGGATCGAGCACCGGGATTCCCCCGTCGACTACGCGCGCAAGGTGATGGTCAACACCTACCTCACGTGGCGGCGGCGGCGCTGGCGCGGCGAAGTACCCGCGCCGGTGCTCCCGGAGGTTCGCGACCGATCCGATGTGGCGGAGGCGGTGGCCGCTGTCGACGAGCTTCAACGGGCGTTGCTTGCATTGCCCCGTCGGCAGCGGGCGGTGGTGGTGCTGCGTTTCTACGAGGACCTGACGGTGGCGCAGACCGCGGCAGCACTCGATTGCCCGGAGGGGACGGTCACCAGTTTGACGGCACGTGCTCTCACTCGGCTCAGGAGCAGCAGCATGCTGCGCCCGGAAACGGTGGAGGGACGGAAATGAAGGACTCGGACGAAGACGGGCTTCGGAATGGACTGCGGACACTGGTGTCGACCCCGCCTATGGCCGGGCCGACCACCGACGCGGTGGTGGCGCGGGCGCGAGACCGACAGCGGCGGCACTTTGCCGGCGGGATCGCGGCGGGATGCGTCGCGGCCCTGGGCGTGTCGTTGCTGGTGGTCTCTCAGCCGGGCAACATGCATGAGCCGACCGCGCTGGGTTCACCACCGCCGGTCAGCTCGGGAACGGCGACTGGTGCTCTGGTCCCGACCTCTTCGGGGCCTCCCACACTCGCGAGCGGCGGGCACGCCTGCCCGGGCTTGATCACGCCGACGGCGGATGCGCACGGCGTCATTCACGGAGTGACCATCGACTATGCCGATGTGCTCGAATTTTACGGACACGACTACCAGTCCGCGGACAACACACCGCTCGACCCAGCGGATCTTGGCGCGAGCGTCGGGCAGGTCGTGTGCACTCTGGCCACACCGTCCGTGTCGTATGTCGATCCTGGCTACCGGATGCAGGACGGTGACGCGACCTTCATCCCGTCCGGCGGGCAGGTCTACTCGGTCAAGGGCGTGCCCGCTGAGCAGGAGCTGGCCGCCGAGCACGACGGCGTCATGCACGTCTACCGGATCCATCGCTGAGCGAGATGTGGTGAATCAGGCTACGGGCATTGGAGTATCGCGGTAGCGGGCCTGGTGGTTATGGGTGAACTCCTGTTGTTCGTGCCAGGCACAGTAGGCGTCGAAGTTGCCGTTGTGCAGGGCGCGCAGTTCCAGGACTGCTTCGGCACCTGTCGGGGCTCAACGGGCCTCGCTGATGTCGAGGCGGGCTTCGACCAGGTGGCGGCAGGCGTCGGTGAACTGCTCGATCCGCTGCTCGGTCAGCTCCGCAGGCGCAGACGATCCTGATACGACGCCCGCGCCGGCTCCGGCAGACGGGCCGGTCGGCGGCCAAACGCAGCCCCGTGCAGTTGCCGCCGCCGCTCCCGAGGAGCCGGGCCGCGTGGTCAGGCCAGGCATGTCCAGCAGGAGCTCGGGGTCCAGGCGGTGGTCTCGCGGTCGTTCGCACCGGCTCATCCTGCCGCGCGCGTCGGACAACCGCCGGAAGCCTGCGAGCCAGACGCGGAAGTAAGCCGGGGCGTCGGAATCCCGCCCAGCTGGCTTGGCGCGCCACACCGACAGGATTCACGGCGTCGGCGTGAACACGGCGGGCAGCCGATCAGTCGTCGTCGTCGTGGCCGCCCTCTGGATCGCAGTAGTCGACCTTCTTGGTCGGTTCGAACGGCCCGCGCACCAAGCGGCGCACGAACTTGCCGCCCTCGGCGAGTTCCTCGCCGCTGACGTCGAAGACGAACTGCTCGTGCGGGGCCAGTCGTTTGCCGGCGATCCGAACCTGTCGCCGGACCTCGTAGGCCGCTCCCCACGGGCAGCAGAAGTAGTGACCCAACGGCTTGCCGCCACGAGTTCGGGCATAGACGATGTCCCCCGCGGCGAACGCGGCGTCGATCTCGGCCTGGATCGTCAATGTGGCCGCCGGCGCCGGGTCGTAGGCCCACAACAAGTCGATCGCACGCCGGGCCCGGGGATCGGCCCGCCACTTCTCGCGGGAGTTAGGCGCCGTGAGGCACCACGGGTCGAATGCCGACCCGCCGGGCAGCGTCGAGGGGTCGGCCAATACCGTCCGGTCGTGCCGTGCGGCCTGATCGCGCAGCCGCGGATCGGCGGCGAGCCGGCCCAGCCGATACCAGAGCTCCAGGGCCCGGTGCAGCTTGTCCTCGATGGCCTCGTGCAGTTCCTGGCTCGCGCCGGGTCGAAGCAGCGCTCGGGCGTAGCGGCCGGCTGTGTCGGCTTCGGCCCACATCTGGCGCAGCTGCGGCAGGTGTGCCTCCTGGCGTGGGTCGGCAGCGGCGTCGGCCAGCGCCGCCTCGGCGTAGTCGGCGATCCGCGCTGACGCGGCGACCATCGCTGTCAGGTGCGCCGGCGGGCAGGGCTCGACTTTCACCCAGGCTGGCAGCACGGCTGGGAGGTGCACGGTCTTCGTGATGTCCGGGCCCGGGTCGGCTTGGGTCTGACGGGCCAGGGCCAGCCACGGCTCGACCTGGGTCAGCACCCGGCTGACTTGCTCGGCGGTGACCTTCGGCAGAAACCCCACTGTCTTCGGATCGGCGGCGTAGTCGGCGTCGATCAGCGCCTCGCCGAGCAGTTGCAGCACCAGGGCGTTCCAGGTCGCGACCCGCCCGCTGACCACGCCGACGCTTTGCTCGCCGGCCTCGGCCTTGCGCTGCGCCTCCATCTCGGCCAGCACGTCGAACACCGCCTGACCCGCGTCCCGGTAAGCCTCCCACGTCGCCGCGCTGACTTCCCCGTGCAGCGCCGCGACGACCCGTGTCCATACTCCGGGATGTTCTGCCGTCGTCACTGTGACCCACGCGTCGGTCGATGCTGTCTGGTGCGGAACGCCTGATGGCGGCCGCGAGTCGCTGCTAGGGGTTCGCGTCCTGCGGGGACAGGGCGTCCGTCGGCGTATCAGGACGACGTCCAGTCAGGTGCGTGGCGGGTCGGCGATGAGAACCGGGAGGCTCTGGTAGCCGCGTAAGACGAGCCGGTCGCGGCGGACCGGTTGCCGGTCGGGGTGCGCGGTCAGGTCTGGGAATCGGGCGAGCAGCCGGGGGACAGCCACGGCGGCTTCCAGGCGGGCCAGGCCGTCGCCGAGGCAGAAGTGCGCGCCGGCGCCGAAGCTCAGGGGTTTGACATCGGATCGGGTGGGGTCGAAGCGATCCGGATCGGAGCGGCGGGCCGGGTCGCGGTTGGCGGCGCCGATCAGCAGGATCAGTACGCTGCCTTCGGGGACGGGCACGCCGACTATGGTCTGGTTCTCCTCCCGTGCTTCGCGGGTGGTCACCTGAACCGGGGAGTCGTAGCGAAGCACCTCCTCGATGAACCCTGACACAGCCACGTCTCCGGTGCGAAGGGCCGCGGCGAGGTCGGGGCGACCGAACAGGATCGCCAGGCCGTTGCCGAGCGGGTTGGTCGTGGTCTCGAAACCCGCGACCAGCAGCACCACAAGGTTGGCGAGCAGCTCGGTCTCGGACAAGCGGCCGTCGTCGGCGTCGCGGGCGGCCACCAGGGCCCCGATGAGATCGTCGCGCGGGCTCATGCGCCGCTGAGAGATCAGCGGGGTGAAGTATCCGGCCAGTTCGCGGGCTGCCGCGGCGCCAGCCGGTCCCGGATCGGTGTCGGCCGACAGCTCCAGCGCTTCGGCGAGGTCGGCGGCCAGCGGCCGGAACCGGTCGTGATCGGCGGCCGGGACACCGAGCAGCTCGCAGATCACCGTGACCGGCAGCTGGTAGGCGAACTGGTCCATGAAGTCGACGGTGCGACCGTCGGCTCCGGCTACGCCGAGCCGGTCGAGCAGGACGTCCACCGCTTCCTCGATCGCCGGTTGCAGGGCGGCGACCCGGCGCGGTGTGAACACCTGCGCCATCAGGGCCCGCATACGTCCGTGATCCGGCGGGTTGGTCCGCAGGATCGACCGGGCCAGCGATCCCAGCCCGCCGTCGGGTGACCGGCGTCCGGACGGATCCGCAGCCCGAAGCCTGGATCGCGCAGCACCTGGTCGACCGCGGCGTAGCCGCACACCAGGAAAGCGCCGTCAGCGATGACCGGGACCGGGCCGAGCTGGTGCGCCATCGCGTACAGCGGGAACGGGTCGGCCCGGCCCGCCGGTGCCATGACGGCGTCGATGACCGCCGCCGCGGGCCTACTCGGGTTCATCGGCGGACTCCTGCGAGGACGTTCCCGGCGGGGGCTGTTGCCAGGTGACGGTCAGCTGGTCGCGGCGGCCGATGCGTTCCAAGCGATACGCCACGCCTTCCTGGAGGCGTTGCAGGCTCTGCTCATCGTCGGCCTCGGCGGTCAGTATCAGTGCTTGGCCGGCGGCGTGCAGGGTGCAGCGGCCCCAGCCGAAGTCGATGACCCCGTCGGTGTCGGAGTGTTCACTGCGCGCTGCCGGCGGCGCGGTGCCGGCGCCGTGGGACCGGGGCCGGTGGCCGGCGAGGCGGCCCAGCCGGCTGCCGTGGTCGCACAGCTGGGCGAGATAGCGTCGGGCGCGATCGGTGCGGACGTGCGC
Source organism: Catenulispora rubra (assembly GCF_015356825.1). GTDB lineage: Bacteria > Actinomycetota > Actinomycetes > Streptomycetales > Catenulisporaceae > Catenulispora > Catenulispora rubra. The sequence goes on along the minus strand of NZ_JAACYW010000295.1, from coordinate 6,487 downwards.
TTGGGAGGCGGGCATGGCAGGTAGTCCTCTCTATCTGGTCAGATCCAGGTGCATCTCTCAGACGTCGCGGCGGTTGATCAGAAACAGTCCGAGTACCAACGCGACGGTGGCGTACAACGTGAACACGCCGAACCCGGTCCACGGCGCCAACGCCGATGCCTCGTGGCTGACCGCGACGTAGATCTGCTCGCCGGCCTGCATGGGTACGTACGGCCCGACCGTGTTCTGCCAGGAGTGCGGCAGCATCGCCAACAGGATCGGCGGCACGAACAGCAGCCCGAACAGGGTCGCGATCGCCCCGGCGCTGACGCGGATGACCGCGCCCAGGCCGAGCCCGAGCAGCCCGAGCATCGCCAGATACAAGCCGCCGCCGAACACCGCGCGCGGCACCCCGGGATCGGCGAGGGTCGACTTGAGGCTGTCGCCGGCCGGCAGCGCCGCCTGGAAGGCGAAGTACGCCCCGAAGCTGGAAACCGTCCCGACGACCAGAGCGGTCGAGGCGAACACGATGGCTTTGGCTGCTAGGACCGTTCGCCGTTGCGGGACGGCGGACAGGGTCGCGCGGATCATGCCTGTGCCGTACTCGCTGGTGATGACGAGCACTCCCAGCACACCGAAGGCGATCTGCGACAGGTGGATGCCGGCCAGAGCAAGCCGGACTCCGTCGGCGGTCGCCTTCTCCGAGGCCGACAGCCGCCCAGCCAGCACCGCGGCGGTTACCGCGCCGAGCCCCACATTGGCGACCACCGCGACGGTGAGTGTCCAGAACGTCGAGCGGACCGAACAGAGTTTGAGGAACTCAGAGCGCAGGATGTCTAGGAACCCGGTCAGCGGGCGGTAGCCCTCGTGTGTCCCCAGCTGCGAGGTTGCGATCGTTGTCACGAGTGGCGCCCCTTAGTTCCGGTTCGGGGCCAGGACGTCGGCGTCCTCGACCGTGCGGTAGTCGACGGAATCACCGGTGAGCTCCATATAGCGCTGCTCCAGCGTCGCCTGCTGCGTCGACAACTCCAGCAGCGCCAAGCCTTCGGTCCGGGCGACCTCGCCGACTGCGCCGGCGTCTGCTCCGGTGATCCGCAGCAAGTCAGAACCCTGGCGGACGACGGTCGCGCCGCGAGCGCGCAGCACTGCGGACAGGGCTTCGGCCTCCGGGGAGCGGGCTTGGACGAAGCTGCCCTCACCGCCGGCCAGGAAGTCCTCGATCGTGGTCTGGGCGATCAGCTTCCCGCGTCCGATGACGATGAGGCGGTCGGCCGTCAGGGCCATCTCACTCATCAGGTGGCTGGACAGCAACACCGTGCGGCCCTCGGCAGCCAGGGCCTTGAGCAGGGTCCTGATCCACAGCACGCCCTCCGGGTCCAGGCCGTTGACCGGCTCGTCGAGCATCAGCACCGGCGGGTCGCCCAGCAGCGCGGCGGCGATGCCCAGGCGCTGGCCCATGCCCAGGGAGAACCCGCCAGAGCGTTTGCGGGCCACGCTGCGCAGGCCCACCTGGTCCAGGACCTTCTCGACGCGGGCTCTCGGGATGCCGTTGGACAGCGCCAGGGCCATCAGGTGGTTGAAGGCGCTGCGGCCGCCGTGCATGGCCTTGGCCTCCAGCAGCGCACCGACCTCGAACAGCGGACGGCGCAGGGACGTGTAGGGCTTGCCGTTGACCGTCACCGTGCCCGAGGTCGGCGCGTCCAGCCCCAGGATCAGCCGCATGGTCGTGGACTTTCCGGCCCCGTTCGGCCCCAGGAACCCGGTCACCTGCCCCGGCGGCACGGTGAACGACAGGTCGTCGACGGCGAGTGTGTCGCCGTAACGCTTGGACAGGCCGATCGCCTCGATCATCGCCGCCGCCTACTTGTGGCTCTCGGCGCCGACGACGCCGGTCAGGTGCAACACGATGAACAGCGCCAGCACCGCGACGGCGGCGGCGACCCACACCGCGGTCTTCCAGCGCGGCCTGGCCGCTGCGGCTTCGGCCTGGGGGTCGGTTCCGGTGTCGGGGTGAGCGGGGAAGTCGGGCATGGGAGTCTCCGTCTCGGCAGCCCGCGGGAGTCGCGGGCTCACAGCCTCAGCTTTTACGAGACAGAGTGTATCTGTCAATGCAAAGTGTCACGATAGCTTCGTGGTGTATGATCGAAGCGTGCCGAAGCTGTGGAACGAGACGATCGAGGAGCACCGGGCCGCGGTGCGCGAGGCGATCCTGGAGACCGCCGCGGCCTTGGCGCACGAGCACGGTCTGACATCCGTGACGATGTCGCAGATCGCGACCGAGGCCGGCATCGGGCGGCCCACGCTGTACAAGTACTTCCCGGACGTCGAATCGATCCTGCTCGCCTGGCACGAACAGAAGATCAACACCCACCTGCGGCAGTTGACCGAAGTCCGCGACCACACCGAAGACCCCGATCGGCGGTTAGAGGCGGTCCTCCAGACCTACGCCGAAAACGCCTTCGGCCGCCACGACGCCGACCTCGGGGCGCTCCTGCACCGCGGCGGCCACCTCGACGCTGCGCAGAAGCACCTGCGCGACCTGATCACCGAACTCGTGGCCGTCGGCGCACGGAACGGCAGTCTGCGCGACGACGTCGCCCCGGCCGAACTCGCCAGCTTCTGCCTTCACGCCCTGACAGCGGCCGGCGGCCTGACGTCCAAAGCCGCGGTCCGGCGCCTCGTCCAGGTCACGTTGGCGGGCCTGCGCCCGCAGGCGTAGCCGGATCACGAGGTCTGAGTGCGGGTAGCCCGCGCCACCAGCAGGATCGTGTTCCACTATCGTCGCTGCGCCGACCCGCGAGGTTGTCGCTGAAACGGCAGCGCCCGCCACCGCGATACCGCCACGCTGAAGGACAACACTGCCAAGACCATCCTGGCCATGACCTGCGTCTCCGGCTCTGACTGGAAGCAAGTGACCTCGGCGATCAGGGGTCGTGGTGATGGTTCGATGGCGTCACGGCGAGACCATCGCCGCAAAGCCATCAAGATCTCGAGAAATACGTGAAGAACAACAACTCAAAAGGCAGCGTGTATGCACACAGCGGCTGCCGGCGCGCTCCAGTCCCCGTCCAGTAGGGCGTTGTGCCCGAGCGGGACAGCCGGGGCACGGCTCCTGGCGCTACGCCCTTGATCTACCGCGGCCTGCCCGGTTGTCGGATACCTTCCGGCGTATGGTCAAGGCCACTGGGCTGCCGCCGGTGCGGCTCCATTGACCAGCGCCATGGTGCGGCATCGCTGGAACTCGCGGTGGGGGCAGATCTGAAGTTGGTCTCCGATCAGGGTAGGCATTCCTCAATCGTGCTTACCGCCGACACCTACGTCAGCATCCTGCCGCGCCTGGTCCGCGACGTCGTCGAAGACGTCGCCCAGCTGTTCCTGCAACACGGGCTGCGCGTTCCGGGCCCACAGCGGTCGCGACAGCCATTCGAGACATGCTTCAAGGTGCGGTCATCGCGATTATCTGACGCGCTGGTAGCTCGTCTGGAGCCCACAACGCCGGGATCTTCCAGATGAATGATCACGCCGAGTCCGCGAACGCGCGAGCGCAGAATCAAAGCGTGGATATCGGACTTCCACCTGCGGTTGAGCCCGAACTGAACAACCTGATCCGGGTGAACGACCTCGGCCCCACATCGGACCCGCCGTGGACTCGCAAAGTAGATCTGCCGGAACAGTAATACGCTGTTCCGGCAGATCAATACGCGTGCGCCGCCAGGGCTTTGAAGCCCGAACCCGCGGATCAAGAGCGGCGATCGGCCACAAGCCACGTGAGTCACGTGGCCTCTCAGACCTCAGTCGTCTCCCCTGCGGGCATTATCGTGAGCGGGACCTCCGAGAGCATCCCTGGACTCAGGAACTGGCCCATCGACTGCTGGCCGATCAGGCTCAGCATCAGCTCATGGATCTGGATGAGGCGCTTGGGCTTCACCTCGCGCACATAGTCGACGGCCTCGCCGGCCTTCGTCCAGGGGCCGCTGGTGGGCAGCAGTAGTGTCTCGACCGCGGCGTCCGGTGCGTGGTAGGCGTCCCCGGGGTGGTAGAGCCGCCCTTCGACCAGGTAGCCGACGTTTGGCACGTCGGGCAGGTCGCGGTGGACGATGGCGTGGGTGTCTCCGAACACGGCGATGTCGAAGCCCGCGACGACCGCCGCGTCGCCTGCTGCGACCGCTGTGACCTGTCCGCGGCGTGCCGACCAGCGGTCGACGACGGCGGCCGGGCCGTAGACGCGCAGCTCCGGGCGGTCCTGGAGGGCTTGTGCGAGCAGCTGCTCGTCGAAGTGGTCCGGATGTTCGTGGGTGATCAGTACCGCGTCGGCCGCGGCGACGGCCTGCGCGGCCCCGGCCGTGAACATGCCGGGATCTATGACGATCCGGGCTTCGTCCTTGGCCAAGGTCACACACGCGTGGGTGTGTTTGGTCAACTGCATCGGAGAACCTCCAGTTAATCCACATTGTCCATTACTGATCGCGTCACGGTCTCTGCTGCCGGTCACGCCACGGCGCCGGCCAGCCGATAGCGGACTCCGGTCGCTTCCTCGGAGAACTCCCACAGTCGGCGCGCGGTGTGCACGTCGTCCATCGCGGGTTCGTGCCGGAGTACCGGGTCGCCGCGTTGCTGGAGCGGGCCGCTCGGCACGACGTAGCTTCCGCCGGGTACGTCGGGGTCGGTCGCGGCGTACAGGGAGGGAGCCGCTCCCAGCTCCGTGGACTTGCCGACCAGACCGACGATCCGGGGGAGCAGGCGCTTCAGCGGCCCGCGGCGGCCGGCGCGGGCGTCGCTGTGCAGGATGTGGGAGCGGGTGAGGCCGGGGCCGATGGCGACGCTGAGCAGCGGCACGCCGTCGACGTCCGCCTTGCGCTGCAGTTCCATGGCGAAGTAGAGGTTCGCGCGCTTCGAACGCAGATAGGCCGTCGCGGGCCGATAGCGCCGCTCGGTGCCGAGTTGCTCGAGTCGGAATCGGCAGAACCGCTGCGCCTCGCTGGTCACCGTCACCACGCGCGGGGAGCTCGAGCGGCGCAGGTGGGGCAGCAGCAGGCCGGTCAGGGCGAACGGGCCGAGGTGGTTGACACCCAGATGGGACTCGAACCCGTCGACCGTGCGGCGGAAGGGAGCCAGCGCGATGCCCGCGTTGTTGACCAGCAGGTCGAGTCGGTCGTAGTCCCAGGCCGCGCAGAACCGACGGACCGACGCGAGGTCGGACAGGTCGAGCTCGCGTACCTCGAGCAACCCGGTCATCGGACCGCCGGTGTCCAGGCGGTGCAGCCGGTCGACGGCCGCCGTGCCGCGCTCGCGGCTGCGGCAGGCGAGCACGACGTGCGCGCCGGTCCGGGCGAGCCCCAGAGCCGTCATCTCCCCGATGCCGGAGCTGGCGCCGGTCACCACGGCGATGCGCCGCCGCGGGTGCGAGGGCGGTACGCCGGCCGGCGTTCGCGCCGTCACACGATCACCCGGCCTCGTGCGAGCGCGTGCATCACGGCGTTGCGGACGGCGCATCGGTTCTCGGCCACGGCGGCCTCCTTCGCGGGGAGAATCCCCGGCAGCGTATGAGTACGGCGCGTACACACCCGACCCCGGCATTGCCGGATCGCGGGCATGCGCGGGGCTGACATCGCAGCTCCCTGCGTCGGTGAGGAGGGCGTGACGAGGGATGGCAATCGCACGTTCGCGGCCGATATCGGGCCGTGCGGTCGCCACTGATGGCGGCGTCCCCAGTCAATCACCACGCCGCACCGAGCCGCGTCGCTCGGATTGCGCGTCGTCAGCGTCAGGAACACCTCGTCCAGGCCGGGCAGTCGCGGCGCCAGTTCGGCCGCCGTGATCCCTGAGCCGCTGATCTCCTCGGCGACTCGGCCGAAGGCGGCGTTGTTCTCGGCCGGGACGGTCAGCCTCTCCCGGCCGTCGGTGGCCCGCATGCCGCCCTGATCGCGGCGCATTGTGAGCAACCGGCCGATCAGCACCAGGTTCTCCCGGCCGGTCAGGTCGTTCTCCATGGGGGCAGGGTGCCAGCGGGCGCTGTCAGAGTGCGCACAGATCGCTCGCACGCACGGCGGGTCCGGGCGGGATACCGGATCGGCCCGGCGGACGTGCAATAAGGTGTCTGATGCCGACGGCCGCAGTGCGACGCGAGGAATGATTGTGGGCTCTGAGACGGAAGATCCGGCGGCGGACGTGCTGCGCGGTGCGGCGGGGGAGTCGGGGCCGCCCGGTGGAGCGGAGGCGGGGCTGCGGGTTTGTCTGTTGGGCCCCCTTGACGTGCGGCTGGATGGCCGGGTGGTGCAGGTCGGCGGGTTCCGGTTGCGGGCGTTGCTGGTGCGGTTGGCTCTGGACGCGGGGCGGCCGGTGGCGGTGGCCACGTTGGCGGCGGCGTTGTGGCCGGATGAGGGGCCCGCTGAGCCGGGGCATGCGGTGCAGTCTTTGGTCTCCAGGCTTCGCAGTGCGCTGGGGCGGCATCCGGCGGTGCGGACGTTGTCCACCGGGTACTGCCTGGAGCTGCCGGTGGAGGCTGTCG
>NZ_JAACYW010000294.1 GCF_015356825.1 Catenulispora rubra | reverse complement strand
CCACCAGGTCGTACGCCCCGCCGCCGGGATCGGTGTGCAGCCCCAGCCACTCGGCGACCGGTTCGAGCCCGCGCGCCCGCAGCACCCGCCCCGCCTCGTCGATCAGCACCGGGGCATCCGCGGCGGTCAGACCGTGATCGGCCAGCAGCCGACCGCCGAGCGGATCGCCGGGCCGCAGCCAGGTATAGGCGACCTCGCTGCGCGTCAGAAAGGTCCGCACCACCGAACATTCCGGCGACCACTGATCGCCGACGAGGGTCACGGCCGATCGCGCCCCGTCCTCCTGCCCAGACATGCCTTCGACAGTAGAACGGGTTGGCGGAGCCCGCAGCCGACCTGTCAGAGCTGGTGCTCCCGGACCAACGGCGACGGCGCGATGGTGGTCGGCACCGGCAGATCGCCGGGCCGGGGGCCGACGTCGAGGCGCAGCGTGGCCGGCGTCTTCTCGCCGCGCAGGACGTCGAGCGTCAGCACGCCGGTCCCGGTGGCGTTGTTGATCGCCGCGTACAGGCTGGCGATGGAGCGCACGGGTCGGCCGTCCGCATGCGTCAGCACGTCGCCGACCATCGCTCCGGCCTGGTCGACCCGGCTGCCGGGCTCCACCGCGCGCACGATCAGGCCGACGGTCTCCGGCAGGCCGGCGGCGCGGCGGATGGCCATGGTGACGTGCGCCGGGGCGACGGTGAAGCCCAGCCGGGGGAACGTGGGCTCGGGGCTGGTGCCCTCCAACGAGACCAGCAGCGTGCGCAGCAGATCGACGAGCTGGTCGCGCTGCGCCGGGTCGAGGCCTGCGAGCAGGCGGTTCTCGGTGGCGATGTGCGCGGGGGTGACGCGCTCGAACAGCGCGATGCCCTCGGGCGCCAGCGCGACGCGGCTGTTGCGCCGGTCGGCCGGGTCCACGTCGCGGGTGACCAAGCCGCGCTCGACGAGGCGGTCCACGCGCGTGCTGATGGTGCCGGAGCTGAGGTTCAGGGCGCGCATCAGGCGGCGCTGCGAGACGCCGTCGGGTTCGCCGAGGCGGCGCAGGGTGACGAGGCTGTAGAACTCGGCGGCGTTGAGGCCGTACTCGCTGAAGGTGGTCTCGAGTTCGGCGTCGAAGGTGCGATTCAGCCTGTTGACGCGCGCGAAGACGGCGACCGGCGCGAGGTCGAGGTCGGGCCGGGTCTCCTGCCACGAGGCGAGGAGGCGGTCGACGGAGTCGTGCGCGACGGCGGCGTCCGGCGGCCCGGCAATCGGCTCCCGACCTGGCTTCGCGCTCACGGGAACAATCCTACCGCCGCGATCGCTTGGCATAATAGTTTGGGCCCAAGCTAATAACGCGAGCGAACGGGAGACATCATGAAGATCGGTGTGATCGGAGCGGGCCGGATCGGCGGCAACGCGGCACGGCTGTTCGTCGCGGCGGGGCACGAGGCACTGCTGTCCTTCAGCCGGGATCAGTCCCGCCTGGAGGCCGCGGCGGCCGAGCTGGGCCCGCGGGCGCGCGCCGGCACGGTGGCCGAGGCGGCGGCGTTCGGGGACGTGGTGTTCCTGTCGGTGCCGTGGACGCAGGTCGAGGCGGTCCTGGCCGAGGCCGGGCCGCTGGACGGCAAGATCGTGATCGACACGACGAACCAGTTCGGACGCGAGGGCTGGCAGGCGCTGCCGGGCGGCGCGACCGCGGCGCAGCTGAACCAGAGCCGGATCCCCGGCGCACGCCTGGTGAAGTCGTTCAATACCCTGACAGCCGCGTTCCAGGCGAGCGAGGCTGGGCGGCCGGCGGAGCAGCGCGTGGTGCTGTTCATGGCCGGGGACGACGCGGAGGCCAAGAAGGTGGTGGCCGACCTCATCGACGACGCCGGGTTCACCGCCGTCGACCTCGGCGGCTTGGCCGACGCCGCGCCGCTGGAGGCGCCTCGGCGTCCGGGGGCGTTGTACGGGGAGGAGTACCGGCCGGCGGAGGCGGAAGCTGCGGTGGCTGCGCTGCGGGCCGGGCGTCCGTTGCCTCCGACACCGGATTACGCAGCCGGAGCCTGACACTCCGCCGAGGCCGCCCCCGAGCACGTTCGCGGATGCTCCCGCGCCGGCCGAGCACGCACCCTGATAAGCGGAGCCGCCCGGACCTGTCCCGGTGCGCCGAGCAGGAAGGTGCCGTGCTGTCATGGTCGATGCCCGACAAGAGATCGCGCCGGCGAGCGTCGCCTTTCCCGGCGACTCCGCCTACGCCGAGGCCATCCAGGTCTACAACCTGGCCGGACCCGCGCATCCAGCCGCCGCGCTCACCGCCACCAGCGTCGCCGACGTGCAGGCCGCCGTCGGCTACGCGGCGGCGCGCGGGCAGGGCGTCCGCGTCCACACCACCGGCCACTCGGCCGCGGCTGCCCCGCCGATGGACGGCGCGCTGCTGATCCGGCCGCTGCTGGACGGCGGCGTCGAGATCGACGTCGAGCGCCGCCTGGCCCGCATCCCGGCTGGCGCGTCCTGGAACGCCGTCGTGCACGCCGCCGCGCCGCACGGCCTCGCCGCCCCGCACGGCACTTCCGGCACCGTCGGCGCCGTCGGCTACCTGCTGCACAGCGGCGTCAGCCTCTACGGCCGCAAGCTCGGCATGGCCGCCAACCACATCCGCGCGATCGAGCTGGTCACCGCCGACGGACGGCTGCGGCGGACCAGTGCGGATGAGGACCCTGAGTTGTTCCGGGCCCTGCGTGGCGGCGGGGGCGGCCTCGGCGTCGTGACCGCCGTAGAACTCGCGCTGTTCCCCGTCACCGGCCTGGTCGCCGGGGCGGCCTTCTGGTCGGGGACGCCCGCCGAGGCCGTGGTCCACGCCTGGTACGACTGGACCCTGCGCGCCCCGGACGAGGTGTCCACCTCACTGCGGATCATGAACCTCCCGGACCTGCCGGAGATCCCGCCGATGCTCAAGGGCGGGCCGGTGGTGTGCGTCGCCGGCGTCGCGCTGGGAGAGGACGCCGACGCGGCGCGTGCGCACGCCCACGGCCTGCTCGATCCGCTGCGCGCGATCGGCGAGCCGGTGCTCGACACCTGGCAGGACGGCGGCCCGGACGTGGTGCCGGAGGTGCATATGGACCCTGAGGAGCCCGGCGCCTTCATCGGCGACCACTTCCTGCTGGCCGAGCCGGGCCGCGACGGCATGGCCGCCTTCCTGCGCCTGACCGGCGAAGGGTCCGGCTCGCCGCTGATCGTCGCCGAGCTGCGGCAGCTCGGCGGCCGGTTCGCCGTCCCGGATCCGTCCGGCGGCGTGCTGAACCACCTGGCCCCGCCCCTGGCCTACATGGGAGCCGGGGTGCCGGCGCTGCGCGGCACGCCGGCCGAGATCATCGAACACTGCGACAAGGTCCGCGCCGCGCTCGCACCCTGGGACACGCGGCGGACCGCGCCGGGCTTCGTCAAGGGCCTGGACCGGCCGCGGGGCCACCTGACCGAGGACGATCTCCTGGCAGTCGAGCGCGTGCGGGCCCGCGTGGACCCCGACGGCCTGTTCCGCGGCGACGCGATGCCCGAGACCGTGCTCGGCAAGCGGTCGTGACCTACATCTTCCACCACGTTCTCAAATGACCGAGTAGGAAAGAAGGCGAAGATGCCCGAGCCCTTCACCATCCCCGAGCCGCCCGGTATCTCCGAGGCCGGCGCCGCGATGCTCAAGGACAAGGTTCTGCTGGTTTCCGGTGTCGGCCCGGGCCTGGGCCGGGAGATCGCGGTGCGCGGCGCCGCAGCCGGGGCCGACGTCGTCCTGGCGGCACGTACCGAAACGGTTCTGAAGTCGGTGGCCGCCGACGTCGAGTCATACGGTCGCAGGGCACTGACGGTCCCGACCGACATCCTCGACCCGGACGCCTGCCGGGCACTGGCCGAGCGGGCCGTGGACGCCTTCGGGCGCGTCGATGTCTTCGTCAGCAACGCTTTCGCGCCGCCGACGATGGGCGATCTGGCGACGATGGACCTGGAAGCGGTGCGCACGTCGCTGGAGACGGACGCGTTCGCCGCGCTGCGTCTGGTGCAGCTGCTCGCCCCGACACTGACCGCGCACGCGGGCTCGATCGTGATGGTCAGCTCGGCCGTGGTGCACCACTCGCGGGCGAACTTCGGCGCGTATAAGGCGTCCAAGTCGGCGCTGCGGTCCCTGGCCAGCAGCCTTGCCAGCGAGCTCGGCCCGAGCGGAGTCCGCGTCAACACCGTCGTGCCGAACTACATCTGGGGCGAGGGGCTGAAGGGCTGGTTCGCGTATCAGGCCGCTGAGCGCGGGGTGTCGCTGGAGGACGTCTACGCCGAGACCGCCGCCCCGTTCGACCTGCGCCGGCTGCCCGACCCCGGGGACGTGGCCAACGCGGTGCTGTTCCTGGCCTCGGACCTGGCCAGGGCGATCACCGGGCAGAGCCTCAACGTGGACGCGGGCGAGTTCCACTCCTGAAGCGTGCGCTTGACCTTGACGCCGGTGTCAAGGTCTACCGTGGTCGGGCGGCACGGATCGGGGAGGACGATGCAGATCGGAGAGCTGGCGGAGCGCGCGGGTGTGAGCACTCGTGCGCTGCGCTACTACGAGCAGCAGGGGTTGATCACGGCGCAGCGCGCCGCGAACGGCTACCGCGACTACGACGAGTCGAACGTCCGCCTGGTCGAGGAGATCCGCGCGCTGCTGGCGGCGGGCTTCACCCTGGACGACGCGCGCCCCTTCGTCGAGTGCCTGCGCACCGGGCACGAAACCGGCGCCTCGTGCCCAGAGTCCATCCAGGCCGCCCGGCGTCGGCTCGCCGAGATCGACGCGGACATCCGTGCCCTGACCCGCCAGCGCACCGCTCTGGCCGCCCAACTGGCGCGCTCCTGCAAGGACTGCGCCCTGTCCCCCGGAGAGAACAATGATCACCCTGACCGCGGAGAACTTCACCGAGCAGGTGCTGCACGCCGACAAGCCGGTACTGGTCGACTTCTGGGCGGAATGGTGCCCGCCGTGCCGAATGATGGCCCCGATCCTGGAGGCGCTTGAGGCCGAGCTCGGCGACAAGCTGACCATCGCGAAGCTCAACGGCGACGACCACCCCGGCATCGCGCTGCGCTACAACGTCCGGGCGTTCCCGACGCTGAACCTCTACCGCGACGGCGAGGTCGTGCACCAGATCATCGGCGCCCGGTCGAAGCGGCGGTTGCAGACGGAGATCGAGGGGCGGTACTGACGGTCGGGGTCGCAAAGGCTTGATTCCGTCTCACCGGCGCGGCCGGCCGGCTGGCCTGCTGGCCGGCCGCGCCGGAGCCCGCTCCCGCTTCTGCCGTACTGACCTATCGCGCTACCGCCCTCCGCGCCCCGACGCCTCAAGCACCCCCGCGACCCGCTCCGCCTGCTCCTTCAGAAACCGCCGCTCCGGCCCGCTGGCCGCCTGCCGCGTGGCCGTCTCGTACGCCTCGCGCGCGCCGTCCAGGTCGCCTTCCATCTCCAGCAGGTAGGCCCGCACCGCGCTGAGCCGGTGGCTCCCGGCCATCCACCGGTCCTCCTCCAGCGGCTCCAGCAGCCGCAGCCCCTCCCGGGGGCCCTTCACCATCCCCATCGCCACCGCGCGGTTCAGCCGCACCACCGAGTTCGGGGTGATCTGCTCCAGCAGGTCGTACAGCGCCAGGATCTGCGGCCAGTCCGTCTGGCCGCCGACCGGGGTCTCCACGTGCACGGCCGCGATCGCCGCCTGGAGCCGGTACGGCCCGACGCCGGGCAGCGCCAGCGCCTCGACGACCAGGGCCAGCCCCTCCTCGGCGAGGTCGGTGTTCCACCGCGAGCGGTCCTGCTCGGCCATCGGGACCAGCGCGCCGTCGGCGTGCGTCCGGGCCGGGCCGCGGGCTTCGGTGAGCAGCATCAGCGCGAGCAGGCCCTCGGCCTCGCCGTGGCCGGGCAGGACCCGGTGCGCCTGCCGCATGAGCCGGATCGCCTCGGCGGTGAGGTCCGGGCGCAGCAGGTCGGGGCCGGCGGTGGCGGTGTAGCCCTCGTTGAAGATCAGGTACAGCACGTGCAGGACGGCCCGCGTGCGCTCGGCGCGCTCCTCCTCCGGGGGCATGCGGAACGTCATGCCCGCGTCCTTGATCTGCTGCTTGGCGCGGGAAATGCGGCGCGTCATAGAGGTCAGGGGGACCAGGAACGCGCGGGCGATCTCCTCGGTGGTCAGGCCGCCGACGGCGCGGAGCGTGAGCGCCACCTGCGAGGACGGGGTCAGCGCCGGGTGGCAGCACAGGAACAGCAGCATCAGCGTGTCGTCGTCGGCCGACACCCGCTCCTCGTCGTCCGGGGCCGGGGCCACCGACGCCTCCGGCGCGGCCATCGCCGCGACCGTCACCTCGCGGGTGCGGCGCGCCTGGTCGCTGCGCCAGTAGTCGGTCAGGCGGCGGCCGGCGACGGTCAGCAGCCAGCCGCGCGGGTTGTCGGGCACGCCCTCGGCCGGCCACTGCGTCGCGGCCGAGACGAGCGCCTCCTGGACCGCGTCCTCGCAGCCGTCGAACTGCCCGTGGCGCCGGACCATGGCACCGAGGACCGAGGGCCTGAGCTCCGCGAGCAGACTTTCCAGGCGTTGGTCGGAACGCACCAGCTCATTGTATAGGCGCCGGGGGCGGCGCCCCCGGGAGCGCACGCGGCGAGATGCCGCCGGACGGGGCCTTTGACACCGTCTGGGCAGGGACCGCGAACCGCTGAGGAAGGCCGCCATGACGGACACGACCGGCGCCACGACCGCCACCACCGCTGCCGACAACGGTGCCACCGCCGACGTCGTCACCCGCGACGACCCCCGCTACTCCGCCCTCGTCGAGGGCTACAACCACCGCTTCGTGGGCCGGCCCGACCAGGTCCGGCTGGTCCGCGACGCCGCCGAGGTGCAGGCGGCGGTGCAGATCGCCGTGGATTCCGGGCGGGACGTCGCCGTCCGCAGCGGCGGCCACTGCTTCGAGGACTTCACCGCGCACCCGGACGTCAGGATGCTCATCGACCTGTCCGCGCTGAACCACGTCGGCCACGACCCCGAGCGCGACGCCTTCGTGGTGGAGCCCGGCGCGCGCCTGGACCACGTCTACCGCACGCTGCACGACGGCTGGGGCGTGACCATCCCGGCCGGCACCTGCTTCGAGGTCGCCGCCGGCGGGCACTTCGCGGCCGGCGGCTACGGCCCGCTGTCCCGGCGCGACGGCCTGGTCGTGGACCACCTCGTCGCGGTCGAGGCGGTGGTCGTCGAGGCCGACGGCCGGGTCCGCACGGTAGTGGGCACCAACCAGCCCGACGACCCGCACCACGACCTGTGGTGGGCCTGCACCGGCGGCGGGGGCGGCAGCTTCGGCGTCGTCACCAAGTACTGGCTGCGCTCCCCCGGGACGCCCGACGGCGACCCGGCCCGCCAGCTGCCTCGGGCGCCGCGGGCCGTGCACCGCCGCGACACCCTGTGGTCCTGGGACACGATGTCGGACGCGGACTTCCACAGGCTGCTGCGCAACTACTGCACCTGGTACGAGCAGAACAGCGAGCCGGGCGCCCCGGCGGCGCCTCTGTGGAGCAACCTGATCATCACGCACCGCTCGGGCAACATGTTCATCCTGACCTCGGTGATCCCCGACGACGCGCCGGACGCCGCGAAGCTCCTGGACGCGCACACCGAGGCGATCACTCGCGGCATGCAGGCCGCGCCGATGTCCTCGACCTCGGAGCTGGCGCCATGGCTGGACACCTGGCTGCCGTCGTACAGCTGGCCCAGCGATCCGCAGGGCCGGTACAAGAACAAGGCGGGCTACCTGCGCCGCGGGTTCACCGACGCGCAGATCGCCGCGATCCACCGCCACCTGTCCGCCGCCGACTACGACAACCCCATGGGCTGCCTGGTCGTGACCGGGTTCGGCGGCCGGGTGAACGGCGTGGCGTCGGACGCCACGGCGGTGGCGCAGCGGGACAGCATCCTGAAGGCCTCCTACAGCACCGGCTGCTGGACCGACCCCGCCGACGACGAGCGCCACCTGGCGTGGGTCCGCGCCTACTACGCCGACGTCTACGCACACTCCGGCGGCGTGCCGGTCCCGGACGCGACCGGCGACGGGTCCTACATCGGCTACCCCGACACCGACCTGGCCGACCCGGCGTGGAACGGCTCGGGGGTCGACTGGTCCGCGTTGTATTTCAAGGGCAACTACCCGCGGTTGCAGCGGGCGAAGCAGGCTTATGACCCGCTGGACGTGTTCCACCACGGTCTGTCGGTGCGGCTGCCGTGAGGCGGGCGGGAGTGGCGGCGCCGGGCTCGACACGCGCGACCGCGACGGTGCCGGGCGACCTGCCGCCGCGCAGGTCTGTGCGGCTGGCGGAACCGGAGCCGGAGTCGCCATAAGCGGCGCGGGCCGCCTCGTGCCCTGGCGGCCTGCGCTTCGGTGGTGCGGCGGGCGACAGGTGGCCGCAGGCCCAGCGTGTAGTGATTTCCCCTAAGCCCGGTCCTGCGGCGTCTTCGCGTGTCGCTTTCTCCTTCTCGGCTCCGACCACAGGTCGAGCGGGGTTTCCGCGTCCCCTCGGAGCCATAGCGAGGAAAGGCGAAAACGATGAGCGACATCCGGGCGCACAGCCGGGACTTCGTCGATCGCGCGCTGGAAGCCCTCACCTGAGCCGGCGCGGGGGGTCGTTCCCGCAGTCCGGCCCTCCGCGCCCCCGAACGTTGTACTCGTCCAGCAGCCGCTGCGCCTCGGCGTTCGCCGACGCGAAGCGCCACACCGGGTCCTCCTCGCCGAGCAGGACGTCGTGCATCGCCTGCGTCATGACGCCCTGAATCCGCGTCAGGTCCCCGATCAGCGCGCCGAGCGCGGCCGGCGAGCGGTCCGAGGCGGCCAGTTGGTCGAGTGTGACCGCCGCCTGCGGATGCTCCTCGAACCAGCCCTGCGCCGTCAGCAGCTTCGTCGCGGCGCCGGTGGCCGGCGCGAATCCGGTGTCGCAGTGCCGTTCGGCGACGTGCGCCGGCGTCATCAGGTACTGCAGGAACGCCAGCGCTCCGTCGCGCACATCCGGCTCCAGGCCGTCGACCAGCCAGATCGCGTCCCCGCCGATCAGCGTGCCAGCGAAGGGAAAGCGTCCGCTGTAGGGCGTGCGCCCGGCCGCAACCCCGAAGCCGCGCTCGCGTCCGGCGCGCGCCAGCCGGTCGGCCTCGGCCGACGAGCCGAGGATGAAGGCGACCTTCTGTTCGACAAAGGCGCTGAACGTGTCCTCCCACGCCTGCCGCACACTCTCCCCGTCCACCGGTTGACCGGTGTAGAGGTAGCGGCCCTGCCGGTGCATGCGACGCCACCAGCCGACGAAGGCCAGCATCTCCGGGGAGTCCAGCAGCATCTTCTCCGCGCGGCCCCGGCGGCCGTTGCCGTGGTCCGCGAGCAGGCCGCCGGACTGCGCGACCGCCTGTTGGAAGAGCCAGCCGTGATTCGGCCAGGTGATGCCGTGGCTGACGCCGGGCAGTCCGCGCACCGCCTCGCACACGCCCTCGACCTCGTTCCAGGTCTGCGGCAGCCGGGTCACGCCGGCGGCGGCCAACAGGTCGGTGTTGGCGTAGAGGAGCGTTGTGGAGATCAGCGACGGGACGGCCATCAGCTCGCCGTCGGAGGAGTAGCAAGCGCGCGCGGCGGCCAGGATGTCCCCGGTGACGACGGGATGGCCCAGGATCTCCCGGCGGCCGGCGACGGCTTCGTGCACGGATGCGAACAGCGGCGTGCCGGAGCCGGAGAGCATGTCCCGGGCCAGCTGTGTCGTGGTGTGCGGGAACTGCACCAGCGCCGGCGGACGTCCCTGGAGAGACGCCGCGCGGACCTCCTCGGGCAGGGTCCCGACGTCGGCCTCCCGGATGGTGATGACGTACTCGGGGTGCAGGTCGTGGAACGACGCTGCGACCCTGCGGATCCCGCTGAGGTAGCCCGGGACCTCGGGATGGCGCGGCAGCCACACATCGACCGCCACTTCGGCCGCACCAGCGGTCGTCGTCATGCCGCACTCCCTGCGTGTGTGCCTGGAAATCTGCCCGATGCTGCGGTGAGGTCCCAGCCGCGCGCCTGAGAACGTGCGGCCAGGACCAGTATGTAAGGATTCTGCGACAGCAAGTAAGGATTCTGGGAAACTATCTAACCCACGCCCGCGCCGACCCCCGCCCTGACTGATGTAGCCGACGCAGCCGACGCGGCGGAGGCGGCCGCGGCCGCCCGCTCGACAGCCTCCTCCCGCGCCGCCTGGAGCGCCAGCAGGACCGGCGGGTCGAGCACGCCGGCGGGCTTGAGCGGGAGGTCGGCGACGTACTGCTCGACGCCACGGCGGATGATGATGGGGCCGAGCGTCCCGACCCACACCGGCGACTCCGCGCCGCGCGACTCGCCGCCGCGCGACTCGCCGCCGCGCGACTCTCCATTGCGCGACTCTCCGCCGCGAGTCGCCTCGGCGCCGAAGCGGCCGCGGCCCGGACGCGAGGCCGAGGCCGAGGCCGAACCCGAAGCCGAAGCCGCGCCGTCGTCCTCCACCGCGGACTGCGCCAGCAGGTACCAGCGCCCCGTGGGGACGTTGTCGAACCGGTACGAACCCGGCCCGTCCAGGATGGTGCAGCAGACCGGGCGGCCCTCCGGCACGCACTCCGGGAACAGGCCGGCGAAGACCAGCCCGCGCCGTTCGTCGTGCCCTTCGATCACGCCGCTGACGGTGGCCGCGCCCGAGGCCGAGCCGCGCGGCTCGGCCAGCCGGATCCGGTCGGTGTGCCCGCCCCGGCGGCGGTAGTCGGTCGGCGAGAGCCCGACGCTGCGGCTGAAGCGCGAGCTGAAGGTGCCGACGCTGTTGTAGCCGACCAGGACGCTGATGTCGACCACGGTCATGGTGGTCGAGGTGAGCAGGTGTTTGGCCCGCTGGAGCCGCAGCGCGGACAGGAACCGGGCCGGGGAGACCCCGGTCGCGCGCTGGAACATGCGGGTGAAGTGGAACTTGCTGAACATCGCGGCGCGGGCCATGTCGTCGACGGTGACCGGCTCGCTGAGTCGTTCGTGCATCGTGGTGATGGCCCGCTCGGCGGCCCGGGTGATGGCGTCGTTCATCGCGTGCCCCATTAGGTAGACCGTGATCTGGACGGCGTCCGCACACGGCGGCGGATTGAATCTGTGCTCTGATATGTATTTGTTGTCGTTCCGGCGGCTCCGCAACCCTGGCCTCGCCGCCCGGAGCGAGACGTGTTCCAGCATGCTCGATATCTGATTTGCCCGCCTTCTCGGTCCGTGCGGTTTTTGTGCGTTGTGCGCCGCGGCCCAGGTCCAGCGCACGAGCGAAGACGCCCGGCTCGAACACGCGCTCTGACAATGAACAGGACCGTGATCGAGGAGGAGGAATCCACGTGAAACCACCGTTGGCTGCCGAACGGGTGCAGACGATGACGCTCGAAGCGTTCGCCGACACCATCGTGCCCGGCGAGAAGCGCTTTCCCGGGGACCTGGCGATCGCCGGGACCGCCAGTGGCGGCGGGGCCGTGGCGGCCGGCGCCGTGGACCTCATGCGGACCGAGGCCGGCGGGATGGCCGACTCGCTGCCGAACCTGGTCGAGGCCCTGAACAAGCACGCCGAGGCCTACGGCGACGAGCTGCGCCTGGAGCTGGACCCCGACGTCCCGGCGTTCGTGGCGCTGCCGGCCGGGCACCGGGCGACGCTGGTCGCCGAGCTGGTGCGGCCCGGGCACCCGGAGAAGTTCCTGTGGGTGGGGCTGGCGATCTTCAGCAACATGGCCTTCGACACCGGCGCCCACCTGAGCACCGTCGAGGCGCTGGCCGCCGGCCACCCCGGCCTGATCGCGCTGGGCTACTCGCAGCCCGACGCCGACGGCCTGTGGCGGTTCCCGGACTTCTCCTACCGGCGCCCGCTGGCCCCCCTGCATCCGCACACCACCGCCACCGGGAGCCCGGCATGAGTACCGTGGAGCAGACCGACGTCCTGGTCGTCGGCAGCGGCTTCGGCGGCGCCATCGCCGCCTACCACCTGGCCGCCGGCGGCGCCCGGGTGGTGGTGCTGGAGCGCGGCCCCTGGCTCAGCGGCGAGGACTTCGACCAGGACTTCCGGTTCGGGGCCTCCGGGACCCGGATCTTCGACTTCGTCATCGGCAACGGCATGAGCCTGCTGGGCGGGAACTGCGTCGGCGGCGGCAGCGTGGTGTACTTCGCCGCGATGCCGCGCGCGCCGCGCTTCGTGTTCGAGCGGCACGGGTCGCTCGGGCGGCGGATGTGGCCGGCCGCGATCACCCGCGACGCGCTGGAGCCGTGGTACGACCGGGTCGCCGAGGCGCTGCCGATCAGCCAGCTGAACTGGAACGACGCCACCTACGCCGGCGGGCTGTGGGCCGCGGCGTGCGCGCACGCGGGCCGCACCGCCAACCCGGTGCCGGCGGCGATCGACCGGGAGCTGTGCACGAACTGCAACTGGATGCTGGCCGGGTGCCGCTTCGACGCCAAGCGCTCCATGCTGCTCAACTACCTGCCGGCGGCGGTGTCGCACGGTGCCCAGATCAGGCCGCTGCACGAGGTGCAGCAGATCGCGCGGAACCAGGACGGCTCGTATCAGGTCGCGTACAACACCGTGCACGACGTGGACTACCGGGTCGTCACCGGCAGCGGCACGATCCAGGCGAAGATCGTGATCCTCGCCGCCGGGGCCGGGGCGACGCCGGTGATCCTGCAGCGCTCCGAGCCGGTGCTGGGCAAGATGCCGTACGCGGTCGGGCGCTTCTTCTCCGGCAACGGCGAGCGGCTGAACACCGCGATCATCGATGAGGACAAGGCGCGCTCCGTGCTCGGCCTGGACCGCGGCGACGGCCTGGCCTACGCCGCGAACCAGATCGGCAAAGGCCCGACCGTGGCCTCCTGGGACGACCTGGACGACACCAAGCCCGAATTCGAGCGCTTCTCCCTGGAGCAGCTGTACTTCCCGCCGGGCCTGGGCACGATCCTGGCCCAGACGCCGAACCCGGACGCCTCAGTCCCGGCCTGGTTCGGCCCGCGCAAGAAGGAGATCGTCGAGCGCTGGCAGTCCTGGCTGACCATCTTCACCACGAGCGAGGACGACAACGAGGGCGTCTTCGGCCCGCCGCCGCCGACCGGGAACGCCACCCGGTTCTCCCAGCAGATGCTCGGCTTCGGCCCGCTGACGTACCGGCCGACGGCGAACACGCTGCACGGATGGGAACTTTCAGACGCCGAGATCAAGCGGGTGCTGGAGAAGGACGGGCTGGCCGAGGTGCGGCCGTGGACCAACGAGGTGGTCGGCGCGTACACCGTGCACCCGCTGGCCTCCTGCCGGATCGGCGACGACCCGGCGACCTCGGCCCTGGACGACACGCACGAGCTGCGCGGGCATCCCGGCATCTTCGTCACCGACGGCTCCGCGGTCCCCGGCGCGCTGCTGGTCAACCCGGCGTTCACGATCGCGGCGCTGGCCGAGCGGGCGATGCCCGGGATCGTGCGCGCGGCGCGCGAGCGGGGCGTCGACGTGCGCTACGGGGCACCGGCGCCGGACGGGCAGACCGCGGCCCGGGACGCCTCCTGGACGCAGGCCGTCCGGCTGGCCGGTGCCGCAGGGGCCTGATGTGCTCCGCCCCTGGTCCAGGCGGCCGTGCGGCGCCACGGTCACCGAGCGTGACGCATTGCCAAAGATGTGTCACCTGACTACTCTCCACCACGAGTGATCGACCAGGTAAAGCGCCTCAGTCCGGCGCCGGCTGGAGACCTCGGGGACAGTCGGCGCCAGGTGCGGCGGATCGAGCACGCGAGGCAGTGGCCCACCATCGACCGGAGACGGGGATGCAGAGCGCCGACACCACCCTTTCCACCGACCCCCATCTCCGAGCGGCAGTCGAGCGCGCGATCGTGACCCTGTGGGACCGGCACCGTGAACCGCTTTCACTGTCCGCCGTCGCACAATCCGCAGGTCTGAGCCCGTTCCGCCTGTCCCGCGCGTTCCGGGCCCAGACCGGCACCTCCCCCCTGCGCTTCCTGGCCGCGATCCGCATGTACCAGGCCAAGCGCCTGCTGTCGGAGACCACCATGACCGTGGCCGACATCGCCTTCGAGACCGGCTACCACAACCCCCGCACCTTCGACCGCTGCTTCACCGCCCGCGTCGGCGCCCCACCAGCGCGCTACCGCTGCC
>NZ_JAACYW010000293.1 GCF_015356825.1 Catenulispora rubra | reverse complement strand
GGTTCCGGGTCTGTTGCGGGGCCGGTCGAGGCGGTCGTCGAGGCGGTCGTCGGGCCGGTCGTCCGGGTCGCGGTCGTCGGGCTGGGGCGGGTGGCGCGGCACGTGCACCTGCCGTTGTTGGCCAAGCTGGACAAGCATTTCGAGGTCACAGCGGTCTGCGATGCGCAGCACGGCTACGCCGCCGATGTCGCGCGGCGGATGCGGGTGCCCGGTTCTGGCGTCTTCACGGATGTGCGGAGCTTGTTCGGGTGCGGGGAGTTCGACGCGGTGCTGCTGCTGACGTCCGGGTCGCACGCGGCGCTGGCTGCCGAGGCGCTGAAGCGCGGGTATCCGGTGTTCTGTGAGAAGCCCCTCGCGCACACGCTGGATGAGGCTGCTCTGGTGCAGCAGGCCGGCGATCGTTTGATGCTCGGGTATATGAAGCAGTACGACCCTGTGGTCACCGAGGCGCTTGGCAGCGTGGATCTGGGGGCGATCAGGCATGTCGATGTCAGTGTTCTGCATCCTCCGGAAAGGTTTCCGCAGATCGATTGGACGCCGGCTCCCGCTTCCGGTTCCGCGTCGCCGGCCGAGCATGTCGGACCGCGTGTGCATTGGGAGTACCGCGCGGTGCTCGACAGTGTGTGCCACGATCTCGCGCTGATTCGGTTGCTGGATAGTGGCGTCGGAGTGGATGTCGATGCGGCGTACTCGTGGGGTGCGCGGGACGGGGAATCGGGTTCGTTGGAGTTCTCTGGGCCGCTCTCGCACGGCGGGCGCTATAGCGTGCGCTGGCATTACTTGCCGGACTATCCGGAGTATGAGGAGCGCGTGTGCGTGCACACCGAGGGCGGGACGTACGACCTGGCGTTCGGGAACCCGTACTTCTTCGGCCCCGACTCGGGCTTCGAGCGCGAACTGCTGGCGTTCCACTCCTTCGTGACCGCCGGCACGCCGCCGCTGAGCGGTGTCGCGGAGGGCACTGCCGACATCCGCACGGGGATGCTCGTCCTCGACGCTCTGGGGAAGTCGGGATGAGCGAGCCCGCCGAGCTGGTGATCGTCCCGCACACGCACTGGGACCGCGAGTGGTACCAGCCGTTCCAGCGCTTCCGGCTACGGCTGGTGACGGTGCTGGATCGGCTGCTGGCCCAGCTGGACGCCGACCCGCGGGCGCGCTTCACGCTCGACGGGCAGACGGCCGCGATCGACGACTACCTTGAGATCCGCCCGGAGCAGGAGGCGCTGGTCCGCTCACTGACGGCGCGAGGGCAGCTGGCACTCGGCCCGTGGCGGGTCCTGGCCGACTCGTTCCTGTGCTCCGGCGAGAACCTGCTCCGCAACCTGGAGATGGGCCTGCGCCGCGCCGACGACCTCGGCGGCGCCATGCGCATCGGCTACCTCCCGGACCAGTTCGGCCACGCGGCCCAGCTCCCCCAGATCCTGCGCCACGCGGGCATCGAGACCGCCTGCGTCTGGCGCGGCGTCCCAGCGGCGGTGCACACAACGGAGTTCTGGTGGCAAGCCCCGGACGGCACAACCCTGCGCACGCGCTACCTCCCCGAAGGCGGCTACGGCGGCGCGGCAGGCGTCTTCGGCGAGGCGAACGCGGCGGTAGTGCGGCAGCGGGCCGAGGAGCATGTACGGGCACTGCGGCACTGGCAGCCGACGGGCCCGCTGCTGGGGATGTACGGGACGGACCATTCGGCGCCGGTCGACGGCCTCGCGGAGCTGGTGGCGGGGGCGGCGGCGGACGGGCCGGTGCGGATGCGGCTCGACACGCTGGCCGGGTTCTTCGACCAGCACACAAGTCAGGATGCTGCTCAGGCACATGCTGGAGTCGGAGCTACTGGAACGGGTGGGCTGAAGGGTTGGGCAGCAGGAACCGGCAGCGGGGCGCATGCGGCTGGCGGCGGGCTGGCATCAGCTCATGCGGCGAGCGTGGCCGAGGTCAGTGCGGGAGCGAGTCTCGGCGCCGGAGCTGGTGAAGCGAGTAGCCCTGGTGCAGGCGCTGCGGCCGGTGCCGATATCGCGGATGCTGGCGCCGGCATGGCTGCCGATGCTCGTAGCGCTGGTACTGACAGTGCTGGTGGCGGCGCTGATGGCGATGCTGGTGCTGGTGGTCTTGGTGTTGTTGATGGTGTCGGTGAAGTAGTGGTTCGTGGCGAGTTGCGGTCCTATGCGCGAGCCAACATCCTGCCGGGCGTCCTGTCCTCGCGGATCGGGCTCAAGCAGGCGCTGAGTCGGGCCGAGCGGCTTGTCGAGCGGTATGCGGAGCCTGTTGCGGCGCTTTATGGGGCGCGGGCTGCGTGCCGGCCGTTCTTGGAGCTGGCGTGGCGGCGGTTGGTCGACTCGTCGTGCCACGACAGCGTCACCGGGTGCGGGGTTGATGGCACGGCTGAGCAGGTTGCTGCGCGGATCGGGGAGGCTGGTGATCTGGGGCGTGGGGTTGTTGATCTGGTGCTTGGGCCGGTTGCGGATAGCGTGCCGGATGGCGGGCATTTGATCTTCAATCCGTCGCCGCGGCGGCGGGCGGAGGTCGTGGTGCTTGATGTGCCGGCTGGTCGGGGGCTGAGGGCTGCCGCGCATGTGCCGCACCAGGTGCTTGAGAGCGTCGAGGAGACGTTCGCCGACGAATTCGTTGCGCCGGGCGAGCTCGATCGGTTCCTGCGCAAGATTCATGGGCGCGAGCTTTATGGTCGGCAGATCGCCGCGTGGCATGTCGATCCGCGCGACGCGACGATCGTCTTCGAGTTGGCGCCGACGTCCGAGTTGGTCTTCGACGTCGCCGATGTGCGTGCCGCCGCCGCCAGCGCGGCCGTCGAGCGATGGTGCGTCAAGGTACAGATACAGCCGCGCGCGAGGGTCGCCGCGCTGGTCGACGTCGGGCCGCTCGGCCTCACGGCGGTCATGGCGATCACAGCGGTCACCCCGGTGGCCGGAGCGCCCGCGCCGACGGTCGCGCCCAAGAACATCGCGACTGGACGCCGCGCGCTCTCCGATCTCGACAATGGCCTGATCCACGTCGCGCTCCGCTCCGACGGCCTCCTCGACGTCCTCGCCGCCGACGGCACGCATGCCGCGGGCCTCGGGCTGATCGTCGACGGCGGCGATCTCGGCGACGAGTACAACTACGCGCCTCCCGGGCGTGACCGCGTCGTCGACTCGCCCGACGAGATCTGGAACCGGGAGCGGTGGAACGGGCCGCTCACCGGGTCGCTCGAATCAGTGCGCTGGTTCAACTGGCCGACGCACGGTGTTACCGCTCACGCGTCGAGTGAAGAAGGCGCCGTCAGCACCCGCGCCGAGTCCGTCCACACCACCGAGCTCACCACCCGCATCGAGCTGCGGCACGGCGAGCCCTTCGTGCGCGTCACCGTCGCCTTCGACAACCGCAGCGACGACCACCGCGTCCGCCTGCACCTCCCGCTCCCCCGCCCGGCCACGCACTCGCACGCCGAGGGCCAGTTCGCCGTCGTGGACCGGCCGCTGCACGCCGAGGGCGGCTTCGGCGAGCGCCCCGTGCCGACGTTCCCCGCCTACGGCTGGGTCGCGGCCGGAGGCCTGGCCGTCCTACTGGACCACGTCAGCGAATACGAGCTCGTCGACGACGGCCGCACCCTCGCCCTCACCCTGCTGCGCTCGGTCGGCCTGCTCTCGCGCAACGACAACGCCTGGCGCGAGGAGCCGGCGGGCCCGCAGCTGCCCACGCCCGGCGCGCAGTGCCACGGCGTGCGCACCGTCGAGCTCGGCCTCTACCTCTACGCCGGCGAGTGGCACGAATCAGGGCTCCTCGACGCCGCCGAGCGCTACCGCCACCCGTTCTTCGCGCTCCCCGGCCGGAGCCAGAACCCTGACAACGTCCCGGAGATCCCCGGCGGCGGTATCGAGATCGGCGGACGCGGCGTGGTCCTGAGCAGCTGCCGCGACGTCAGCGACAACGGCGGCAACGGCGGCGGGGAAGCAACCGAGGTGCGGCTGGTGGCCCTCACTCCGGAGCCGACCACGGCGACCATCAGTACCGGGCAGGAGAATCAGCACATGGAAATGCGCCCCTGGCAGGTCGCCACGATCACCGCGACCGGCGTCAGGGGCGCATCAGAAGAATCAAGAGAGTCGGAAGAGTCAGAGGAATAGTCCGGGCGGAACAGCCAGCTCTACCGGATCCCCGCCCAATGCCCGTTGGCCTGCCGATACTCGGGTTGTTTGCGGTACTTGCGGAACAGCTGTTCCTTGGAGTGGCGGATCACGTGGGAGACGCGGGTGTGGAAATAGAGGAGCTTCCCCTGCCCGCGTGCGCCGAGTCCGTGGTGCCCCTTGGCCGGGCTGTTCTTCGCCATGCGTTTTCAACTCCTTGCCTGCCGGAGCCGCGGGAAGACGGCTTCCGTGACCTCACGCTAAGCCGGGCCACGCCGTCGGGCCACCGGAGCACCGCGTAAGCAGCGCAGCCTGAAAACGCGGTCTGGAAAACGCCGCCCACAAGCCACTCAAATGGCGCCCACAAGCCGCTAAAAAGCAGTGGCCCGAGGGCAGCTCACGAAAGCCACCCCCGGGCCCGGCCGCTGCCTCCTTCTCAGCAGCCTGGAGCCGACACAGCCTCAGCAGCAGTCGGCCGGCAACAACATCGCCTCGTCCGGATAACACCAGGCCCAGACCTCACCGGGCTCCAGTGACCGGATCAGGGGATGGCCGGTGGCGCGCCAGTGCGCCGTGGCGTGCCGGCTCTGCGAGTTGTCGCAACAACCCACATGGCCGCAGACGAGGCACTCCCGCAGGCTCAGCCAGCGGCCGCCGGTGGCCCGGCACTCCCGGCACTCGTCCGTGGAGTCCGGTTCGGCGTCGCGGAGCTGTTCCAGGTGGTCGCAGCGACCACCGTTCGCGGGGACGTACACGGGGATGGGCATGAGGTGGCTCCTCGCGTGTCTGATTCGTCACGCCGCGCCCCTTGTGACCGGGTGCACAGACGCTTGGCGCGGAGCGTACCGGCTGGAGATGACCTGCCATGGGACGCGCGGGAAACAGCTGATCCGGATAAGCTGGCGTACCCCGCCCGAGCGACCCTTACGGCGGGACCGACGCACAGCTCCGCCGAAGCCCTACCATGGGGTGATGCGGAATGTGGACCCGGGGTATGACGCCTTCGCGGCAGGTACCCTGGCAGACTTGCTTGTCATGGGGGTGAACTCGTGACGACGACACAGCCGCTGGAAAGCAGCACGCAGGCTACAGCGCGCGACGGGAACGTCGACTCGACGCCAGCCGCCGCCGCGGCCGGCGGACGGCGCCGGAGCCGGATCCCGGGCCCGCTCCTGCCGCAGAGATTCCGCCCGACGAACCGGCCCAAGCTGTGGCTGGAGATCGCGCTCATCGCGCTGGGCTACTACCTCTACACCCTGACCCGGCTGGCCGCGCCCTCCCACGAGTCGGCGGCCCAGCAGCGCGGCCACGACATCCTGCGCCTGGAGCACTACCTCGGGCTGAACTTCGAGGACACCTTCAACCACTGGGTGTACAGCATGCGCTGGCTGGCGTTCTCGATGAACGTCTACTACGCGACCCTGCACTTCATCGTGCCGATCGCGGTGCTGGTGTGGGTGTACTTCAAGTTCCCCGACCGCTACCGCGCGGTCCGGACCGTGATGATCGCGATGACGCTGATCGCGCTGTTCGGGTTCTACTTCTACTCCCTGGCCCCGCCGCGGATGCTGCACGGCGGCGACTTCGTCGACACCTTCAAGCTGCTGAACCCCTGGGGCCAGACGGCGGCGACGTCCGACGGCGTGGCCGGGCTCGGCTCCTCGACGAACGAGTACGCGGCCATGCCCTCGCTGCACATCGGCTGGTCCACCTGGTGCGCGCTGGTCATCGCGCACCTGGCGCAGCGCCGCTGGGTCAAGGCCCTCGGCATCGCCTACCCCTTCTGCACCTTCGCGGTCATCATCGGCACCGCCAACCACTACGTCCTGGACGCGGTGTTCGGCCTGGTGACGCTGGCCCTGGGCTTCCTGGTCCAGCGGATCCTGCAGGGCCGGCAGGTGTTCGCGCCGCCGAAGCCGGCTGGGGACGCCCCGCTGCCCCGGCAGCCTGAGGGGCTGACGGCGGGCGGCCTCGACGACGACGGTGCCTCGGCGGAGCTGGTGCGGCCCTCGATCCACCTGAGAACCTGAACTAACGAACGTGAACCACCCGAAACGGGCCCCTTCGCGGGCCCGTTTCTCATGGGCCCGAAAGCTTCTGCGCCGCCAGCCGCGCCTCGAACCCGTCCAGCAGCGCCGCGAGCCCGAACTCGAAACTTTCCTCGGGGGTCCCGGCGTAGGAGGCCGCCGGGCTGTCGACGCGCTCCCGCAGTCTGGGGAATGTCCGCGCGATCGCCACCGACTTCTCCTTCGCCTCCGTGAACGACCGCATCGCGTCCTCCCCGCCCAGCGCCAGCCGCCGGTTCAGCGCCACCATCGCCGCCGGGGCGAGCGAGTTGCCCAGCACGTATGTGAAGACGGCCGCAGCGGCGCGGTCGGCGTCTGCGGGGGCGAAGCCGGCGGCCTCGTAGACGGCCAGCAGGTGGTCGTCGTGGCCGGACTTGCCGGGGCCGTAAAGCAGGTAGCCGCCGAAGGCCTGGCCCATCCAGGGGTGGCGCGTGAACATCGCGTGCTCGCCGGTCGCGGTCCGCACGGCCGCCTCGCGCCAGCCGACCAGCGCCGGGTCCGGCAGCTCGACCTCGGCCCAGGCCGCGTCGGCGGCCAGCCGGACCAGCTCGTCCTTGGTCTTGAGGTGCCAGTAGACGGCGGTCGCCGCCACGTTCAGGCGCTTGCCGAGGGCGCGCATGGTGAGGCCGTCCAGCCCCTCCTCGTCGAGCTGCGCGATGGCGGCATGCACGATCTGGTCCACGGTCAGCGTGTTCCTAGGCATGGCGGCAGTGTACTTGCACTTAGTTCAAGTCGGGGCTACCGTTCCACTTGAACTAAGTGCAAGTGACTCGGCAAGGGGAGATCGAGATGACTGTGCAGGAGACCGCCCGGGACCTGACCGCGTTCGTGGCCGAGGCGGCGAAGGCGTACGACGTGCCCGGCATCAGCGTCGGAGTGCTGGTCGACGGCCGCGAGTTCTTCGCCTCGGTCGAGGCGGACGAACGAACCCTCTTCCACATCGCCTCGGTGACGAAGTCGTTCACCGCCACCGCGCTGCTGCACCTGGTGGCCGACGGCCGGGTCGACCTGGAGGCGACGGTAAGGACCTACGTCCCCGAACTGAAGCTGGCCGACGAGTCGCACGCCGCGCGCGTCACCGTCCGCAACCTGCTCGACCACACCGGCGGCCTGGAATGGAACCTCGTGGATTCCGACCACGGCGACGGCTCGCTGGCCGCGTTCGTCGCGAAGCTGGAGGCGCTGCCGCTGATCGCCGAGCCGGGTGCCCGAGCCTCGTACAGCCAGGCCGGCTACAACCTGCTCGGCCGGGTCATCGAGAAGGTCACCGGGCAGCCCTACGAGCAGGCCGTCGCCGAGCTGGTGCTCACCCCGCTCGGCCTGTCCGACACGGTCTTCGACCTCGACGACGTCATGACCCGCAAGCACACCGTCGGCCACAACCGCGACGCCGACGGCGTCCTGCACAACGCCACACCCTGGAAGTCCTACCCGGCCGGCACGCACGGCAACAACCCCGGCGGCGGCGCCGTCTCCTGCTCCGCGGACCTGCTGCGCTGGGCCCGGTTCCACCTCGGGGAGCAGGCTGGGACCGCGACGGCTGACAAGGTACTGAGCGTCGAGGCCCGCCGCTCGATGCAGCAGCCGAAGTCCGAACTGCGCGCCTCCACCCTCGGCGACGCCTTCGGATTCGGCTGGTTCCTCAACGGGATCGGCGGCGAGATCGGCGGCGTCCGCACCTTCGGCCACGGCGGCAGCGGCAACGGCCAGTTCGCCGAACTGCTCGTGGTCCCCGAGCACGGCTTCGCGATCGTGGCGCTGAGCAACTGCGGCCCCGAGGGCTACCGGCTGAACCAGGACGTCGTGAAGTGGGCCCTGGAGCACTTCCTCGGCGTCGTCGAGGAGGACCCGGAGCCGGTGCCGTACGACGCGGCGCGCAACAGCGACGTCGTCGGCCGCTACGAGATCGACGCGATGAACCTGGACGTCGCCGACGACGGCGGGCGCCTGACCCTCGCGGTCGGCATCAAGCCGGAGATCCGCGCCGCCTCCGACACCGACATGCCGCAGGACTACCCGGCCGCCACGATGGGGTTCCTGGCCGAGGAGGGCGACGACTACATCATCACCGACGGCGCGTTGATGGGGCAGCGCGGGCTGTTCACCCGGGACGGGAGCGGGGCGGTCGTCGGGATCGACATCGCGGGGCGGTTGTTCGGCCGGGTCCGCTGATCACCGCCAGCGGCATGACGCGGGCCCGGCGCGGGGCAGTCTCACGAATCGTGGGAACGCCCCACGTCGCTGCTCCAGTCGTAGAAGACGCGCTCGACGACGGCGCGGGCCCGCCGGGCGCTGCGCCGGTACTCCTCGACGAACTCCTCGCTGTTCTCAGAGCCCAGATACATGGCGATGCCGGCGCGTTCCTTGATGTCGTTCGGGATCGAGTCGCCGGCCCGGCCGCGGACCAGCATGATGCCGTTGCGGACGCGCGTGGCCTCGATCCAGGCCTCGTCGAGGATCTCGGCGTCGTCGGGCTCCAGCAGGCCCGCGTCCACGGCGCCGGACAGGGCCAGGCGGGTACGCGTGGTCTGCAGGGCGGGGACCTCGTGCGCGTGGCAGAGCTGGAGCAGCTGCACGGTCCACTCGACGTCCGACAGGCCGCCGGGGCCGAGCTTGGTGTGCAGCGCCTTGTCCGCGCCGCGCGGCAGGCGCTCGGCCTCCACGCGGGCCTTGATGCGGCGGATCTCGCGCACCGCGGTCTCGTCGAGCCCTGATACCGGACGGCGCAGCGGGTCGATCAGCTCCATGAACTCGCGGCCCAGCTCGGGGTCGCCGGCCACCGGCTCCGCGCGCAGCAGCGCCTGCGACTCCCAGACCTCCGACCAGCGGCGGTAGTACTCGGCGTAGGAGCCGAGGGTGCGCACCAGCGGGCCCTGCCGGCCCTCGGGGCGCAGGTCGGCGTCGATGATCAGCGGCGGGTCCGGCGTCGGGATCTGGAGCAGGCGGCGCAGTTCGTTGGCCACGGCGTGCGCGGCGTCGGTGGCGGCGCGTTCGCGCTGGGGCGAGACGTGCGAGACAGGCGAGACAGCCGAGACGCGGCGCGCGGAATCCGTTGCGGCGGCACCGTTCGCAGCACCGTTACTCGCCACCGCCACGCTGGACGGCGCCGAACCGTTCGCGGTCGCGTCCCATGCGATCCCTTCCGGATCCGCCTCGACCCCGTCGTCCGGCAGCGGATCGTGGACGAACAACACGTCCGCGTCGCTGCCGTAGCCGAGCTCACGACCGCCGAACCGACCGACGGCGATGATCGCGAAGCGGGTCGGCAGCGGTGTGCCGAGACGGTTCTCGATCGCCGTGGTGGCCGCCTGCAGCGCACCGCTCAGCGTCGCCGCCGTCACCGCGCTGAGGCCGTCGCCGACCTGCTCGACGGTCAGCAGTCCCAGCAAATCCGCAGCAGAGATACGGAAAAGCTCGCGACGCCGCACCGCACGCGCCGCGGCGACCGCCGCCTCAGGAGTCGACGCGCGGCCGACCGCGGACAGGATCTCCGCCTCCAGCACCGGCCGGGCCCGAGGCACCAGATTGGCCGGATCCCCAAGGATGGCAACGGCTTCCGGCGCCCTCAGGAGCAAGTCCGGCGCGTAGCGGCCGGAGGCCAGGACCCGCGCCAGGTGCTCGGCGGCAGCGCCTTCGTCGCGCAGCAGGCGCAGGTACCAGTGTGTGTCTCCCAGCGCCTCGGACGCCTTGCGGAACGCCAACAGGCCGCCGTCCGGGTCCGCCGCGTCGGCGAACCAGTCCAACATCACCGGCAGCAGAGTCCTCTGGATCGCCGCCCGCCGGCTCACCCCCGAGGTGAGCGCCGTCAGATGACGGAGCGCTCCGGCAGGATCCGTGTAACCGAGTGCTTCCAACCGTGACTGCGCAGCCTCCGGCGACAAGTGAACAGCACCACCCAATGCGGCCTGGCCCGGCGTCAAACGGGCCACCGCGTCTAACAACGGTCGGTAAAAGAGCTTTTCGTGCAGCCGCCTTACTTCCCGCTTGTGGCGTTTCCATTCACCGTTCAGCTGATCCACGGGATCTTTTCGAAACCCCATGGACCTCCCGAGGCGGCGCCGCTCGACCTTCTCCTCGGGCAGCGTGTGCGTGCGCCGGAGCCGGTGGATCTGCAGCCGGTGTTCCAGCGTGCGCAGGAAGCGGTAGGCGTCGGCCAGGGCCGCGGCGTCCGTGCGACCCACGTATCCACCTGCGGAAAGAGCCGCCAGGGACTCCAGGGTTCCGCGCTTGCGCAGGGCGGAATCCGTAGGTCCGTGGACCAGTTGCAGCAGCTGCACGGCGAACTCGATGTCGCGCAGACCGCCGGAGCCGAGCTTCAGCTCGCGCTCGGCGTCCTTGGCCGGGATGTGTTCGATGACACGCCGCCGCATCGCCTGCACGTCCGCGACGAACCCGGCGCGCCGCGAGGCCGCCCACACCATCGGCGTGACGGCCTCGACGTACTTGGCGCCGAGGTCCCGGTCCCCGGCGGCGGCGCGCGCCTTGAGCAGCGCCTGGAACTCCCAGGTCTTGGCCCAGCGCTCGTAGTAGGCGATGTGGCTGGGCAGCGAGCGAACCAGCGGGCCGTTCTTGCCCTCCGGGCGCAAGTTCGCGTCGACCTGCCAGATCGCGCCCTCGGAGGTGGTGTCGGAGCAGACCCGCATCATGGTGGCGGCCAGCTGGGTGGCGGTGCGCAGGGCGAGGTGCTCCTCGTCCGGGTCGGTACCGTCAGGGGCGGCGGCGACGAACACCACGTCCACGTCGCTGACGTAGTTCAGCTCCCGGGCCCCGCACTTGCCCATGGCGATGACTGCCAGGCGGGCCGGCGGGGAGTCCTCGGGGAGCTCCGCGCGCGCCACCGCGAGCGCCGCTTCCAGGGTGGCGGTGGCCAGGTCCGACAGGTCGGCGGCCGTTTGGTCGTATGTGGCGGTTGCGTCGTTCTTCTGGGCGCTGCCGATGTCCCGCGCCGCGATGCCGAGCAGGGCGTCCCGGTAGCCGACGCGCAGGGCGTCCCGGGCCGGGATCCCGGCCAGCGCGGCCACCGGGTCCGGCGCGTCGGGATCGGCCCCGACGGCCTCCAGCATCAGCCGCCGGAAGGCCGGGGCCAGGTCCTCGACGTCGAACTCCACGAGTCCGTGCCAGGCGTCCGGATGGCGCTCCAGGTGCTCGCCGAGCGCCACGCTGACCCCGAGCACCCCGAGCAGCCGGTCCTGGAAGGGCTTGGCGGCGGCCAGGGTGGCGGCCAGCGTGTCGGCGTCGCCGGAGGCCGCGAGCAGCCGGCCGGTCGCGGCCAGGGCCTGGTCGGGGTCGGCGGTGCGGCCCAGGGCCTCCAGGAACAGCGGATCGCCGCGCAGCTCGCCGAGCGGGGCCTCGTCCAGGGTCCGCAGGGCCGATTCGGGGTCGGCGAATCCGAGCCTGACCAGTCGCGAGCGCGCCGACTCCGGTTCCCGGCCAAGTGCCGCCGTCTGTGCCACCCGGCCCAATCTAGCCGACGTCGATCCAGACCGGCGTGTCGTGTCCGGGGGCCGGTCGCGTCGCGGACGGGGCCGCGGATCGACAGGGCCCGATCACACCCGATCGCTCCCCGATCACCGCCGATCACACCGCCTGGCCGCGCATCCGCCGATAGAAGTACAGGCTGTCCGGGCAGAACTGGTTCTGCGCGATGCTCTCTTCCAGCTCGGCCTCGGTGAGGAAGCCGAACCACTCGACCTCCTCCGGCTGCGGCACCACGGGGCCGGTGACGGTCGCGGTGTAGACCGAGCCCCACTGCGGGACCCGGTCGTCGTCGAAGCGCCACCTGCCGACCGGCCGGAGCACGATGTTGCGCTGCCCGACCTCCTCGGCGGCCTCCCGGCGCGCGGCCTGGTCATAGGACTCGCCGGCCGGGACCATGCCGGCGACGAACATGTCGTAGTACTTGGGGAAGACGCGCTTCACCTCGGCGCGCCGGTGCACCAGGATCCGGCCGGCCTTGTCCCGGAACAGGATGTCGACGCTGCGGTGCCGCAGGTTGTTGTCGGTGAGTTCGCCGCGGCGCACGATCCGCAGGATCCGGTCGTTCTCGTCGACTTCGTAGACGAGCTCTTCGTCGGGGTTCACCGGGTTATCAAAGCATGACGGAGGGCCCTGAATCCTTCTGGCACGTGCGCACCTCAGGGGTGATCGAAGAGCCGCCCGATCATCGGGCCGAGCCACGGCTTGCGCCCGAACGAGAACATCCGGCCGGCCGCGATCTGCCGGGCCTGGGAGCTCCGCCGGCTCGCGGTGAGCACGAAGGCCACCGGGTCGACCCAGATGTGGCAGTCGGTGGCGCCCGGCCCCGGGTCGCGGTGCGTCTCGACCCGGGGCCCGTCGATGTCGATGCCGATGGTGACGCCGCCGCGGACGTGGACGCGCACCGCGGCGTGCATGGTCGCGGCGCGCGCCACGTCGACGGTGCGCGGGATGGTGTCGAGGTAGGTCAGGGAGATGATGAGCCGCGCGATCCGCGGCGGGACCAGCCATTTCTGGCCGGTGGCGCGCGCCACGTCCAGGGTGTGCAGCACGGTCTCGCTCAGGAACAGGCCGACGACGGCGGCCAGCGGCAGCGGGGCGTCGATGCCGAACCACGGGATCGGGCACGGTTCCTCGGGGTCGCGGCCTTCGAGGGCGGCGACCAGCATGGCGGCGCCGTCGCGGATCTGGCCGGGGGCGGCGAGGTAGGCGTCGGGCTCGGCGTGCGAGAGCGTCGTGGCGTTCAGCACCGCGACCCGCTGCGCGAGATCGGGGTGCTCCGGGACGAAGGTGTCCCAGTGCTCGATGTCGAAGACGCCGGCCACCACCGCGGCGTAGGCGGTGCACGCCATGCCGAGGTGCACGGCGACGTCGGCGGCGTTCCAGCCGGGCAGGAGCGAGGCCGACTTCGGGTTCCCGATCCCGGCCACCACCCGCGCGGCGCGCTCGGCGAGCTCCGGCACGGCGGACCGCGCTGCGGCTAAGTCTTCGGCGAGGGTGGTACGGGTGCGCGACATCGGGCCTCCCGCTGCGAGTCAGACTCGGTGGACCAGGCGTCTGACAGGACAGCAGGCGGGAGCGGGCCGGTCAAGGGGGCGGGCGTCGCGGCGGCTGCGTCACCCTGCTGTTTTACCCGTCACAAGGAGAGTTTTGCCCACAGTTCGCCGGTCCTGGATCGCGGTGTGCGCGGCGTCGGCGTCCTCCAGCGGGAAGCGCTGGCCGATCACTGGCCGCAGCGTCCCGTCGGCGGCGGCGCGCAGCGCGGACTCGGTCAGGCGGCGCATGTCCTCGGGGCCGGCGGTCGGGCGGATGATCCGGATGCCGCGCGCCTCGGCGTCGTCCTCGGGGATCGCGGTCCACTGGCCGCTGGCCAGGCCGTAGGTGAGGATGCGGCCGTCGCGGCGCAGCTGCCGGTAGGCGGCGTGGCCGGTGGCGCCGCCGACGCCGTCGAAAACCACGTCCACGCGTTCTTCGAGCTGCTCGGGCCAGGCCGGATCGAGGTAGTCGACGGCCTGGTCGGCGCCGAGGGCGGTGGCGGTGGCGGTCTTGCGGGGGCCGCCGGCCAGCGCGATCACGGTGCCGCCGGCCGCCTTCGCGAGCTGGACCAGCAGGGTGCCGACGCCGCCCGCGGCGGCCTCGATCAGGACGCGCTCGCCGGGGCGGATCTTCGCGGCCTCGACGAGCAGGGAGGCGGTGCGGCCGTCGGCCAGGACCGCGACCGCGGCGTCGAGGGCCAGGCCGTCGGGGACGCGGTAGAGGACGTCCGCGGGGACCAGCGCCACCTCGGCGTAGCCGCCGGAGCCGCCGGTCGAGCCGACGACGCGGGTACCGACGAGCGCCGGGTCCACGCCGTCGCCGACCGCGCGGACCACTCCCCCGACGCCGTTGCCGGGGATGGTCGGCAGGGTCGGGCGGAAGGGGCCGTTGCCCGCGCGGACCTGGGTCTCGACGAAGGTGATGTTGGCGTAGGCGACGTCGACCAGGGCGGTGCCCGGTGGGGC
>NZ_JAACYW010000292.1 GCF_015356825.1 Catenulispora rubra | reverse complement strand
GGGGTACGTCGCGTCGTGGCACGTGCCGCGGCTCGGGGCTTCGGGGCGGGAACTGGCGGGGGCGCGGATCGTGACGGCTTCGCTGGTGACGGCCGCGTACGAGCTGCGGTGCCACCTGGTGACGGCACCAGCCGGGTGGTCGCTGCGGGAGGGCGGGCACGCGGTCGCCTCGGATGCCGAGATCGAATGCGAGTCCGACGCGTCCTGTGCCTGGGCTGTCGGCGACGGCGTGCGGTCGATGGTGTTCGGCGTCTTCGGATACGAGTCTGCCGGAGTCGCGTGCTACGAGGGCGCGAACGCGTTGGGCACGTGCAGCGCGGCGCCGTATCTGTCCGCGCGGCCCTCGTCGGGGGAGTCGGTGGAGTCGGTCCACGTTGCGCTACATGTCCTTGATCCCGGTGCCGACATCGGACTCCCCGATGCCGCCGAGGCTGCCGATGTGGTCGAGGTCGAGGTGACCGATACTCACGTGACGGCGCGCTGGGCCGAGGGGTCTACTGTCACGGTCAACCTGGGCGGCCTTTTCGAATCCCGGAGTATCGATGCCAGCACCGATGCCAGTACCGATGCCACGCCTTGAGCTGGTCCGCGCCGACCACGCGGAGGCCCTGCTCGCCTTCGAGCGCGAGAACCGCGAGTACTTCGCAGCCGTGATCCCCGACCGCGGCGACGAGTACTTCGCCGAGTTCGCCGCCCGCCACGCCCAACTCCTGGAATGGCAGGCCGCCGGCACGGACTACTTCCACGTCCTGGTCACCGACACCGGCGAGATCGTCGGCCGCGTCAACCTCGTCGAGGTGAAGGACGCCTCGGCCGAGCTCGGCTACCGCATCGCGCAGGCCGCCGCCGGCCGGGGCCTGGCTACCGCAGCGGTCGCCGAGATCCGCAAACTCGCCGTCGCCGCCTACGGCCTCACCAGCCTGCGCGCCAAGGTGACGCTGGACAATCCGGCCTCGCACCGGGTCCTGGAGCGCAACGGCTTCGTGGCCACCGGCGAGCGGATGCTCAACGAGAAGCCTGCGGTGACGTACCTCTGCGAGCTCGGCTGACGGCTGCCGGGTTCTAGCCTTCGCCTTCGCCAACCTCGCCCTGGCGGTCATGGCCTTCCGCGCCGCGCGCCCCGGAACCACGCCGCGCGAACGCATCACCGTCGGCCTCGGCGCCGGCATGTTCCTGTGGGGCGCCGCCTTCGGCCACGTCTACCAGTGGTTCGCCAACGGCGACCACCAGCCCGGCAACACCGGCGGCGTGCTGGCGGCCGACGTCCTCTTCCCGGCGGTGATGATCGTCCTGGCCTGGCGTCAGCAGCGGGAGGGCTCTGAGTCGGTAACACATCCGATCTCTGAGACTCTTGCCGCTCGATAATGCGGCTATTTCCACACCCGGGGTTGACAGACATCCGAGGAATCATCAGGGTGACGCGTGATGAGTAAAGGATGTTAACGGAGGTGCCGGATGATCAGGGTTCGAAGACGAGCAGGACGCGTCGCGGCCGCGCTCGGTGCGGCTGCGGCACTCGCCGCCGGCACTACGGCGGCGGCGTCGACGGGGTCGATGGCGGGAAGCAGCCCCGACAACCACCGGGTCACCACGGTGTTCGTCTCCCCGTGGGGCAACGATCGGGACAGCGGCACGAACCCCGGGCGCGCCGTGCATTCCTTGCAACGCGCGCAGCAGGTCGTCCGATCGCTGGACTCTGCGATGCGCGGCGACATCCGCGTCGAACTCGCCGACGGCGCCTACCAGCTGTCGCAACCGCTGGCCCTGGATGCCCGCGACTCCGGGACGAACGGGCACACCGTGATCTGGACGGCCGCCCCCGGCGCGCATCCGGTTATCAGCGGCGGCACGCGGGTCGGCGGGTTCCGGCCTTCAGGGCGGACGACGTCGGGCGGTGCGCAGATCTGGTCGGCTGCGGCGCCAGCCGGACTGCCGTCGCGGGAGATGTACATCGACGGGCACCGTGCGCAGCGCGCGTCCGGGGTGGTGCCGGTGACGCTGACCGCGACGCCGACCGGCTACACCGCGTCCTCGGATCTGATGGCGTCGTGGGGCAATCCGACTGACATCGAGTTCGTATACAGCGGCGGCGACGGCTACTGGTCGCTGCACACCGGCGGGCTCGGCGCCTGGACCGAGCCGCGATGCCCGATCGCGTCCATATCCGGCGCGACGATCACCATGGCAGAACCCTGCTGGATCAACTCCACGCAGCGGGTGATGCGGACCGACGGCTCGGGACGGACGGTGAACCTCGTCGGCCCGGCGTCGGTGGGGAACCACGAGCTGCCGACGTCGGTGGAGAATGCGCGGGAGCTGCTGCAACAGCCGGGTCAGTTCTATTACGACGGCAGGGCCGGACGCGTGGAATACGTTCCGCTGCCGGGGGAGAGGCTGAACCACGCCGACGTCGAGCTGGCGACGGCTCAGACGCTCGTCAGCGGGACTGGCACGGCTGACGCGCCGGTTCATGACATCGCGTTCTCCGGGCTTCAGTTCTCTTATGGGACGTGGGATCAGCCGAGTTCGGCTGAGGGCTTCTCGGAGATCCAGGCCGGTTACACGATCACCGGTGCTGACGGGTATGCCACGCAGGGGCTGTGTCAGTTCATTGCTGGCGGCACGTGTCCGTTTGGGAACTGGACCAAGGAGCCGGGCAACGTCTCGTTCAGCCATGACCAGCGGATCTCGTTCACTGGCGACGTTTTCACTCACTTGGGCGCTGCGGGTCTCGATCTCGGCGACGGGTCGCAGAACACTGTTGTGAGGGGCTCGGTGTTCACTGATATCTCTGGCGACGGTCTGGAACTCGGTGGTGTTGACGACCCGCAGCCGGCCGTCGCCGGCGACCACACCGTCGAGAATCAGATCACTGACAACCACATCTTCTCCACCTCGGTGGAGTACCGCAGCGGCGTCGGGATCGACGTGGGCTACGCGGAGAACACGCTGATCTCGCACAACCAGCTCGACCATACTCCGTACACCGCGATCTCGCTGGGTTGGGGTGGGTGGCCGGACAAGATCAAGGCGCCGGCGATCGCCAATTCCAGTCATGGCAACGTGGTTTCGGACAACCTGATCTACGACGCGATGCAGTACCTCGCCGATGGTGGGGCGATCTATACGCAGGGGATCACCGGGGCGTCGTTGGCCGATGGGGAGCAGATTACCGGCAACGTCATCCACGACATCCTCGACCACGGACACGCGATCTACTGCGACAACGGCTCGACGTTCATGACCATCACCTCGAACGTCGAGTACAACAATCAGAACGATTGGGGCACGCGGCACGCCGACTACGTGCCGCCGGCGACCGGCTCGACCGATGATCCGCTCGACGTCGAGCACAACTACTGGCAGCAGGGCGATCGGGATTCGACGGCTCGCAACGTGACCGTCGCGAGCAACACGATCATTACCGGGCCGCAGGACGCGCCGAGCTCCATCGTGGACGCGGCCGGGTTGGAGCCGCGCTACCGGGGGCTGCTGAGTGTGGATCCGGGACACGGTCACGGCGCGGTGCCTTACGCCCCGCAGCAGGCGGCGGCGTTCGCGGGGGAGGGCGCGGCGTACGTGTCGTTCACGCCGACGTTCTTCGACCAGGGGCGGCCGGTGGCCTCGTACACGGTGACCGCGTCGCCTGGCGGTAGGCAGGTGACGGTGGATGCTGCGGCGTATCTGAAGACGTTCTATGTGCTGGTGCCGGGGCTGACGGATGGGATTGCGTATACGTTCACTGTTACGGCCAATACGTCCGATGCCAGGCGCGCCGCTTGGTCCGGAGTGCACAGCGCGCCGTCGTTGCCGACCGGTGCTGTGACTCCGGGGCCGACGACTGTTCTGCCGGCGGCGCCTGCTTCGGCTTCGGCTGATGTCGGGGTCGGGGATGTGAGCGTGCACTGGAACCCGGAAACCGTAGCGGGCGGCACGACCCCGACCCTGTCGTACGACGTGACGCTGACCGATCAGAAGACCGGCACGGTTACCACGGTCACCGAGACCGGCAAGACGGAGGTCTGGGCGACTAAGGGGCGTGACACGTTCGCGGTCGTTGGCGGGCTGGCGCATGGCGACGCGTACGCCGTCACGGTCGCGGCTAGGAACGCTGCTGGGCTTGGGCCTGTGGCGTCGGCGGGGGTGGTGACTGTCGGCTAGGCGGCTTTGTGCCGGATGCGCCGGATGCGCGGGGCATGCTGGGTGCACCGGGCGTGCCGGAGGTGCTGGGCATGCGGGGTGTACCGGGCATGCTGGAGGTGCCGGAGGTGCTGGATCGCGCGGTGGTCAGGGGCTGGTAGAGCTCCGGCCGCCGCGCCTTCGTCCACCACTGCCCGACCGAGCCGGAGACCAGGTCGAGATCGAGGTCGGCGGTGACCATGTGGTCGTCGATCGCCCGGCTCTCGGCGATGATCCGGCCGCAGGGGTCGACGATCATTGCGTTGCCGGTGCGGACTTCGTCGTCGTCGCGGCCGATGCCGTTGCTGAACACGATGAACAGGCCGTTGTCGTGGGCTCGGGTCGGGAGGTGGAGTTGGAGCCAGTCGCGTCCGGTCGGGCCGGCGAAGGCTTTGCGGACTGTGTCGGGGGCGGTGGCGCGGTTCTCCCATACGGATAGTGGGAGCGGGTTTTCGGCGAAGGGGACGATCGT
Organism: Catenulispora rubra; assembly: GCF_015356825.1. GTDB lineage: Bacteria > Actinomycetota > Actinomycetes > Streptomycetales > Catenulisporaceae > Catenulispora > Catenulispora rubra. Next base: position 9,570 of record NZ_JAACYW010000292.1, on the reverse strand, counting down.
GTGCGTCCCGCCGGTCTGGTGCGGTGCCAGCAGGATCTGGGTGCCAAGGAGCGCGGTGGCGCGGACGTTCTCCACGATGTTGTTGTCGAAGCAGATCAGGACACCGAGGCGGACGCCCCAGGGGGTGTCGAAGACTGTGTAGCCGTCGCCTTCGGAGATTCCGTGGTAGCCGACGGTGTGCAGCTTGCGGTGGATGTGGACGGCGCCGTCCGGCAGGCAGACTGCGTAGGCGTTGAACAGCCTGCCCTCGCGCTCGGCGAGCAGCCCGACCGCGATGCCGATGTCGAGCCGCTCCGACAGCGCTCTGATCTGCGTTACCGAGGAACCGTCTTCGGGCTCTGCTATATCGCTTAGTTCTTCCTCCGACAGTTTGGTCAGGTGCCGGTTGCCGACCAGGCACAGCTCGGGGAACGCGACGAGCTGAACCGCGTCTCTGGCTGCGGCGTTGGTGAAGTGCTCGATGCGGGCGAGGTTGTATGCCTTGTCGGCGGGGCGGGGCTCGAACTGGACGGTGGCGACTCTGATCGTCATGAGGCCCATCGAAGTGCTGTCGTTTCGATGCGTCCAATGAATGTTCGATGGCTATCGATAAATTTTGGGAATGGAAGGCTCTTCTGCGTGTCGCAGCGCTTGGAGGGTTGAAGCGCCTTGTGGGGCGCAATGATCGGAGGGTGGAGAGTACGGCGCCGCAGCGCGTGGTCGTGGTCGGCAGTATCAATGTCGACGAGGTCCTGGGGGTCGCGGTGCTGCCTGCGCCGGGGGAGACGGTGTTCGGGCGGGAGCGGGCTACGGGGCTTGGTGGGAAGGGTGCGAACCAGGCGGTGGCTGCTGCGGTGGCGGTCGGTGCTGCTGCGGCTGCGGTGGCCGGTGGTGAGGTCGCGCTGTTTGGAGCCGTCGGCGCGGATGTGCGCGGCGCCGGGGCGCTGGAGCAGCTGGCGAAGTACGGCGTCGACACGTCGATGGTGGCGACGCTCGATGATGTGGCCACCGGCCGCGCGTTGGTGATCCTGAGCGAGGCCGGGGAGAACCAGATCATCGTCGTCGGCGGCGCGAATCAGGTCTTGGATGTCGGGACTCTGACTCGGGATGTGCTTCGCGATGCGGCGGTGGTGGTACTGCAGGGTGAGGTGGCGCCTGAGGTGAATCGCGCGATGTTGCGTTTGGCGGCGGAGGTTGGGGTGCGGGCGGTGGTGAACCTCGCGCCGGTCCAGGACTTGGGCGCCGACCTTGCACACGCGGATCCGTTGGTGGTCAACGAGATTGAGGCCGGTCAGCTCATCGGTGCCGAGTTGGCGAGTGTGGAGGACGTCGCTGCCGCTGCGTCGCGGCTGCGCGGGCTGGCACGCTCGGTTCTGGTAACGCTCGGCGCGTCCGGGGCCATCCTCATCACCCCCGAAGCGCTCGACCACGTCCCCGCACCCCGGCCCGACCGGGTCGTCGACACCACTGGCGCCGGCGATGCGTTGGTCGGGGTTCTCGCTGCCGGGCTCGCTCAGGGCTTCGGGCTGCGCGCGGCGGTGGAGCGTGCGGTGCGGGCGGCGAGTCTTTCGGTTATGGAGGTTGGGGCGGCTGCGAGTTATGAGGCGTTTCGGGGGCGGCTGGATGAGGCGCCTTTCGCGCTCTAGAGACACCTTGGATGCGCTTGGCGATGCCTTTGAGACGTCTTTGAGGCGCCCTGGGAGCGTCACCCCAGCGACAATGGCCTTATGAAGGTCATCGTTGTAGGCGCGAGTGGAACTCTCGGCGGCGCTGTCGCTGCGGCGTTGGAGGATGCCGGTCACGTTGTCGTGCGTGCGTCCCGGCGCGGTCCGGTGCGCGTGGATCTGGAAGACGCGTCCTCGATCGACGCACTGTTCGCGGCAGTACCGGATGCTGAGGCGGTCCTGTGCTGCGCGGCGAGCGGGCCGTTGGTGGACCTGGCCTCAGTGACGGACGACGCGTTCGAGCGGGGACTGCGCGGCAAGCTGCTGGGGCAGGTCGCGCTGGCGCGGCGTGCGCTGGGGTGCTTGGGCGACAACGGTTCCGTCACGCTGACGGCTGGCACGTTCAGCTCACCGCTGGCGGGCGGCTCACTCGGGGCTCTGGTCAACGCCGGACTGGAGGGCTTCGTGCGTAACGCGGCGGCGGAGCTGCCACGCGGGCTGCGGATCAACGTGGTCAGCCCGGGCTGGATCCGCGAGACGCTGGAAGGCTTGGGGCTCGACGGCGCGGGCGGCACGGCTGCGGCGGTGGTGGCGCGGAGTTATGTGGAGTGTGTTGAGGGGAGTGGGTCGGGGCGGACGATTGTGCCGTGACGGGGTGGGGGTTGCTTGCGATCTTGGTGGGTCGGCGCTTTTCGGTGTTTATGCTCTCGGTGCTGGTGCTGGTGCTGGTGCTGGTGCTGGTGCTGGTGCTGGTGTCGGGTGGGGTGGGGTGCGGTTGGTCTGTGGTTTTGCAGGCGATTCTTATGGCTTCGCAAATGGTTGGATGGCCTCGCAGGGGGACGCAGTTCGGTTGTGCCCCGCAGGTTGCGCTGGCGGCCGCCGGAGTTCGCGTGCAAGACCACGCACAAGTCCGAGTCACTGCGCACGCGTTGCGTAGGCGGCAATCGTCGTGCGTGGTGGGCACCTTGAGGCCTCCGGCGGGCCTCCTCGACGAGGGGGCGACCCGCGCGACCTGCTTGATGCCGCCGGCCCGCGACTGTTCGGCTTTGCATCTGCTGTTGCCTGCGTCGCGTTGTCTGCTGGCGGTGTTGCTTGTGGTCGCCGGGTTCTGGGTCCCTAGCCGCGTCATCGCCGTAAACGGAACCAGCCCGGTTTGGCGGAATCAAGCCGCATCGCTGTTGCTGTGGTCGTTTCTCGTCCGGCTTGACACCGCCAAACCGGGCAGGTTGGCTGCGCCCGCTGACGCGGCGAGGGACCCAGAACCAACACCCGGCATGGTCCTTCGGACCCCCTCACCACATCGCCAGCTACGCGCGGCCCGTCACCACTCGCAGCGGCCAAGGCGCCGGTTCTCGCCGGGACCGGCAGCCTGGCCGCACCGGCTCGGGTGTGCCGTCGCTGTCGATCGCACCCGCGCGGCGATGGCAACAGCTTGGCGTCGGCGTCGCCGCTACCCCACCCGATGCAAGCTCGACGTCCGCACCACCAGCTCCGGCTGCAACACCACGGCCCGGTGCTCGTGCCCGCGACTGCCCTCGCCCGATGCGTCGGCCTCGGCCAGCAGCATCTGCGCTGCGAGGCGTCCCAGCTCCGCGGCTGGCTGGCGCACCGAGGTCAGCGGTACCGCTACCGCCGAGGCGAACTCGATGTCGTCGTAGCCGACGATCGCCACCTCCTCCGGCACCTTCACCCCTGCCGCGTACAGCGCCTGCTCCAGTCCCAGCGCCAGGAGGTCGTTTGCGCAGAACACTGCTGTCGGGCGGTCCGCCAGGCCCAGGAGGCGGGCGGCGGCGTCGCGGCCGGCGGCGATGGTCATGTGGGTGGTCGGGAGTTCGTGGAGGGTCTCTGGGGGGAGGCCGGCGGCGGCGATTGCGTCTAGGGCGCCGGTGCGGCGGTCGCGGATTTGTTGCAGGTGCGGGGGGCCGCTGATGTAGGCGATGCGGCGGTGGCCCTGGGTCAGTAGGTGCTCGACCGCGAGGCGGCCGCCTACGACGTCGTCCACTGATACCGAGCAGACCTCGGCGTCCTCGACCAGGCGGTCCACGACGACGTAGGGGATTCCCTGGCGGCGTAAGGGTTCCAGGGAGTGGCCGGTCGGGTCGGCGGGGATCACCAGGACGCCGCGGACCTGTTGTTCGGTGAACAGGCCGATGTAGTCCGCTTCTTCGGAGGGGGACTGGGCGCTGGTGCACACCATCACGCCGAGGCCGGCGGCGCGGGCTGCGCGTTCGGCGCCGTTGGCGACTTCGACGAAGAAGGGGTTCGCCAGGTCCAGGACCAGGAGGGCGACGATGCGGCTGGTGCCTGTGCGCAGTTGGCGGGCGGATTCGCTGCGGACGTAGCCCAGGCGCTCCACTACCGCCAGGATGCGGGCTCGGGTTTCCGGGGCCACCGAGTCCGGGCGGTTGAAGCTGTTCGACACCGTGCCGACGGAGACGCCGGCTTCGCGGGCGACGTCCGAGATCCCGACTGTCTTCTTGGCCACTGGGTCCGCCTGCTGGTTGGGACGGGGACTGGATGGGGTCGACCGGGACTGAAAGGTTTCACCGGTCGGGGTCACCTTACAGCCCGGGCCCGCCACCTGGCTCACCTGGGGATTCGTTCATGATCGTGTTGCCAGACCCGGATCGCCTCTTGACGAGGTCTGGAGTGCCGCCTATGGTCGGCATCGAAAGGGATTGAATCGATTCAATAATTCACCGATCATGACCCGCAAGGGGTGGAAGCCATGCCCGACCCGTCGGCTGTGAAGGCTGCTCTGCAGGCCCAGGAGATCGAGACCCCGTCATGGGGTTACGCGAACTCGGGCACCCGGTTCAAGGTGTTCGCGCAGGCCGGGGTGCCGCGGGACCCGTTCGAGAAGCTGGCCGACGCCGCGCAGGTGCACGCCGTCACCGGGGTCGCGCCGCTGGTGTCGCTGCACATCCCCTGGGACCGCGTCGACGACTACGCCGCGCTGGCCGCGCACGCCGCGGATCTGGGCGTCCGCATCGGGATGATCAACTCCAACACCTTCCAGGACGACGACTTCAAGCTGGGCTCGGTGGCGCATCCGGATCCGGCGGTGCGGCGCAAGGCCGTGGAGCACCTGCTGGACTGCGTCGACATCATGGACGCCACCGGCTCGGACAGCCTGAAGCTGTGGTTCGCCGACGGCACCAACTACCCGGGCCAGGACGACATCGTGGCCCGGCAGGACCGGCTCTTCGAGGCGCTGTCGCAGATCTACGAACGGCTCGGCGACGACCAGCGCATGGTGTTGGAGTACAAGCTCTTCGAGCCGGCCTTCTATACGACGGACGTCCCGGACTGGGGCACGTCCTACGCGCACTGCCTGAAGCTGGGGCCGAAGGCGAAAGTCGTCGTGGACACCGGGCACCACGCGCCGGGCACCAACATCGAGTTCATCGTCGCCTTCCTGCTGCGCGAGGGGAAGCTCGGCGCGTTCGACTTCAACTCCCGCTTCTACGCCGACGACGACCTGATGGTCGGCGCCGCGGATCCCTTCCAGCTCTTCCGGATCCTGCACGAGGTGGCGAAGAACGGCGGCTTCGACCGGGCCACCGGCGTGGCCTTCATGCTCGACCAGTGCCACAACATCGAGGCCAAGATCCCGGCGATGATCCGCTCGGTGATGAACGTGCAGGAGGCCACGACCAAGGCGCTGCTGGTGGACTTGCCCGCGCTGCGCGAGGCACAGGCCGCCGGGGACGTGCTCGGCGCGCACGCGGTGCTGATGGACGCCTACGACACCGACGTGCGCCCGATGCTCGCGGACCTCCGCGAGGAGATGGGCCTGGGGCCGGACCCGGTGGCCGCCTACAGGGCGACCGGGTACGCCGAGAAGATCGCAGCCGAGCGGGTCGGCGGCGTGCAGGCGGGATGGGGAGCTTGATGAACGACAGTTACGGCAACGACGCAGTGGACGCAGTGGATGCACTGGTCGCGCGGTCGAACCGGCTCGGCGCGGATCCCCGCAACACGAACTACGCCGGCGGCAACACCTCGGCGAAGGGCAGCGTGACCGATCCGGTGACCGGCGGCGACGTGGAGCTGTTGTGGGTCAAGGGCTCCGGCGGTGATCTGGGGACGCTGACGCCGGCCGGGCTGGCCGTGCTCCGGCTGGACCGGCTGCGCGCCCTGGTCGACGTCTACCCCGGGGTCGAGCACGAGGACGAGATGGTCGCGGCATTCGACTTCTGCCTGCACGGCAAGGGCGGGGCCGCACCCTCGATCGACACCGCCATGCACGGGCTCGTCGACGCCGCGCACGTCGATCATCTGCACCCTGATTCGGGCATCGCGCTGGCGTGCGCGGCCGACGGGGAGAAGCTGACGCACCTGTGCTTCGGCGACGCCGTGGTGTGGGTTCCCTGGCGGCGTCCCGGTTTCCAGCTCGGTCTGGACATCGCGGCGATCAAGGCGGCCAATCCGCAGGCGATCGGCTGCATCCTCGGCGGGCACGGGATCACGGCGTGGGGCGCGACGTCTGAGGAGTGCGAGGCCAACTCGCTGCGGATCATCCGGACCGCCGAGACGTTCCTGGCCGAGCGGGGTGTCGCTGAGCCGTTCGGGCCGGTGCTCGCCGGGTTCGAGCCGTTGGCGCCGGAGGAGCGGCGGGCCCGGGCCGCCGCGCTCGCGCGATATATCAGTACTCTGGCATCGAAGGACCGGGCGCAGGTCGGGCACTTCACCGATGCCGAGGTGGTGCTCGACTTCCTGGCCCGCGCCGAGCATCCGCGGCTGGCCGCGCTCGGCACGTCGTGCCCGGACCACTTCCTGCGCACCAAGGTGCGGCCGCTGGTGCTGGACCTGCCGCCGACCGCGCCGGTCGAGGACGCGATCGCCCGGCTGGCCGAGCTGCACGCCGCCTACCGGAGCGAATACGAGGCCTACTACCGTCGGCATGCGACCCCTGATTCGCCGCCGATGCGCGGCGCCGACCCGGCGATCGTCCTGGTCCCCGGGGTCGGGATGTTCTCCTTCGGCCGGGACAAGCAGACCGCGCGCGTGGCCGGGGAGTTCTACGTCAACGCGATCAACGTGATGCGGGGCGCCGAGGCGGTGTCGACGTACGCGCCGATCGAGGAGTCGGAGAAGTTCCGGATCGAGTACTGGGCGCTGGAGGAGGCCAAGCTGGCGCGGATGCCCAAGCCCAAGCCGCTGGCCACCCGGGTGGCGGTGGTGACCGGCGCGGGGTCGGGGATCGGCAAGGCGATCGCGCACCGGCTGGTCGCCGAGGGTGCGTGCGTGGTGGTCGCCGACCGGGACGGCGCGGCGGCCGAGACCGTGGCCGCGGAGCTCGGCGGCGCGGACCGGGCGGTCGCGGTGACCGTGGACGTGACCTCCGAGGAGCAGATCGCGGCCGCGTTCGACGCGGCGGTGCTGGCGTTCGGGGGCGTGGACCTGGTGGTCAACAACGCTGGCATCTCCATCTCCAAACCGTTGCTGGAGACCACGAGCGCGGACTGGGACCGGCAGCACGACATCATGGCGCGGGGGTCGTTCTTGGTGTCGCGGGAGGCAGCGCGGGTGATGGCGGCGCAGGGACGTGGTGGGGACATCGTCTACGTGGTATCTAAGAACGCTGTGTTCGCCGGGCCGAACAACATCGCGTACTCCGCGGCGAAGGCCGACCAGGCGCACCAGGTGCGGTTGCTGGCCGCGGAGCTGGGGGAGCACGGGATCCGGGTGAACGGCGTGAACCCCGACGGGGTGGTGCGTGGGTCAGGGATCTTCGCCGGAGGGTGGGGCGCGCAGCGTGCGGCGACGTACGGGATTCCGGAGGAGAAGCTGGGCGAGTTTTATGCGCAGCGCACGATTCTCAAGCGCGAGGTGCTGCCGGAGCACGTCGCGAACGCGGTGTTCGCGATCGTCGGCGGGGATCTGACGCACACGACGGGGTTGCTGGTGCCGGTGGACGCCGGCGTGGCCGCGGCCTTCTTGCGATGAGCGAGGGGATGAGCGGGCAGACGAAGGCGGTCGCAGAGGTTGCGGCGGTTGCGGCGGTCGACTTGGGCGCGTCCAGCGGACGCGTCATGGTCGGCCGCGTCGGGCCGGACACTCTGACCTTGGACGAGGTGCACCGGTTCCCGAATCGGCCGGTGCGCGTCGGGGGGACCCTGCACTGGGACGTGCTGGCGCTGTATCAGGGGATTGTCGAAGGACTGCGTGCCGCCGGTCCGGTCGCCTCGGTGGGCGTCGACAGCTGGGCCGTGGACTATGGCCTGCTCGATGCCGACGGCGCCTTGCTTGGCAACCCGGTGCATTATCGCGATGCGCGGACAGAGGGGATCGCGCATCGGGTGTGGCAGACGGTGCCGGCCGAGACGCTGTATGCGGTGACAGGGATTCAGTACGCGCCGTTCAACACGCTGTATCAGCTTATTGCGGCACAGGGTTCGGCTGCGTTGGCCGCGGCTCGGCAGGCGCTGCTGATTCCGGACTTGATGGGGTACTGGCTGACCGGCGTCGCGGGGACCGAGCTGACCAATGCTTCCACCACGCAGCTGCTCGACGCGGACATCCGGATGTGGTCTGTTGAGCTGGCCGAACGGCTCGGGGTGGACGTGGGGCTGTTCCCGGCGCTGCGGCAACCGGGCTCGCGGATCGGCGAGCTGCGGCCCGAGGTGCTGGAGGAGGCGGGACTGCGCGGGCCGATCCCGGTGACGGCGGTGGCCTCGCACGACACGGCGTCGGCGGTGGTCGCGGTGCCGGCGGTGGGGGAGCGGTTCGCGTATATCAGTACTGGAACATGGTCGCTGGCCGGGCTGGAGCTGGAACGGCCGGTGCTGAGCGAGGCGAGTCGGCTCGCGAACTTCACGAACGAGGCGGGGATCGACGGCACGGTCCGGTACTTGCGCAACATCATGGGGCTGTGGCTGCTGCAGGAGTGTGTGCGGGAATGGGAGGCCGAGCGGGGCGGTGCCGGGGGCGAGTCGCTGAGTGATGCCGCCGCTCCTGCTCCCGTCGCTCCCGCCCCGCTTGACCTCCCATCTCTCCTCGCCGCCGCCGCCAAGCTCCAGCCCCTGCGCTCGGTGATCGACGCCGCCGACCCCACCTTCCTCGCGCCCGGTCGCATGCCCGGCCGCATCCGCGAAGCCTGCCGCGCCACCGGCCAGCCGGTCCCGGTCACGCCGGCGGAAGTCACCCGCTGCATCCTCGACTCCCTCGCGCTGGCCCACCGGCGCGCGATCGAGGACGCGCAGCGCCTCGCCGACCACCCGGTCGACGTGGTGCACATCGTCGGTGGCGGCGTGCACAACGCGCTGCTGTGCCAGCTCACCGCCGACGCCTGCGGCCTCCCGGTCGTCGCGGGCCCGGCTGAGGCAGCGGCGCTGGGGAACGTGCTGGTCCAGGCCCGTGCGCTCGGCGTGGTCGGCGGCCTCGGCGAGATGCGGTCGCTGGTGGCTCGAACCCAAAAGCTCACCCGCTACGAGCCCGCGGGCGATCGGGCGGCGTGGGAGCTGGCCGCCGCGCGCCTGGATTCGTAGGGTTGAGCATGGACGTCCTCGAACTCCGCGACGCGACCGAGTGGGACACGTGGCTGACCGCGCACGGCGCCGAGGCCCCCGAGGCCTGGCTGCGGATCGGTAAGAAGCGCTCCGGCCTGGAGCTGATCAGCATCGAGCAGGCGTTGGAAGTCGTTCTCTGCCACGGCTGGATCGACGGACTCCGCCGGTCGCTGGACGAAGCGTCGTTCCTGCAACGCTACTCACCGCGCACGAAGCGCAGCCCCTGGTCGCGCATCAACGCGGCGATGGCCGAGCGCCTGATCGCCGAGGAGCGGATGAAGCCAGCCGGGCTCGCGGCGATCGAGGCCGCGCGAGCCGACGGCCGGTGGCCCGACAGCGAGCCCTTCTGATCGGGTGGCCGTGCGGGTGTCGGTGTGCGCGGCTGGTCTCTGGCACTCAGGCGGCCCCGGCCC
>NZ_JAACYW010000291.1 GCF_015356825.1 Catenulispora rubra | reverse complement strand
CCCAGCCCCAGCCCCGGGAATCGCGCCACCATCCGCTCGACCGCGACCCGGGCCTCCAGGCGGGCCAGCGCCGCGCCGAGGCAGTGGTGCGGGCCGCCGCCGAAGGCCACGTGGTTGCGCGCGTTGGCACGGTCCAGGTGCAGCTCGTCGGCGTCCGGGCCCCAGTACGCCTCGTCGCGGTTGGCCGCGGCCAGGCCGGCGATGACGAACGCGCCCTTCGGGATCAGCCTGCCGCGCACCTCGTACGGCTCCAGGATGATCCGCCGCGACTGCTGCACCGGGCTGTCGTAGCGCAGCATTTCCTCAACGGCGTTGACGGCCAGCTCCGGCGCCTCGCGCAGCTTCTTCAGCTCCTCGGGGGCGTTCAGCAGGGCCAGCGTGCCGTTGCCGATCAGGTTGACCGTGGTCTCGTGGCCGGCGACGTACAGCAGTATCACCTGCGCCACCAGCTCCTCGTCGGAGAGCCGGTCGCCGTCCTGCTCGGCGGCGATCAGCGCGGTCAGCAGATCCTCGCCGGGGTGCTCGCGCTTGTAGGCGATCAGGCCCCTGACGATGTCCTGCATCTCCAGGCGCGCCCGGTTGATCTCGCCGAGCAGCTCCGGGTCGCCTATCGGCTCCAGCGTCCGGACCAGCAGGCCGCTCAGCTCCCTGATCCGCACGTGATCGGTGTCGGGGATGCCGAGCATCCGGGAGATGACGGCGAACGGGATCGGGAAGGCGACGGCCTCGATCAGGTCGCCGCCGCCGGCGTCGGCGAGCCGGTCCAGGGCGGCGTCCACGAGCTCGGTGACGAACGGCTCCAGCGCGGCCACCGACCGCGGGGTGAAGACCTTCGAGACCAGGCCGCGCAGCCGGGTGTGGTCCGGCGGGTCGCGGTCGAGCATGGACATGCCGTAGGCGTCGAGGGTGTCCCCGGTCACGGGCCCTGCGGCCTCGATCATGGCGTCGGCCTGGAGTCGCGCCGCGCTGTCCTCGGCGGAGTTTCGGTAGTCGACGGAGTTGGCCGAGCGAAGGAGCGCGGAGACGTCGTCGTGCCGGGACAGGACCCAGAAGCCGAAGGGGTGCTCGTGGACGGGCTCTTCGGCCCGGAGCCGGCGGTAGGACGGGTACGGGTTGTCCGTGTATCCCGGCGCGAAGGGGTTGAAGAGCGGTTCGAGATCGGTCATGGGACACACCTCGGATACTCAGAGTCGGAAACATACACTGTGTATGTCGTATGCTCTGGGCATGTCCGGTGTCAAGAGCAGGCGCGAGCAGTACTCGGAAGCGACCCGCGCGGCTCTGCTGGAGGCCGCCGCGCGCCGCTTCGCAGAGCACGGCTTCGCCGGCACGGCACTGGAGGACGTCGCCGCCGACATCCAGGCCACGCGCGGCGCGGTGTACCACCACTTCGCCAACAAGACGGCGCTGTTCCGCGCGGTGCACGAACAGGCCGAGGCCGAGATGCTCAAGCGCGTCGAGGCCGCCGCCGCGGTGCACGCCGACGACGTCCGCGCCGCCGCCGAGGCCGCGTTGGAGGAGTTCCTGGAGTGCTGCTGCGAGCCGGAGTACGGCCGGTTGGTGTGGCAGGAGGCGCCGGTGGCACTGGGCTGGTCGGACTGGAAGGCCAGCGAGGAGCAGTACGCCTTCGGGTTGATCGAGCGGACCATCAAAGCCCTGATCGACGCGGGCGCTTTGCCTCCGCTCCCGGCCGGCACGATGGCGCGCGCGGTGTTCCAGCTGCTCGGCGCGGCCGGGATCGAGCTGGCGCTGACCCCGGAATCGGACAAGGCCCGGGTGAAGGACGAGTACGCGCAAGTGCTGCGCTTCATGCTCGGGGACAACAACAAGCGCGGCGGGACGCGGGAAAACGCAGTCTGATGTAATCGGGGCCATGGCCGAGCTCATCGGGAAGAACGGGACGTGGACCTTCGACGGCGACGTGGTCCGCATCGTGCCCGGTCACGAAAAGGACGTTGCGCGGCTGCGCTCGGCGCTGGGCGAGATCGCGGTACCGCTGGAGGCGTTGACCGGAATCGCTTTCGAGGCCGGGAAGAAGGCGAAGAACGGCGCGGGCCGCATCCGCCTCCGGTTACGCGTCGGCGCCGATCCGCTGTTGCAGGCCTGCGACGGCCGGCTCGCCGACGACGCCGACCCCTACCAGCTGGAAGTACCGGTGGAACGCGGCGGCGTCGCAGAGTACTTCGCCGACGAGGTGCGTGACGCGCTGAGCGTGGCGAAGATCCCCGCCGAGCCGACCGACCGCTACCTGATGGCGCCGCCGTCGGTGCCGATCTCCGCCAACGGGAACGACGGCACCGCCTCCTTCGACGGCGACACGGTGCGCCTGGAGTGGGGCTGGCTGGCCGACGGGAAGAAGCGCTCGGCCGGGAACCGCACGTGGCCGGTGGCGGCGCTGGAAGGCGTGGAATGGCGGCCCGCGGTCGGGATGGACTGGGGCTGGATCCGCTTCCGGGTGCGCGGGGACGCCGGGATCGTCTCGACGAACCCGCGGCTGGACCCGAACTGCCTGGCGCTGTGGGGGACGAAGAAGGAGAGCGGCAACAGCGCGGTGCTGGCCGCCGCGATCGTGGGGCGGATGCCGCACCCGAATGCGAGCCCTGAGACGCCGGAGTCGACCGCGCCCGCCGCCGCTTCCGACCACGACGCGTTGCTGCGTCGGCTGCGGGAGCTGGGCGGTCTGCACCACGACGGCATCCTCACCGACGAGGAGTTCGCGACGGCCAAGCAGGCCGTGCTGAAGCAGATGTAGGAGCAGGAGCAGCAGGAGTAGTGGCAGCGGCTCAGCAGCCGATGGATTTGCGGACGTCGGAGGGCGCCCCTCGCACCACGCCTTCGCAGATCGCTGTTCCGAGATCCACCCCGGTCCACTGCGCGCCGTCGTATTCGTAGACGGCCACGGCGTCGCCGAAAGTCACCGATGCGATCCGGGCGCCGGCCCAACCCTGGTCGCACTTCTCGACAGTGACCTTCGCGTCGGAGGGAAGCGTGCCGCCGTTCTTCTGCCCGGCGAGGGTGAAAGCCTCTTTGTTCGTGAGGCACGGCGGGTTCGGCGCCGTGTCCTTCGACGACGGAGCCGTCGACGGAGCCGTCACCGGAATGTCGGTCGGCGCCACGTTCGGGCTCGTCGAGCCGGCGGTCGCCGGGGCCTGCGAATCCGGCCGGGACACGGACGGGGAGCCCGCCGCGTCCGACGACGTCCGAGCACCCGGCTCGGGGGTCGCCGAACTGGACGCCGGTGCTTCCGCGCCGGTCTGCGAGGAGGCGGAGCTGGTCGTCGTGACCAGGGCCGCCGCCGTGCCGCCCACGGCGAGCGCCGCCACGGCCAGGACCGCGGTGACCGCCCGTCTCGGACGGCGCGTGCGGCGATCGCTGTGTTCGCTGTGGTCGCCGACGACCGTCGAGCCCTCCGCGCCGGGCCGGACCGAGGTCGGGGGCTCGGCGGCCCCGGCCCCGGCCCCGGTGGCGGTGTCAGTGTTAGCGTCGGCGCCGGTGTCAGAGATCGCGGCCAGCAGCGGCACCACGGCGACGTCCTCCGGCGCGCCGCCGTCGCGCAGCGCGGCCACGACCGCCTCGTGCTGCTCGGTGATCAGCGCGTGCACGGCGTCCGGCCAGGTCCGGGTCACCGCCGGCACGTCGCCGAGCTGCGCCAGCACCTGCTCCGGCGTCGGGCGCGCGGCCGGGTCCTTGGCCAGGCAGGCCGCGATGACCTCGCGCAGCTGCTCGGGCACCGGCTCCAGATCGGGCTCGGCGTGCACGACGCTGTACAGCGTGGCCGGGGTCGAGGCGCCCATGAACGGCTCGGTGCCGGTGCACGCCATGTACACCACCGCGCCGAGCGAGAAGATGTCGCTGGCCGGCGTCAGCGGCTTGCTCTCGGCCTGCTCCGGCGACATGTAGCCGGGCGAGCCGACCAGCCAGCCGGTGTGCGTGAGCTCGCTGGTGGCGCCGTCGGTGACGCGCGCCACGCCGAAGTCGATGACCCGCGGGCCGTCGGCGGCCAGCAGCACGTTGGAGGGCTTCAGGTCGCGGTGCACGAGCCCGGCGGCGTGGATCTCGCCGAGCGCGGTGGCGAGCCCCGCGGCCAGCCGTACGGCGGTGTCCGCGGGCAGCGGCCCGGCGGCGTCGATCGCCTCGCGCAGCGACGGCCCCGGCACGAACACCGTGACCAGCCAGGGGATCTCGGTCTCCACGTCGGCGTCGACCACCGGCGCGGTGTAAGCGCCGGAGACCCGGCGCGAAGCGGCCACCTCGCGCCGGAAGCGCTCCCGGAACCCGGGCTCCTCGACGTGCTGCACGTGCACGAGCTTGAGCGCCACGAGCCGCCCGTCCGGCGCCCCGGCCAGGAAGACCCTCCCCATACCGCCGCGCCCGAGCTGAGCGAAGATCCGGTAGGGTCCGATCCGCCGCGGATCGGATAACCCCAGTGGCTTCATAGAGGCCCACCCTAAAGGGGATGCTATCTCTGGGGAAACGCCAGGGGGCGGATCCGGGAGGAAGCGTCGCGCAAAACCGGTGGTCGCCGGGCATGGCCGGATTGAGGTTCAGCGACGGCCGGCGGGGTGCAGGTCTCTCACGGCCTCGACCACGGCGTCGGGACGTTGCATCACCAGCGTCACGTGCCCGACACCCTCGACCTGCCGGTTCTCCCCCTGCGAGAACGACGCGGCCACCTCGTCGTACAGCCGCAGCTTGCCGGCGGTCTCGGCCGCCAGCAGCTCCTCCGGCATGCCCGTCGAGACCGCGCGCTTGAACGCGTCGATTCCCGTCGCGGTCAGGATCACCGTGGGGACGTCCGGGACGCGATCCGCCGCAGCACGCATCTCCTCCCCCAGCGCCTTGACGTTCGAGCCCTCCCGGATGCCGATCCGCAGCCAGCCGGGATGGACGTGGTTGGCGACCAGCGGTTCGCGGATCTCGTCCGGGAAGTCCGCCATCGCTTCCTGGAACAGGCCGCGGTAGAAATCCCTGATTTCCTGCGGGATCTCGCCGGGCACGGCGTTGTCCGGATCGAAGGAGTCCCAGACGTCGGTCAGCTCCTTGGGCATGTACTTTCGGAAGTCCTCGTGCCCCGGCTCGACCAGGACCAGGCCCGCGACCTGCTCGGGGTGGCGGGCGGCGAAGTACCGCGCGTAGAGACCTCCGAGCGAGTGGCCGACGAGGATGCAGGGCCCTGCGACGTCGGCGACGCGCAGCAGTTCGTGCAGTTCGTCGGTGACTTCGCGCAGGCCGCGCGGGATCTTGACCTCGCGGCTGCTCCAGCCGGTGCCGCCGCGGTCGTAGTTCAGGACGGTCGCGAACTGTGCGATCCCTTCCTGGACGCGCCACATGTCCAGGCCGACGGAGCCGCCGCCGGGCAAGAGCACCACTGTGGTGTCCCCTTCACCGGTCCGGTACGTCTGCAGGCCGTGGCCGTTCACCTCATACCGCTGGCCGAACGGCGCGGGCAGTTCGGCGTTCGGATCGGTCGGATCGGTCGGATCGGTCGGATCGGTCGGATCGGTCGGATCGGTCATCGTGGGCTCCCCTCGTCTGCATTCCCAACTATGGGAACGGTACCAGATATGGAAACATGCAGCCCGTGGACACGCTCACCCTCCTGCTGCACCCCGTCCGGCTCCGCATCGTGCACGCCATGGCCGGCGGCCGGGTCCGCACCACGGCCGACCTGTGCGAGCAGCTGCCGGACGTGCCGAAGACGACGATCTACCGGCACGTCGGCCTGCTGGCCGACAACGGCGTTCTGGACGTGGTCGACGAGCAGCGCGTCCATGGCGCGGTCGAACGCCGCTACCGCCTGCGCGGCGCGCGGACGCGCATCGGGCCCGAAGACGCCGCCGGGATGACCGTGGACGACCACCGCCGGGCCTTCGCCGCCGCCGTCGCGGCGCTGCTCGCGTCGTTCAACGGCTACCTCGACGGCGCCGGCGCCGACCCCACCGCCGACTCGGTCGGCTACCGCCAGATCCCGTTGTGGCTCAGCCCCGCGGAGCTCGCGGAGATGGTCGAGGAGATGCAGGCCGGCATCCTGGCGCGGGCCGAGAACGAGCCGGCGCCGGATCGCGGGCTGTACCTGCTCAGCCCGATCTTCTTCCCGATCGAGAAGGCCGAGGGCGACCCGGAAGCAGCAGACAACCCGACGGCGGCCGACTCGGCGACAGGCGACGGCCCCACCAGCTGATCGCCAGTTGATCGTCGGCCAGTCGCCAGCGGCTCCTCAGCTGATCGGCACGTCGGCGGGAGCGGCGGTCGCGGCGCCGGCGATCACGGCCAGCCGCAGCTTGGTCTCGTCCTCGCTGCCCGGCGCCGCCGTCATGACCACGATCTTCAGCTCGGTGTCGCCGTCGCCCAACACATCGCAGTTCACTGTCACAGTGCCCACCGACGGATGCTCGATCGTCTTGAGGTCCTCGCGATGCGCGCCGACCGTGCCGGAGGCCCACAGCTCGGCGAACCGGGCGTTGCCCGCGCTCAGATCCGCGATCAGCCCGGCCAGCCGCCGGTCCTTCGGGAACCTCCCGGTGGCCCGCCGCAGATCGGCGACCACGGCGCGATCGACCATGTCGGGATCGGACTCGTTAACCGGCCAGTGCGCCAGGCGCGCCGCCTCCGCCCCGACCGGGAACTTGCTGCGCGCGAAGTTGCGCAGCCGGGGCGCGGTCGCGGCCGGGTCGCCGAGCAGCGCGGCCCAGCCCCGGTTCCACCACACCAGCTCCCAGTCCGCGGCGAACACCGCGACCGCCGTGTCCCCGAGGCGGCTGAGCACGCGGTGCACGCCGGGCGGGATGTGGTCGCTGATCATGTCGTCGGTCGGCGGGACCAGGTGCGCCAGGCGGTAGAGGTGGTCGCGTTCGGCGACCGTCAGGTGCAGGGCCCGCGCGAGCGACGCCACGACCGGGGCCGACGGCGTCGTGGCCCGGCCCTGCTCCAGCCGGACCAGATAGTCCACGGACACCCCGGCCAGTTCGGCGAGCTCTTCCCGGCGCAGGCCGGCGGCCCGGCGTGCGCGGCCCGACGGGAGCGCCAGCGCGGACGGCGGCAGGCGGTCGCGCCACGTGCGGATCGTCGCGCCGAGGTCGGCTGCCGGTGGAGTGCTCACGTACTCCATAGTCGCTCACCGCCGAGCCGCGTGGCCTGCTCAAGGGTGGTACTGCCGTTCCTACCGTTGAGCTGATCCTGGCCGCCGTATCGCCGCGGGCGAATCATGAAGCCATGGCAATCATCTTCATCACCGGTGCGAACAAGGGGCTCGGCCACGAGGCGGCCTGGCGCCTCATCGGGCTCGGACACACGGTGCTGCTCGGCGCTCGGGACGCTCAGCTGGGTCAGGTCGCCGCCGATGCGCTCGGCGCGCGCTTCGTGCAGATAGACGTCACCGACGACGCGTCCGTCACGGCCGCAGCGGCGGACGTCGCAGGCCACGAGGGCCGGATCGACGTGCTGATCAACAACGCCGGGATCCACGGCCCCTTCGGCGATCCCGGTTCCCTGACCGGAGCCGGCGCGCTCGCCGTGCTCGACACCAACGTGGCCGGTGCGGTCCGGACGATCTCGGCGTTCCTGCCGTTGCTGCGCAAGTCGGCGGACCCGGCGATCGTCAACGTCAGCAGCGGCATGGGTTCCCTGTCGTTCACCCACGATCCGGAGCGCGTCGAGTCCAAGGTGGTCGCGCCGCTGTACTGCGCGTCGAAGGCTGCGTTGACGATGCTCACCACGCAGTACGCCAAGGCGCTGCCCGACATCCGGATCAACGCCGCCGACCCGGGCTACACCGCGACCGATCTGAACGACAACCGCGGTTTTCAGACCGTTACCGAGGGCACCGACGCGATCGTCGCGCTCGCCACCGAGGGGCCGGGGGCCGGTTCGGGGCGGTTCGTCGATCGCGAGGGCGACCTCGGCTGGTGACGTATCAGCCCACTCCCACGGTCTGCCGCTCGGGCTCGATGAGCAGCACGACGCGGTCCATACCGCGGTCGTAAGGCTGCCCGATGTACTTCATCGCGATCGGGTCGATGATCTCCCAGGCCGCGTCGCCCTCAACCCACTCCACCACCCGGCCGCGGATGGCGACCGGCAGGTTGGGGGCGTCGGCCGGGGTCAGCGACAGGGCCACGCGCGGGTCGCGGCGCATGTTGCGGGCCTTGAGACTGTCCGGGCCGGTGAGGATCGCGATGCGGTCGCCGTGCGGGGCGGCCCAGATGGTGACCGAGTGCGGGGCGCCGTCGGGCAGGACCGTGGCGAGGTGCACGAGCGGGGCGGCATCGAGGATGCGGCGGATTTCGGGGTCGAGCTTCATTTCTGGACCTCATAACGAAGGTGGGTGATGCCATCCGTGCGATGGCTGAGCAGGACCAGCGGCACGTTCTCGTGCGGGCTGCCGCGGCCGGTGATGTAACCGTCGACCGAGACGGCGAGGGCGGTGAAGACCTTTCCCATGGCGGTGTCCCCCTCTGGAGTTCCCTTAAGAGACCCTATCGCTGAGTGAACCGTATCACCTTGGGTTCCCTGAGGGAACCCCGAGCGCTAGACTGACCGTATGCAGCGCACGAACTTCAGCGAAGAACTGGCCGCGTGCTCGGTCGCGCGCACGCTCGACGTGATCGGGGAGCCCTGGTCGCCGCTGGTCCTGCGAGACGTGTGGGTCGGGCTCCGGCGCTTCGACCAGATCCAGGCCGACCTGGGGATCTCCCGCAAGGTGCTGACCGAGCGGCTGGGGTACCTGGTCGAGCAGGGGGTGCTGGAGCGGCGGCCGTACGACCAGCGGCCGCGGTACGAGTACCACCTGACGCAGAAGGGGACCGAGCTGGTCGACCTGCTGATGGTGATGACGGCGTGGGGCGACAAGTGGCTGTCCGGGGAGGCCGGGCCGCCGGTGCTGTACCGGCACCATGCGTGCGGGGAGATCAGCCATGTGGAGCTGCGGTGCGCGCACTGCGGCGAGCCGATGCACGCGGACGACATCGATGCCCTGCCCGGGCCGGGAGCTGCTCCTGCCGCGACCGCCGGCGCCGGCTCTACCGCTTGAGGTCGGTGTGCGACGCACTGAGTGTTCGACGCAACGATTGCGTTGCACAACATCTTTCCGTAAGCTGAGCCGCCTCGGAGAGGGGGTCGGCCGATGGCGCGTGCCACACGCCGCGAGCTCGAGCAGCGCGTGATGACGGCGTTGCCGAGCTGGGTGAACACCATCTCGCAGCTGAACCGCGTGATCGCGGAGCGGATGGGCGTCACCGCCAGCGACCTGGGCTGCCTGCACGTGCTGCACGTGCAGGGCCCTGCGACGGCGGCCGAGTTGGCGCGCGAGGTCGGGCTGACACCGGGGTCGGTGTCGCGCATGATCGACCGGCTCGACGCGGCCGGATGCATCACGCGCACGGACGACCCCGAGGACCGGCGGCGCGTGCTGATCGAGGCGTCCAGCGAGGGGCTGGCGCGGATCGCCGCGTACTACGACGGGCTCACGGCGCGGTCGCACGACGACCTCGCCGAGTTCACCCTCGACGAGATGCGGGTGCTGCTGCGGTTCATCGAGCGGTCGCAGCTCGGCGCCACGGAGGAACTGGCTCGGTTGCGGAGGGGGTAGTGACGGTGGAACTGGCTTGGGACGCGGAGGGGCTTCAGGCCCCGGGAACACTTGTATTGACGAGCCCTGATTTCCTCGACGGAGGGCCGATCCCGCAGATCCACGCGGGGAAACGGCTCGGCGGCGAGGAGCTGTCGCCGGCGTTGGCCTGGTCGGCGGTGCCGTCGGGGACGGCGGAGCTGCTGCTGGTGATTGAGGACCCTGACGCGCCTATGGCGACGCCGTACATGCACGGACTCGCGCTGATCGAGCCGTCGGCGACCGGCTTGGAACACGGCGCGCTTTCGGCGGAAAACCCCGGCCGCGGCGTGCGATTGCTGCGGTCGGGCTCGGGACGTGGATGGATCGGGATGGCGCCGCCGAAGAGCCACGGTCCACATCGGTACGTGTTCCAGCTCTTCGCCTTGGCCGAACCGCTGGCCATCGGCTCCAAGGGCGGCGCGGAGGAAGCACAGCCCCGCAAGGTGTTGGCGGCCGCCGGGCCGGTGCTGGCCCGTGGCCGGATCGACGGTTTGTATCAGCGTTCGTAGTAAGCGAGTGGCCGGGCCGCGTCAATTCGCATGGGCGCGCTTGGCGCGGCGGCTCATCTCAGTGTTCTGGAACGCCACGCACTCCCAACCCCGGCCGACGCGCCGCAGCGTGTAGGTCTGGAACCGCCGCCGAGAGCGGACCGTCAGCCCACGCCTACCAGACCCGAGCGGGCCCCACCTGCGAGCTCTCGGACGCCACGTTGCCGTACACGACGTCCAGCAACCGCCGCAGCTCGGCCTGATCCTGCGCGCTCAGCCCGGCGGTCAACCGCGCCTCCGACTCCCCCGCCAGCCCGAACAGCCGCTGCAACTCCCCGCGCCCGGCATCCGTCAGCCGCACCAGCTTCGCCCGCGCGTCCTGCGGCGCCTCCCGCCGCTCCACGAAGCCCCGGTCGATCAGCACCTGCAACAACCCGACCAGCCGACTCGCCGGAATCCCCAACGAAGTGGCCAGCTGCTGCTGCGACTGCTCCCGACCGTCACGCAACCCCCGCATCACCGCAAAATGCCGCGGATGCACATCCGCCTCCGCCAACGCCGCCTCAAAAGCCAGCGCCGCCGCATTACCCACCGAAGCGACCACGAAGCCGAGCGGTTCGTCGGCCGCAACACGGCGGGTAGCAGGGGCTTTCCTCATGGGACCAACCTAGCAAGGCCCAGGTGTCGCATTCCCGCCAGAAAAGGCTGCGAGGATCAGGCCGAAGGCGATCGAGGACACCGGTGTGCGGTCGGTCAGACGAAACTCAAACCCGCACCACCGTGTTCACCGGCATCGACATCAAAGGCGCCATCCGCACCTGGGCCCCGGGATGCGGAGCATGAATGATCTTCCCGTCCCCCACGTACATCCCGATGTGGCTGCGCCCCGCGTAGTAGATCACCAGGTCGCCCGGCTGGATCTGCGACAGCGGCACCTGCGCCCCGGCCTGGGCCTGCTCCGACGACGTGCGCGGGAGTTCCACGCCGGCCTGGCGCCAGACCTTCTGGATCAGGCCGCTGCAGTCGAAGGCGTCGGGGCCCTCGGCGCCGAAGACGTAGGGCTTGCCGAGGTCGGCCAGGGCGGCTTCGATCGCGGCGCGGGCTCGGTCGGAGGGGGCCGGTGCGGTGTGGTCGATGAGGGTGGGGTCGAGTTGCTGGCCGGCGAAGCCGGAGGTGGGGTCGGCGCCGAGTTCGGCTTGAGCCGCCGCCGCGCGCTGGGGTGCGGACAGGGTGTCCAGGAGCGCCTGGGCCTTGTGCAGCTGCTGCGTCACCTGGGCGCGGGACTGCGCGGCGGCGTCGCGGGTCTCGTTCAGGGCGGAGAGCTGGTCGCCGGCGGCGTGTTGGAGCTGGACGATCTGCCGGCGCTCCTCGACCACCTCGGCGATCTTGCGGCGCTGTTCGTCGGAGAGGCGGGAGGCCATGGCCTCGTTGCTGAGGAACGAGTCCGGGTGGTCGGCGAGCATCAGGGTCAGCTCTTCGTCGACGCCGCCGGCTCGGTACTGGTCGGCGGCGATGCTGCCGAGGGTGGCCCGTTGGCGCTGGTAGTCGACCTGCATCGCCTGGAGTGCGGACTGGGAGCGCTGGACCGCCAGGGTCAGTTTGCCGGCCTGCTCCTGCGCGGCGTCATAGGTCTGCGTCAGCTGGTCGGCCTGGCGGTACAGCGCGGCGATCTGCCCCTTGACCGTCTGCTGCTGCACCGTCGAGCGGTCGCCGTCCGGGCCGGCCGGCGACCCCGGTACCGGTGCGGCGGCGGCCGTGCCGACCACGCCCGCGGCGGCGGCCACGGCGGTCAGCGCCGCGGCGGCGACGGTACGGCCCCGCGCGGGCAGGGCCGAGGCGCGGTGCCTCTTTAATCGCTTCGTACTGTGAGGCGCCATTCTGTGATGACCTCCGCATCAGGGCACGCCGGACATTACCGGCGGAACAGCGCACGAACCTAAACCCACCAGACACCGATGAGCAAGGATGAACCACTCAAATAGGTGAGCGGATCAGAGATGAGACATCTGGCGACAAGTCGCCGCCCTCAGGACCGCGCGAGCCGATTGAGCAGCATCGACGCCGGCACCGGCCGCGCCCCCGAACGCCGCACCCCCTCGGCCACCTCGCGGTCCGAGGACACCACCACCACCGGCCGCCCGGCCGGCTCGGCCGCCACCAGGCGCCGGATCAGCTCGTCGGCGATCTCCCCCGGCGCGGAGAACAGCACCCGCACGCCGCGCGGCTGCGTGAGCCGCACCGGCCCGTCCAGCGCGGCGCCGTCGAAGACGCACGTCACCTCGGCCCCGGTCCGCGCGGCCAGCGCCGCCAGCCCGCCGACCAGCCGCACCCGCTGCTCGGCCAGCGGCAACGTCGGGTAGCCGGTCTTGGTGACGTTGTATCCGTCGACCACCAGGTGCACCATCGGCAGAGCCAAGTACTGGTCCAACAGCGCCGGGTCGTCCTTGGCGCGCCCCTGCATGGGCATGTCCGAGGGCGCCACAGAGTCCGGAGACGCCGCCCCGACCGTGTCCGCCGGACGCGTCTCGGTCGGCGGCAGCGCCAACTCGCGCTCTATGCCCTTCACCGCCCCGGTCACGGTGTCCAGCAGCAACCGCAGCCGCATGTCGCCTTCAGAGCGCCCTGAACGGGCCGAACGCCGCGCTGTGTCCAACGCCGACTCCGCGGCCGCCAGACGCGTCCGCAGGCGCCTTAGTTCGGCCTCTGAGGCCGACGCGGCAGATGCCGAGGAGGCGCGTTCGGCCTCCAGCGCCGTCTCCGCAGCCCGCGCGGCCGCCTGAGCACGCCGCATGTCGGCTTCCAGCTGCCGCACCTTGCGCCGCAACTGGTCGCCCTCACGGCGGGCCTCCTCCTGGGCGGCCCTTAAACCGTCGGCCGCCAAGCGCGCCGTCTCCTGCACTTCCGCGAGTTCCGCAGTGAGTCGCGCGACCTCGTTCTCGGCAGCCTCTCCAGCGGCTAGCCGCGCCCCCTGGGTAACCGCCTCCAGAGCGTCCTTGACGATCCCGGTCCAGCCCTGCGGACGCAGCACATAAGCGACCGCCGCGACCTCGTGCGGGTCCGCGGCGGCCGGTACCACCCCGGCGTACAGGGAGTCGGACAGGTCAGGGGAGCTTTCGCGCACCCGTTCGGCGACCCGGGCGCGGAACACTCCGTCGCTCTCCAGAGCCGCGGCCATGGGGATCGCCGCGGCTTTGGCGCGTTTGGCGGGGGCGAACTTGGCGAACGGACGCAGCGGGGCCGGGACGTCGGCGGCCGGGAGCTTGCCCAGCGCCTCGGAGGCGATCTCCACGACCCGCTGCCGGACCGAGTCCGGCAGTGTGATCGTGAGACGTTCGCCCTCCGGTGAGCTCACGTCGCCCCACTCCCTCGCCTAGCCGGAGAGTCCTCCGGACATCGTTCCTGATCCGCCGACCTTATCGGCCGCGCTTATGCGTCCACACCAAGCTCTCCCTTAAAGGTAGGCCCTGCGCGCCGCGTTTCGGATCTCCCGCGCGCACCGTGATGGGCCATGATGCAACAGTGGTGATCCCCATTCACGACAAGAACCCGGTGTCCCGGGCCTCCGTCGTCACCTACGGTCTGATCATCGCGAACGTGGTGGTGTTCCTTTCCGGGCCGATCGCGTTCGCGGGCATGAACCCGGACGCGACACGAAAGGCCAGGGAGAACGCATACCTGTACCACTACGGCGCGATCCCGGCGCAGCTGCTGAACGGCCATGGGAATCCGGTGTGGCCGGTGTTCACCGCCATGTTCGTGCACGCCGGCTGGATCCACCTTCTGGGGAACATGCTCTTCCTGTACATCTTCGGGAACAACATCGAAGACGTTCTGGGGCGCCTTCACTTCCTGACGTTCTATGTCATCGGCGGCGCGGCGAGCACCTATGCCTTCGCCTGGGCGAACCCGACGGCCACCGGACCGCTGGTAGGGGCCTCGGGAGCGATCGCGGCGGTATTGGGGGCGTACGTATACCTGTTCCCCCAGGCAAAGGTGACGTTACTGGTCCCGTTCCTGTGGTTCCTACCTATGCGGGTACCGGCCTGGCTCGTTCTGGGGTTCTGGTTCGTGATGCAGCTGCCGGAGTTCCAGCAGACGATCGGAGTGGCCGGCTCCACGGACGTCGCGTACTTCGCCCACGTCTCGGGCTTCGTCCTGGGGCTCCTGTATGTGGCACTGGTCATCGGCCGAGGACCCCTGTCTCTTATAAACATCT
>NZ_JAACYW010000290.1 GCF_015356825.1 Catenulispora rubra | reverse complement strand
GCCGGATGACCGTAAACGGTCACGTCCGGTTCGGCGGGAGGCCGCGCGGAAAAAGGACCTGACCAGTTCAGGAACCTCGCCGCGCGGCCGACCCAACATCGTGGATGAACGGCTACGGCAAGATCCGACGCTGCTTCGAACGCGACGGTCGGGTCGTCGATTTCTACCTCTACCTCGCCGCCGCGTTCGTCACCGTCCGTGCACTCATCCGGGAAGCCCGCACCCGCTACCGATGGGACACACGACCCACCACTCGACGCCTGAAATGACCCCTATCCTCGGTCGCTCTTAGTTCGCAGGGAACTGCTAGAGATGTGTCACCATTCATTTGGGTCACGTCCCCACCAAGTGGGTAGATCAATTACCGTGCAGGTCGCAGAACTGCGGCGAGGTTAGCGCACAGAAGATCTTTACGCCTCTCCGCCCGGCTACGGACATCAAGCTGGGACAGCTGTCCTCGTCCGATCCCACAGCGGAACCCAGACCATGCGGATCGCAGGCAACGCCTCGCGAGTGTATTCGGACGTAAGCGTAAGTGGAAGAAATGCCACCGAGCTGAGAAACGTGACGCGTAATCAGCGATCGAGAACGCCAAGGAGTCGCAGGTCGCAGCCTTGAATGAATGGACTTGAGCGGAAGTGACCTGCTGCGCACGACCCTTGCCGGGGCAAGTCTGAGGAACGCCGACCTGACCAGTACGAGGCTGGATGGCGTGGATCTCACCAGCATTGACCTGACCGGAGCCACGGGCATCCCGGCAGATTGGACGCCAGACCCGGCAGGGTGGGTCTCCGGCGGCAGACGCCAAGCCACACAAATAGCGATCACCGAACGTCGGGAGCGACGCCGAAGAAACTGACAACATCAAGGAGAAGGATCAACTGAAAACTACGCGAGACCCGTCGAGCCGCCGCAGCTCACCGCCGCGACCACTGAAGACTTCGATGGGAACCTACAGGGCCCTTGTAGGTTCCCGTTGAATCTTTCGCTTTCCCACGGAGTTTGCGCCTGAGCTGCGCCTGCGCAATATCGGTGGGACTGCTGTCCTGGGCCTGAGTACTTTGGCTCTATGATCTCGCGCGAGTGGGCGGTTGAACTGGTCGAGCGGCGGCTGCTCGCCGAGTGGGAGTCGGTCGGGTCGGTGCGCTCCGACGAGCCGTCTGTCGTGGCCGGCGTTGAGCAGCATGAACTGGGTTGGTTGATCGGCTACAACACACGGCGGTTCGTGGAGACGGGCGATGTCAAGTACATGCTGGTCGGCAATGCGCCGTTTCTCGTCGACGGGTTGGACGGCGGCCTGCATCGGGTGGTGCCGTGGATGTGTGAGGACTTCCTGGAGTGGCCTGACCAGTATCGCGAGAAGGTGCGAGGTGAAGTTCCGCCGCGCGCGTTGGATGCGGAGGTGAGCCGCCTGGCGGGGCTCGGCCGACGGTTCGACGCGTTCAAGGCGGTGCGTGCGGCCGGGGACTTCGGGCCCGTAGATGCCAGGCGCTATGTCGATGCCGTCGCTGCGGGAATGGAGCCGCCTTCGGACCTGCTGGCGCTGCTTCCGCAGCAGGTGCGGCAGTACTCGGCGGTGGCCACTCTGAGCGGGCCGAACCCGGAGCCCGAGGGCTGGTCCGTGGTACGAGCCCTGGATGGACAGAGCGACCGGATTGTCGGAGGGATCGTCGCCACCTGAGGTGGAGAGGTTGACGGGCGTGGATCAGACCGGCTTGCCCGTGGTCAGGTCGATGACTTGGAGGTTCCCGCAGACGTCGCTGGTGCCGTAGATGAAGGCGCCGCGGGGGCTTGAAGTGGTCGAGCTCAGGCGGCAGATCTTCTCACCGGACGGTACCGGCCATCGCCAGTCCTGTATGCCGCTGGCGGCTTTGAAGGCGGTCACGGCCTCAAGCGTGATCACGACGAGGTCGTTTCCGCTGACCCAGGTCCCGATGATCGCGGCTCCGAGCGAGGCCTTGTTCCAGGCTGCTACTACGCTGCCGGCCGTGCTCTGCACGCCGATGTTTCCGGTCTTCCTCCCGCCCGGCGGCTGCAGTGCTCCCACCGCTGAGCACGACCGCCAGGACCACGACGAGCACGACGACACCGGCCCCGATCCCACCGAAGATCGCCACATTGCGCTTGCCGCTCAACCCCTGCGGGCCGCCCGGCTGCGGAGGCTGCTCAGGTATCTCAGGATCCGACATGGAGCGTCACGCCCTTCCCGCCGTTACGGTCCTTGGCGGGGGGCTAGCTATAAGGTGCGAGGACCGGTCCTCAATGAGCTGACTCCCAGCACGACGCCAGGGGCGCGACAGGTATGCCAGCACCATGACATATGACTACGTATCCATGCCACAGTCCGAGAACTGGCTGGAAGACCTGCCAACTCGATATCGCGACGGGCGCGACGGCTTCGACATCCGAATCGCGCCGGGACCTGGCCGCCGTCGGGGTGCGCTGCGACACGGTGGGCGACCTGGCCAACGGCTTGCGCACCATCCCGGCGGCGATACCGGTGTTCCTCGACTGGCTCGAACGCCTCGACGAGCACATACCCGGCCCGAGACTCTGGAGCGTTTCGAAGCCCGGCGCGCGCACTTCCACGTCGTGGAGGTCGACAACTCGCACCTGACGATGATCTCCCACCCGCAGCAGGTCACCGACCTGATCGAGGAAGCCGCCAGGGAACGGCCGGACGCTGAACACCGCGACAGGCACGCGATTCGTAGACCCGTTCAGGTGAACGTCGCGGGCACTTTGACGTCGCCATTCGTGACCGGCGACGCGAAAATGTAAACCGAGGCCCGAATCCCGGCCTCGATCCCATCACTGGAGTAACCATGCCGACAATCCACCTCACCGAGACGACGACCGCGACCCCGGAACAGTTTCTGGCCGGCCTGACGGATTTCGGCCCCGGCCGCCAGGAACTCTTCGGCAACAGCTCCGACAAGTACTTGAAGGTGCACGAGACGGGCCCCACCTCCGCAGACGTCACCGAAGGCTCGAACGGCATCTGGGAACGGCTGAAGTACGACTGGTCCGACCCCCGCCACGTGACGATGACCACCATCGACTCCAACACCTGGGGCGGCCGCTCAGGCCACACATACACGCTCACGCCACAAGCCGACGGGACGACCCAGCTGACGGTCGACGTGGTCCGCGAAGGCAAGAACTTCAAGGGCAAAGCAGTGGGGCTGCTCGTGGGCAGTATCGGAAAGGGAGTTCTGAGGAAGGCACTGAAGAACACGATCAAAGCCGTCGAGGCCCGCAACCGCCCGCACGGCGACACCGCGTAGTCCGGTCCCCAATTTTCCCGCAGCGAACATCCGCCCCATGATTCGCGACCCGCCGGTCGAGACACGTCCCAGCCCAGACCGGGTCCGGGCCGCAAGCCACAACGTCAACCCCGACGGGTTCGACTCGCAGTATCCGAAGTACCCCCGCGGCCAGCCGCGCATGTAAGCGCGCTCGGAAGCGGAGCGGGCCGGCAAACACAAAGGACCCCACCGCCGAAATCCCCACCCAACACTTGACAACGCGAACCCCGACGACCGACCAAGGCACGGCCGCGAATTTCGGCCGATCTGACCAGGCACGGAGAATACAACATGGTTCGAATACATGCGCTCCACCAGTTCAATGACCTGTAAGGTTCTCATTGAGCCTTTCATCTGAGTGCCAGACTTTTCAGCAAATCTTCACCATGAACCACCATGGCCCTCGGTCTGGGCGTGCTGACCTGCGGTGTCTATTTTCAGGTGACGAGCCGGTGCGGGCCCCGGGGTGCTCTCCGATGAGACGGGTCGTTGTCAGTGACCGGCGCGGCAAGATCGCAGAACACTGATCACCGGAGGAGGGTTCGTCCTCGCTGTCGGCAGTCGAACTCAGCGAGTCAAAGCTATGATTCCCTCGGCGGCTCAGACCAACGCCGCGTTGGGGCTCGTTCCGCGAGGGGGTCAGGGTGGAGATAGGGCTGGTCGAGGCGATAGCGCGAATACGCGAGGAACTCACAGAAGCCGTGTCGGCGGGACAGCATGCCGACATCAGGTTCCCCGTGGGCGAGGTGACCATCCAGTTCCAGGTAGGGATGACCAAGTCTGACGAAGACAGCGGGAAGATCAAGCTTTGGGTCCTCGAGTTCGGGGCGAAGGGGACGGACACCCAGGAGTCGATGCAGACCATTTCGATGGTCCTGGGGCCGCCCGTCGACGCTCAGGGGAAAGCCATTCAGGTGTCGAGCACGTCCTCGACCATGCCTGGCTAGGCCGCGTAAGCGATGATTCCGATAGCTGCCCGGGTAGTAGAGGTCCTGGCCGGCTCAGACGAGGTCGACACGGGCCCATGGGTTTCCGGCTCCGGCTTCCTGATCGGGAAACGTCTCGTTCTGACCGCCGGCCACGTAGTCGAGCACGGCGCGCCGCGTGTTCGCCGGACGACACCGGGATTCCCACCGAGCAAGCAGGTTTGGACCGCGCGAGTAGTTATGCTGGCGGATCCGGCTGTCGCCGATCTCGCGCTGCTGGAGGTGGAGGGGGACCTGGGCGACATCCCTCCGATCGGCTTCGCGCAGGTCGATCGGGAACTGGGCCGAGCGGGCCTGGTCGAGAGCTTCGCGGTCGGTTTCCCCGACTACAAGACGCTCAGTACCGGAACGAATGTCGTCGTGCGCGAGAGTGTCCAGGTGAACGGGGTCATTCCAACCGCCGAAGACCTTTACAGCCGATTGCTGACTCTGCGCTTCGCCAATGCGCCCACCGCTGAAGCTGCCCCCGGCCGCTCGTCGTGGTCGGGCATGTCCGGCGCTGCGGTACTGGCGGATGGCTATGTCCTTGGCGTGGTGTCGACCCACGACCCGCGTCACGGCCAGTCCCAGCTCACCGTCACGCCGATGTCGCGGATCGCCCACTTGGCGGACGCCGAGAGGTGGTGGCGGGCTCTCGGAGTCGACCGGGCCTGGCTTCCGGTCCTGCCCAAGCCGGAGGCACAGTGTGTGGGCGCCCTGCCACCGGTCGAGGACCACCACCCACGCCTCGGGTGCGGTCTCGACATGATGGCCGCGATCCAGGCCTGCGGGCGCGTCGTATTGACGTCCCATCAGGAAGGCGTCGGTGGTACCGGAAAGACTCATCTTGCAAGCCATTACGCCCGGTCGCTGTGGAGCGGCGAGGACGTCGATCTGGTGGTTTGGGTGTCCGCCGACCGCAGAGACAAGATCCTCCGTATCTATCAGGAGGCAGCTGCGGCGATCGGCGTCGACTCGTTCCCCCACTGGCTGGCTACCACACACCGCCGCTGGCTCGTGGTCTTGGACGATGTCGTGAATACCGGGGACCTGGAGGCTCTGTGGCCGCCGGACCGTCCCAACGGCAGAGTGTTGATCACAGTGCGCGACGGGGTCGTCGCTCCACCCGCCGGGCAGGACCACCGCGTCGTCGAGGTGGGCCTGTTCAGTCCGGACGAGGCGGCGGCGTATATCCGGTCCTGTACGGGCTGTACAGTCCAGGAAGCTGAAGCCCTCGCCACGGACCTCGCCTTCCATCCGTTGGCTTTGGCGCAGGCCGTCGCGTTCATGCGGCGGGCGAAGCTTGACTGTCACGCCTACAGCCAGCGGTTCCTCCGACGAGATCGGCAGCTGCCAAGACTTATGCGAGGCACCGGCGCGCGGGGCGATCTGCAGAAGTCGAAGGTGGCCGTCGCCTGGTCACTGTCTGTCGAAACGCCTGATGTCCGGGCCGCCTCCCACATCCGCTATCAGCGGACCACCACAAGGGACGGCACCCAGACCGAGACAGTCGAGGCCGACGACGCCCAGTCGATGGAGCGCGCGCTGAAGCAGATCCTGCGCGGAGGGGGCGGCATGGATGACTGAGTACTCGTTTCCCGATCTCCCGACGCTGCGTGAACTGGTGAAGGAGGACCCGGTTCGACATGGTGGAGAAGCCGCGCTGCTGCTGGCCGACGCAGGACTCGAGCTCTTGGAGTCGGGCCGGTGGCGGGAATCGCTAAGCCTGCTCGACGAGGCCAGCCATTTCACGGAGCTCACCCACCCGCAGGCGCCACCGCTGCCCTGGGGCCGACGCCTGGCCGCCGCACGCGGGATGCCCGTGAAACGCGGCTATAGGGAGGTGGCCCTCGGGATCTTCCGGGACGCGGCGCACGCTCTGCCAGCCGGGCACGCGCTCTGGCCTATCGCGACGTCCCGCCTGGCCACACGTCTCGTGGATATCTACCGGACCACCGGGGACCGCTTGGTGCTCAACGAGGCGATCACGGTCTGTTCCGACGCTATAGGCACCGTGGGGTCGACGGCCGCCTCCGACGCCACGGCGCAGCTCCGGGCGAACCTCGCGGACGCTCTGCGCGCCCGCTTCGACCTCACCCAGGACGCTGCCGACTTGGATCGAGCGACCTCATTGTGGGAAGCAGCCCTGGACCAGACGCCGGCGTCCCATCCCGATCATCCCGTGTTCCTGTCCAATCTCGCCAACGACCTGTTGGCGCAGTTCGACGTCACCAACGATCTGACCGACCTCAACCGCGCGATCGCCAACTTCAGACAAGCTGTGGAAGAGACGTCCCCAGACGAAGCGCACCGGCCGACCCTCGAGTCCAACCTCGGTGCCGCGCTCATGAGACGCTTCCATTGCGCGAACGGCATGGCCGATCTGGACGAGGCCGTCGCGTCCCTGCGAGATGCCGCTGCCGTCGAAGGCCCCAGCCAAGCTCTGGCACG
Source organism: Catenulispora rubra (assembly GCF_015356825.1). Classification (GTDB taxonomy): domain Bacteria; phylum Actinomycetota; class Actinomycetes; order Streptomycetales; family Catenulisporaceae; genus Catenulispora; species Catenulispora rubra. The sequence continues at coordinate 7,627 of NZ_JAACYW010000290.1, read as the reverse complement.
GTCCAACCTGGGGGCGGCGCTGCAGACGAGGTCCACCATCACCGGAGCCGACGCCGACCACGCCGAGGCGCTGACGCACCTGCGGGCCGCAGCCGCAATCCTGCCAGCTGACTCCCCAGAGTATCCGGCTACGCTGTCGGCGCTCGCTGACGGACTGTTCGACGCAGGGCAGCTCTCTGAGGCCAGGGAGCTGTTTGCCGAGGCTGAGCGCCGCAGGGAGTCGACTCTCGGGCCCGATCATCCCGACACCCTGGCCAGTCGCCACAACTTGGCGTCAACGATGGCGGCTCTCGGGCACTTCAGCGTCGCGGAGGGAGAATTCCGCAGCATTCTGGCCGCGCGGCACCGGGTTCTAGGCGACCGACACCCTGACACATTGACGACCCTCCACAATCTCGCGACGGTGCTGTCCGACCTCGGCCGCGACGACGAAGCCGAGCTCCTGTTCGAGCAGTTGATCCAGGCCCGCACGGCGGTCCTGGGCCCGGACCACCCGGCGACCCGAGCCAGCCGGACGGCGTTCGAAGAGATCGCACACCAATGACGGAACGCTTCAGCCGCCACGACGGGATCCCCGGCTGGGGGCACGAGCGGCTCCGGTCCGCGACCGTCGTGATCATCGGCGTGGGTGCGCTAGGCAACGAGGTGGCCCGGATCCTGGCCATGGCGGGCGCCGGCCGGCTCCGCATCTGCGATCCGGACATGGTGGCCGAATCCAATCTGAGTCGCACGATCTTGTTCCGTGCCAAGGACATTGGACGGTACAAGGCCGACGCGGCTGCCGACGCCCTACGGGATCTGTCGCCTGGCACCGAGGTTGAGCCGATCGTGGCTCCGCACGTCAACGGCATCGGGCTGGCTGCACTCCGGGACGCGGACCTCGTCATCAGCTGCTTGGACAGCGTCGCGGCACGCATCAGCCTGGCAGCCCGGTGCAACGCCGTCGGCGGCGGGCTCCTCGATGCGGGCACGCATCCCTGGGGTGGGCAGGTCTGCTACTACGGGCCTGGAGGTGCGTGCTTCGGGTGCGGCATGTCCGAGCAGCAACGCGCCGTGCAGGACGATCCATGGAGCTGCGCCGCGCCCATTCCGGATACCGCGCACGGAGCATCTTCAGCGATCGCTGCTCTCGTCGGAGCGTGGCAGGCGACTTCCGCCCTCCGCATCCTGTTCGGGCTACCGACTGCCCAGGCCTCGCGCATCGAGTCGGTCGGGGCGGTCCATCAGGCCGAGCTCCGTCGGGATACAGCATGCCCGCTCCACGAGTCACTCGACGCCACACAGATCGAACAGATCGGCGCGGTCGCCACCGTCCAGGATGTGCTGGACTACATGGCCGCGGACGAGGAGGCTTTCACCTGGGCGAGCCTGCCTGACGGCGGACAGCTGCTACGAACGGCGTCCTCCTGCGCGAGCCTCACCGATCTAGGTATCGCAAGAGACGAAATCCTGCCGGTGGCCCGCCGGGGCACCCTCCGCGCGGACAGGTACTTCGAACTGGGGGAGCGATCACGATGACGAATGATCTGGAGCCCGCCGAGAACCAGGCCCTGTTGACGTTCGAAGGCGGGGACCCCGAAGATCACCTGGCGCTGGCCCGCCAGTTCGTCGATCCCGAAGCTGAATTGCTGATCGCGACGGCGACGGTCACGAACATCAGCATTCGCTACCGCGACAGTGCGGAACTAGACTCCGCGTTGCAGAACCTGACCGAACGCGGGGTCGACGTCGCCTGCACACGCTCGGACCACCGCCCCTACCTCCTCGTCGAGATCGTCGTCGAGGGACCTGACGGCACCTCCTACAGTCTGACGGGCGTTCCGTCCACGACCCGCGTTGAGGAAATCGCGGCCGCAGTTCTCAGCCAGAACCCCGAGGACCCTTCGCGTCGCCGGCCTATCGCAGTCGACAGGCTTCCCGGCGAGGGCCGCGATCCCGAGCGACTCGATCCGGCGGCGGATGTTCACAGCGCGAGAGTCGAAGACGGCGACGTGCTTCGCGTGGGTATCCAGGCCACGGCCGGCGCAGGCCTCTATGAGACCCGGCTAGCCGCGCTGGAATCGGCGCGCGACCAGATCTCTGGCTTCGCCATCGAGACCAATCAGTTCTCACTGGACTCAGTAGACGATCAGAATTTCGCCACGCGATTCGTCGTCACCTTCGCCGCCAACGGATTCGGCCCGCCAGATTCACGTTCCCGTCCGCTCCAGCCGATTCCGGCGGACCGGCACACCGTACGGATCACCCTCCCACCCGGTTATCCCGTGACACACCCGACCGTCGATTGGCTCTCGCCCGTATTCCACCCGAACATCGTCGACGGCACCGTGTGCCTCACGTTTGAGAGCCCGGCCCTGGACGTGGTCTGCCGGGCGCTGATCGATCTGGCCTCCTACCGGATCTATGATGTGAGCCCTGAGGACTTCGGCGGCGGCGGGTTCCTAGATCTGGCGGCCGCAGCCTGGACAGTGTCCGATGCCGGACAACGGCAGATCATCGACCGTGGTGGAGCGCCGGCCGCGCTCGGCCGACGAGCGCGGCCGGTGTTCGCGATCGAACCGACAAGCCGGACGGACGTCCAGCTCGGCGCTCCAGACGACGCGTTGTGGCGCGGGACCGAACACGACTCCGCACTGCCGGTTCGGGTTCACATCAGCGAGACGCTGGCACTCGCCGAGTACGCCTCGGAAGACGTCGAGGACGGCGGATTCCTTCTCGGCTCCGTGGACCGCCGACACGGACACTGGCTGGTCACCATCACAGAGGCGGTCAGGGCTTCACACACACAAGGGACGCGCACGAGCTGGACCGTGACCCAAGACTCGCTGATCGCGCTGCATCGGATCCTCGGTGATCAGCGGCTTGTGGGATGGTTCCATACCCATCCGGCCGACGCGCCCGCCGAGCCGTCAGCCGCCGACACCGCATTCCACTGCGACCTGTTCCCACGGACATGGCAGATCACAGCTCTAGTCACGCATGACGCAGTGACCTGCTACCAACGTGTTGGCGAGCAGCTGACCCCAGTCATGTCTCCGACGTGTCCGTGAGTAAGTGAAACGCACCTACACGAGCACGCCCACCCCCTTGAAGGTCGCAGCGGTATTCGAGCGGACCGCCCGACGGTTCGCTACGCCGCGACGAGACCACACGCCAGAAAGGCTCCTCGTGATCACCGATCACTCGGACCGTGCTGGAGAAACTGAAAATACTGGTGCGAAAAGTCCTCTGAAAACGAGGTGGGACATTGCCGGCTGCCGCAGCTCTCGCCTGGAACCCGAACGACGTGTTGTCGCCTGAGGGATCGAACCGTTGTAGGTGGCGTTCGTAACGACCACGCCCCGCCCGTTGCTGACCCCGAGTACATCGGTGCCCGGACCCGAGACATCCTGCTGGATTGGCACTGCGCAGGACCGGACGCAGCGACGTACTGCTAGCGATCACCATCGCCGGCGGTTCGCCGAGCTTGCCAAGCCTGACCACCTCCCAGCCGGCCTGCGGTGCGCTCAGTCTTTGAGGTGGCCTGCCAACCGCATCTCAGCGAGGACCTTACGCACCGTGTTGCGTGAGTGCCCGGTCAGCTCGGCGATCTTCACCTCGGTGATCCTGGCCTGCCGAGCCCGCACGAACAGCGTGTCGCGGCCGGCAACCATCGTGCCGTAGTCCTGCAACTCCCTCAAGACTCGATGGTAGTCCGAAGTAAGCGGCTGCACTTGCTCAGGCGTTGCTTCTACCAGCAAGGGCCTGACGTTCAAGATCCCACTGCCCGGTGCCGTAGGCGTCATGCGACCCTCGGTGCTCATCGGAACCTCCCTGACAATCGGATGTTGGCAAGCCAGATTCACACATCGTCGCGCCCCGGCCGCCACATACCCCTCGCGAAACGCCGAGGAGCCCTGATCGGTGTTCAATATTGCGCAGCCCAGAAATGATCAATCCTGTGCAATATTGAACACGCACTTTGATCCAAGCGGGTGAAATAGCAGATCAGAACCGCTATTGACTTGCCCGCAGGTACGAGGTTCCGGACCCTTCAGCCTGTGAACTCACTAGGCACAGACCCCTACGATCCCGCTCCAACCGTCGGCGGAAGCTGTCGCCGGGCCCGCGTCAAGGCGGCTGTCGACTTCGGCACCTACGGAACCGGATTCGCCTGGTCGATCGTCGAGGAGGACGTCACCGAACCGGCGCAACGGCATATTGCGATCAACACACAATGGGAGTCTGCGCCGACGCTGACGGCCAAGAACCTCAGTGCCCTGCTGATCGGGCCGGACGGATCAGTCGAGGCAAACGGGTTCGAGGCGCGACGCCGTTGGCAAACGCTGGGCCGCCAAGCCGGCGGCCGTGGGATGCGCTTCTACACCGGGTTCAAGATGGACCTGCCGGACCAGCAAGCCACCGAGCATGAGGATGAGGCCGAGGACCTGGAGGCGGTCCCGGCAGAGCAGCCATCGGGCGAGACCCAGGAATCCGACCCGGTACGGACGGCGCCAAGAGCCATCGGCCTCGACCTGGAACCATACGACCTGGCCGTGGCATGCCTGCGACGCGTCTACCAGCAGGCAGTGTCAGAGATCGCCGACGCCGGGTACCACGAAGACGAGATCGACTGGTGCCTGCCTACGCCCGCACTGTGGTCCGACTACCAGAAGCAACAAACACGGTGCATCGCACGAGATGCCGGCCTGCCGGCTGAGGACGGCAGGCTGATCCTCGCCCTGGAACCGGAAGCGGCCGCGCACTACGCCCTACTGTCCGGGGTCAACACACCCGGCGGCCTCGAATCCACCACCCTGAGGACTCCCGGGACCCGCTTCATGGTCGTCGACTGCGGTGGCGGCACCGTCGACATCACCTCCTACGAGGTCGACCCGGATGGCCGCATGGTTCAGATCGGTGCCGTCACCAGCGGAAAGCACGGCTCCAACTACATCAACGGCGCCTTCTTGGAACAGCTGATGGTCGCCCGCCTCGGTCGTAGCGACATCCTGGAGCAGCTGCGCACCGAGGTGCCCGATGCGCTGCTTGAGCTGGCCGACGCCTGGGAGCGGGCCAAGTTGACCTTCCGCCTGGAGCAAGAGGATCCGGTCTGGCTGTCGATCCCGACTGCCCTGGACCGTGCCCTGCCCCAGGGCGCACGGCGCCGACTGAGCCGGGTGCAAGAGGGCACCAACGACAGCATCGTCATCACCGCCGCCGAGACCCGCCAACTGTTCGACACCGTGGTCCCGGACATCCTGGAGCTCATCGACCAACAATTCGCCGCTATGGCCGAATCGCGGACCACGACCTCGCCACGCGATGTGCTCGTACTGGCCGGCGGATTCGCCGAATCCCCGTATCTCCAGGCTGTCATCCGAAATCACGTGGCCGACCAGGCCGACGTTCTGATCCCGGCCAACCCCGGCATTGCCGTCTTGGTCGGCGCCGTCCACTTCTGCCACGAACCACAAACACGCGCTCGCAGAACACGGTTGACCTACGGATGCGCGATCTCCCGCTTCTTCGAGGACGGCGTCGACGACGACGCCCACCGCTACGTCAGCAGCGAAGGGCGGGTGATGTGCGACAACAGGTTCGACGTCTACGTCCGGAAGAACGAGGTCGTCGACAGCGGCTCACACGTGGTGCACGGCTACCTCCCCGTTGAGCCCGGCCAGGAGTCGGTCGACATCGAGCTCTACTCCAGCCCTGACTTCGATCCGCGCTACGTCACCGACGAGGGATGCCGCCGCATCGGCGCCATCACGTGCAGCTTGGCGAAGGTCATGAAGTATGCACAGGAGGAGCGAGCCTTCAAGCTCTACCTGTTCTTCGGCGAAACCGAGATCAAAGCACGAGCGGTCGTCGTCCGCACCGGCAAAGAGATCGAGACGACCGTGACCTTCCACACCAACTACTAAAGCCAAGGGACCGGCACCGACTGTGTACGACGAGCAGCACCCTGCCTACTGGAACGACGAGAACAGTAGTCCTTGGGATCACCATCAACCGTTCCGGAATCCTTCGAGCAGCCACGAGCTCGGTCTGACGACCGCGCTGGCCGGAGTGACCCGCCAGTACGAGACCTTGGAGCACACCAGCACCGAACTCGAACGGCGAATCCAAGCCATGACCCACGAACTGGCCGCATATAGGGAGCAACAAACCCAGCTGCAGAAGGCCTTCGACACCTTCCGAACCGCCCACACCCGCGACCGCAGCATGACGACTACCAACATCCACGGCCTGCATCTGCACCTCGCCCGTGAGCACCGGGCGTTCATCGAGCAAAGACTGAACAGCCTGGCCCGCCGCATCCTCAGCCTCGACGACCAGCACCCCGGGGTGCAAACCCAGCACCAGGTTGCCAAGGTCATCATGCGCCTGAGTACGCTGTTGTTCCCTCACGGCCCGCTATCCGCCGAGCACGTTCCGCGCATCCTTCCAGAAACGTTTCCCTCTGCCGTCTACCCCCGCATCTCGCAGGAGACCGCGGCAGCCGATGCCCTCTACCGTAGGATCGTCGCGCTGAACTCGACGCAGAACCGTGTCAGGTTTGACTACGCATTTGTAGCTGGCAGCACGGTAGACCCAGCCGGCCAGGAAGCGTGGCCGCCATGCGATGGTGACGCGCCTGTGTCATTCGTCCTCGCTCCGGCATACCTCGTCGGCGACGACATCTACCAGCGACAACTGGTATACACCCGACCCGAATCACGCAGACGGCAACGCCGCAGAAGGCGCTCCCGACCGTTGGAACACCAGGAGCATCGCTAACGAGACCGGGCCGGATATCCACCGATGTCCGCCCTCCCCGGCGGGGCGATCGGTTTTGAAAGTTGGCCGCCCCGCCCGAACAAGCCGATCGCCTCAGCGCTTGGCATCTCCTCGGAGCTTATGAAGAGGCGTAGCCGCCTGCGCTCCACACGATACGACGGAAGCTGGCCAACGCCATCACCTCGCCCGTCGGCACCTCCAGTGGTGTCCCGACGGGGAAGAACGCTCCTCCGCACCGTCGACACAGCCATCCGTGGCTCCAGACCCCAAATGCCAATGGTTGGCCGCGGCGGACCCGGGCGTTCCCGCGGACACGCGTCAGGAATGCCGCCAGGAATCCGATAAGCGGCAGTGCGAAAAACACAGGAATCAGCCACGCGCCGACGTCGTACGAGCCCTTTTGCAGCGTCCCCGTCCCCGCCGGGGCGACATGGTGTGAGACGGCCAGGGCCATCCACACGCCGACCGCCAACACCGGGATGAACGAGAGCACAGCCGCCGCAAGGGCACCCACTCGCCGCGGAGTCGGCGCGGGCGCGAGCGCGCTGGCCAGAGCGTTCACACTGATGCCTTGGTGGGCTGCGTAGCCATAGGCAGCGTGCCCCGCGACGGACCCGATAGCCGATACACCACCGGCGTACCAGTGGTGCCCCTCCTGGTACGCGATCGGCACATAGGTCTGCCGCAGTGTCCAGCGGGAAGATCGGCATGTCGCGTCCTTGGAAGGTTGATGCACTCAGAGGCTGTTGCTCAACCGAACAGGGCGTGTGGCGTGTTCTCGTTCGTGTGACTTGATGTCAATGCACGCATGAAGGCAGGGCCTTCTGTGTAGCTCGTGGGTGTTGAGTCCGGAGCACGCAGGAGG
>NZ_JAACYW010000029.1 GCF_015356825.1 Catenulispora rubra | reverse complement strand
CTACGCGACCCCCCCACCCTCCGAGCCGAGGCCGCTCGCCGCGCAGGCGCCTGCTCTTGATCTCAGGCACCCACCACACGCGGCCGCCACCCGCCCACATCACGTGTGCGCAGTGACTCGGACCCGTGCGCGGTCGTGCACAGCGACCACTGGCCAGCCGCCAACGCCAGCCGTGTGGCACAACCGAACTGCGTCCCCCAGCGAGGTCATCAAACCATGCGCGAAGCCGTAAAAAGCTTCTAAAAACCACAAACCAACCGCACCCGCCCGCCACCAACCCCCACACACAGGTCAACAGCGCCGCTTTTCGCGCTGCTCACTGCGCTCCGCGAGCACCAACGCTGAAGGCGCCCGGCCGAAAGAACCGGCCGAGCGCCCCTCAAGCATCAATCAAACTGCTGTCCAGCTCCGAGATCAGTTGTCCGCCGACCCGGGCAGGAAAGCACCCGGAACTTCCTTCGGCGCCAGGATCTTGCTGTCCCCCGGGTACGCCTTCGTCCAGCCAGTGGTCTGGTAGAACGTGTACCGGTTCATCAGCACCGGGTTCGCGAAGTCCGGCATCGCGCCCGGACCGGTCAGGTGCTGCAGAGCGGCCCACGACTTCCACTGCGCCGCGACCGCCGCCTGGGCGGCCGGGACGGCCGTGGCGGTGGTGTCGGCCTTGGCGACCGAGGAGGTGGTCTGGCCGGCCGGGACGTTCGGGCCGCAGGCCGGCTGCTGGGGCAGGCCCAGGGTCAGCGAGGTCTGGTTCGGCACGGCGGTGTACGGCGCGAAGTTCGGCTTCGAGGTGAAGGCCGTGGTCATCGGGGTGGCCGCGGAGTCGAGCTGGTTCATCGGGTGGATGCCGAGGATCTGCTCGATGGTGCGGACCATCGTGATCTGCGAGTAGTAGTGGCTGTCCACCGTGGCGTGGTTGGCGTAGGGGCTGATGACCTCCACCGGCGCCCGGTGGCCGTCCACGTGGTCCAGGCCGGCCTGGGAGTCGTCCTCGACCACGAAGATGGCCGAGTCCTTCCAGTACGGGCTGTGCGAGATGGTGTCCACGATCTGGCCGACGGCCAGGTCGTTGTCGGCCACGCCGGCGGCCGGGGTCACCGGGCCGCCGGTGTGGTCGTTGGACAGCCACATCATGTTCAGCGCGGCCGGGCCGTTCTTCTCGAAGTCCTGCTTCCAGACCTGGGTCTTGTACACGTCCGGCACGGTCAGGTCGAAGCGCGGGAAGCCCGGCACCGACACCGCGCTCAGCGACGGGATCGGCGAGACGGCCTTGATCGGGTACTGGCTCGGCGCGCCGGTGGCGGCCATGGTCTGCGCGTCGCAGTAGTAGTTCTGCCAGGACGCGCCGGCCGGCTGGATGTCCTGCGACTGGAACTCGCCGTAGTCCTTGACGCTCTTGCCCACGGCCTGCGCCCCGGACCAGATGAAGCCCGACTCCTGGTGGCCCAGGACGTCGTCCTCGGTGTCGTAGCTGCGGGTGTACTCGCCGGCGGAGGACTCGGTGTACTCCGGGTCGTCCGCCTGCATCAGCCAGTTGTGGCCCTCGGCGGAGTTCGTGCCGGTGTCGTAGAAGTTGTCGTACAGGCCGAACTGCTGCGCCAGGGCGTGCTCGTTCGGGGTGACGGCCTCGCCGTACTGGGTCAGCGTGGAGTCGCCGTTGCCCTGCGGCAGGTCGCCGAAGACCTGGTCGTAGGTCCGGTTCTCCTTGACGATGAGGAACACGTGCTTGATCGTCGAGGGGTCGCCGATCTTCGCCGGGACCGGCACGGCGTGCTTGGCGGCGTCCTGCGCGGTCTGCGCGTCCTGGCCGTTCGCCGCGTACTTCACCGAGCCGGGGGTCCAGCCGTTGTACGAGAAGACCTTGCCGGTGTAGGCCCGGATCTGCTGGTCGGTGGGCAGCTTGAAGCGGGTCAGGCTGCTGGTGGTGTCGTGCGTGTTGTGGCCGGGCGCGACGGTCGGACGCAGCGCGTCGACGCCGCGGGTGTTGGCCACCACGATCTGGTTGCCGACCGAGGCCACCTCGGCCGGGAAGTAGTCGGTCGGCAGCAGGCCCAGGTATTTGGCCGGCTGCGCGGCGGAGGTGAAGTGGTACACCGCGACCGCGTTGGCCCGGCCCAGGCTGACCAGCAGGTGGCCGTCGGGGGTCAGGGCGATGGCGTCGGGCTCGTAGCCGACCGAGGCCTCGGGCCAGGGCTGGGTCGCGATGGTCTGCACGACCTTGTCCTTCTTGGCGTCGATCACCGAGACCGTGTTCGCGGTGGTGTTCGCCACGAAGATCGTGTCGCCGGAGGCGTACACGGCGGTCGGGTGGGTGCCCACGGCGATGCTGCCGACGGCCGCCGACGGCTTCGCGGTGTCGATGACGCTGACCGTGCCGGTGGTGGAGGCGCCGGTGGCCGGGTTCGCCGGCACCTGGGTGCCGTAGGAGTTGATCGTCGTGTCGCCGGGCACGGCCGCGCGGCCGCCCTCGTTGCTGACGTAGAGCTTGCCGCCGACCAGCACCATGCCGCGCGGGGCGGTGCCGGTGGTCCAGCTCTGGGTGACGGTCCCGGTGGCGGCGTCGATCGCCACGACCCGGTTCTGCCCGTTGATCGCCGCGTACACGGTCGAGCTGTCGGCGGAGAAGACCGCCTTGGCCGACAGCGCCTGCTGCGAGCCGGAGGCCGGGATGCTCACGTCCACCGGGTTCGACAGGATGCCGCCGAAGCCGACGGTGAACTTGGTGTAGCCGTTGGCCCGGCCGATCCACAGCGACTTGCCGTCGGGCGAGTACGTCGGCGAGGTCTGGCCGACGTCGTTGCCGCTGATCGCCAGGTTGACGCCTCCGCCCTTGCCGATCACCTGCTCCACCTGGTAGCTGCGCAGGTCGATGATGACCAGGCAGCCGGTGCCGTCGGCGACGGTGGCGGCCACGTGCGTGCCGTCCGGGCTGACCGTGGCGCCCATGATCTTGCCCTGGTTCACCACCAGGCGGGTGCCGATCGGGTTGATGGTCTGGTCGCTGGCGATGACCTCGCCCTTGTTGGTGAGCTGGCCGACCTGCTCGTGGCCGAACTGCCGGGTCGAGGCCGACCCGACGCCGGCCCCGGTCACGACCAGACCGACCGCCACGACGGCGACCTTGGACAGCCGGTGGCGGGACAGTCCGGCGGAGCGCTCGAAGGCGCTCGCCTTCTGCACCTTGCGGCGCGTTACTTGCATCGAGGTATTCCTTCACTGGGTAGGACGCAGGTCGACGGAGCCGCCGATCTGCCACAGCGGGTTCGGAACATCGGCGAGGCCAAGGGAGCGAGTTCGCATACCGCGACACCGGCGGGGACATCGCCGAGTGCCGTCACGGACCAGTCCACTGAAGCCCCGAGAACCGTGCTCACAGCGGCATGATCAAGGGCCACGGCGTCGCGGAGGGGCCGGGTGATCTCCGGGCCTCGTGCCGCGACGGTGGTGTCCATGCGCTCCTCTTTCAGCCAGCGTTCAGGTGGCGCCGCAAGGAACCTAGGCCCGGCGCGTGACGCACAGCCTGGAAACGTCTGAATGGCTGACGAACGGAAGTGGACCGGCGTACTAAGAGTGCAGGTCTACGAGTACTGACTCAGCTACTGTGCGCTCCGAGCACGGTTTGCGAGCAGGCGCGGTTCGCAGGCGAACATACGAGCAAGCAGGCGCGGGCCGCGGCCGTCCGGCGAGACGGTCGTCTCCGGCGTGGCCCGCGCCTGTCGCAGACCTATCGCAAAGATCTTGGGTCGGGGATCAGATCCCCAGCAGCTCCGCGGCCATCGCGGTACCCTCCACGCGCGCCCGGATCTTGGCGAACGCCGTCTCCCGCGACGTGGACGTGTCGTCGGCGAACGGGGAGAACCCGCAGTCGTCGCAGGTGCCGAGCCGGTCGGCCGGGATGTGCCGGGCCGCGGCCAGCACCCGGTCGCGCACCTGCTCCGGCGTCTCGACGACGGGGTCGATGGGATCGGTCACGCCGACGAACACCCGCACCCCGGGCCGCATCTGCTCGGCGGCGATGCTCAGCACGCGCTCGGGATCGTCCTCGCTGGCCAGTTGCAGGTAGAAGGCGCCGGCCCGCAGCTGGAACAGGTCCGGCAGCAGGCCGGCGTAGTCGACGTCCAGGCTGTGCGTGGAGTCCTGGTCGCCGCCGGGGCAGGTGTGCACGCCGATCCGCGCGCGCTCGGCGTCGGTGAAGCGGTCCAGGACCTGGTTGTTGATGTCGATGAACTGCTTGAGCACACCCCCGCTGGGGTCGAGCTTGAGCGAGAGCCGGCCCTCGGTGAAGTCCAGCTGCACCACGTGCGCCCCGGCGTCCAGGCAGCCGCGGATGTCGGCCTCGGCCTGGTCCACGAGGTCGGAGACGAACGCAGTCTGCGCATACCCCTGGATCCCGGCCGGCGGGTAGAGCAGGCTCAGCGCGGAGGCGGCGATCACGGCCTGCTTCACGGGCTTGGTCGCGTGCCGCTGGGCGGCGCGCAGGTAGGTCTCGGCGTTGGTCCGGTACCGGAACGGCCCGGCGGTCAGCATCGGCAGCTGCCGCTGGTGGCCGTCGGCGAACGGGATGACCACCCCGTCCGGGTCCAGCGTCTTCAGGCCGGCGACCGGGTAGGTGGCGAAACTCGGCTTGGCCTGCTCGCCGTCGGTGACCACCGGGGAGCCCAGCTCTTCGAGCCGGCGGATGGTGTCTGCGACCGCCCGGTCCTGCAGTTCGGCCAGGGCCGAGTCCGGCAGCGCGCCTTGGGCGTGCGTCGTCAGGGCGTTCAGAAGCTCCGGGGAGCGCGGGATGCTGCCGATCGGTTCGGTAGGAATCGTCACATCCGCACCGTATGTACCGGAACGTGTGCGGTCAATCACTTCCCGTCACGAACTTGAGACGGCACCGTCAACGTACCCTGATTCACCCTCCCGAGGCATCGGAACGCTTGTTCGCCAGCAGCTTGCGCAGGTCCGTCCCCTCGTCGGCCAGCTGCTCGACCCGCACCGGGACGTCCCGGTCGATCATGCGCTGAGCGGCACGGATGTCCAGCGGACGGTCCAGGGACACCGCCCCGACGCAGCGGCCGTCGCGGATGTAGAACACCGTCCCGGCGCCGGCCTCGATGTCGCCGCGGGGCACGGCTTCGGCGGCAGGATCGTAGAACCCTGTCATCTCCAGGTGCGTACCGTAGCGGTCGGTCCAGAACCACGGCGCGCGCCGCGCCTCCTGGGGCAGCCCGAGGATCGAGCGCGCCGCGGCGTCGGCAGTGCGGCGTGCGTTGTCCCAGTGTTCTGATCTGTGTTGTTCAAATCTGTGCGCACTTCCGGTGATCCGCGCGATGTCCCCGATCGCGTAGACGTCCGGGGCGCTGGTGCGCATCCCGGCGTCGACCAGGACGCCGTTGTCGACGTCGAGGCCGGCGTCCTGGGCCAGCTCGACGTTCGGCACGATGCCGATGCCCGCCATGACCAGATCCGCGGGCACGCTCGCGCCGGTGGAGAGCGTCACCTCCCCCGGCTCGACGGCGAAGACCCCGCCGCGCACGACGGGGACGCCGTGCGCGGCGTGCTGAGCGTGCAGTGCTCGGGCGGCCTGCGGCCCGAGCACTTGTTCCATGGGCAGCGGGTTCGGATCGACGAGCGTGACGCGGCAGCCCCGGTGCGTGGCCGTCGCCGCGACCTCCGCGCCGATCAGCCCGGCGCCGGCGATCAGTACCCGTGTCCCCGGGACCAGGCGCTCGCGCAGCGCCTCGGCGTCGGCGCGGGTCCGCAGCACCAGGGCCGCCTGGCCGCCGGGGGCCGTCAGGCGCCGGGCCCGGCCGCCGGTGGCAAGCACGAGCACGTCGGCGGCGAGCGCCGAGCCGTCGGCGAGCTCGACGCGTCCGGTGTCGGCGTCCAGTGCGGCGACCGCGATGCCCAGCCGCATGTCGATGCCCTGATCCGCGTACCACTCGGCAGGCTGCACCGCGATCTCGGCAGCGCCGCGCTCGCCGGCGAGGAACTGCTTGCTCAGCGGCGGCCGGTCGTAGGGCTGGCAGGGTTCGTCGCCGAGGACGGTGAGCGCGCCGGTGTAGCCGCCGGCGCGCAGGGCCGCGCACAGGCTCACCGCGGCCAGGCCCGCGCCGATGACCGCGACGTGGCGGGGCTCGCGGTGCTGCCGGGGCTCGGGGCGCTGCCGGAACTCGGAGAGTTGCCGGTCGCTCGGCTCCGGCGCGGGCTCGGGGCTCACGCCACTCATGCGGCGTCGGACGGCGACTGCCCCGGCGTCAGCCACACCCGGCCGTCGACGACCTCGACGCGGTGCGTCCGCGCGTTCCGCGTCGCCGGAAGGCAGGTCACGGCGCCGGTCTTGAGGCTGAACCGGCTCTGGTGCAGCGGGCACTCGATCTCGCCGTTCTCCAGCCAGCCCTCGCCGAGCGAGGCCTTCTCGTGCGGGCAGGTGTCGTCGAGGGCGTAGAAGTCGTCGCCGTCGCGGAAGACGGTGATCGCGTCGGACCAGCCGGTGACCTTGGCCGGGATGGTCTTCACCTCGCCGTCGCCGAGGTCGTCGGCGGCGAAGACGTCGATGGGCTGCTGGTCGCTCATGGGAAAGGCTCCTGTCAGGGATGGGTTCGGCGTCGCACGATCCGTACGACGATCAGCACGATGGCGGCCGCCCAGACGACGGCAAGGACGGTCCACAGACCGGTGGCGTAGTTGCGGGGCAGCGCGGAGGGCATGGCGGCGTCGCGTCCGTGTCCCAGGACCGCGGGCAGCGCGATCGCGACGATCAGCGCCGTGGCGATGCAGGCCCCTTGCACGATCGGACGCGCGACGACCGGTACGACCTTCCCGATCAGCCACCCGGCCGCGAGCGTCAGCGGCAGCGCGAGGACGAGGACTCCCAGCGTCACCTTCACGACGAACTTCAGGTACGGCGAGGTGCCCAGGCTCGCCGCGCCGCCGCCGAACAGCGCGAAGGCGATCATCGCGACGCCCGCGGCGACCAACACCCGCCGGGCCCAGGCCGTGCCGCTCATGTCGGGCTTCGGGATCATCATGTCGCGCTCCCCACGAGCACTCGCGAGAGCCACTTGGTCTGTAGGACGCCGGGGCGGTCCGGCGCGATGAGGCGGCACGGGTAGCCGTGGTCGACGTGCAGCGGCTCGCCGCGCAGCCGCAGCGCGATCAGCGTGTGCGGGTCCCGGGTGTGCGGCGGGTCGACGACCGAGGTCGCGTAGGCGCTGTACTGCTGGAGCGAGACCACCGTGACCTGGCTGCCGTGGTCGCCGCCGACGAGTGCGACCAGGTCGCGCAGCGGGACGCCGGTCCAGTCGGCGCTGGAGCTCCAGCCCTCGACGCAGGCGATCGGGAGCGTGGCGGTGGTCTGTTTCATGGCGGCGAGGTCGTCGAGGCTGAGCCGGACGCTCCCGGTCGGACCGGTCACCTCCAGCCGCCAGGCGGGATCGGCAGCCGCGGTCCGCACGCCGGCGGCCTGCGCGGAGGCGTTCACCGGCAGCCCCTGCGGCCCGACCCGCGGATCGCGGTCGGCGAGCACCGACACCCCGGCCAGCGGCCGCACCGTCTCCCCCACCGTCGCCACCGTCACCGCCGCCGAGGTCGCGGCGATGGTGCCGAGCAGGCCGCGCCGGGTCAGGCCGGTCGGCGGCTGGCGCAGCGGCCGGATCGGCGCCGACAGCGCGCGCCGGATCACCGGCAGCTTCACGCCGACGTGGACCAGCAGCGCGCCGAGGGCGATCCAGGCGGTCCAGTAGTGCAGGACGGTGAAGAAGAAGCCCATCGCGGCGTACCAGCGTGCGATGTTCAGGACGCCGGAGATCACCTGCACGAGGGCGGCGGCCACCAGCACCAGGACGCTGACCCGCTCGATCAGCTGGGCCCAGTCCTTGACCTGGGTCCACTTCTTGACCGTCGGCAGGTTGAGCAGCCGCGGGAACACCGCCCAGAGCTTGGCGGCCAGCAGCGGGATCGAGGCCAGGCCGGTCGCGACGTGCACGCCCTGGGTCACGCGGTAGAGCCAGACCGGCCGGGCCGGCCACCAGAACCAGGACGCCGGGTGCTGGATCTCGTGGCTGATGAAGCCGGTGACGAAGCAGACCCCGAACATGGCGCCCAGCCACAACCCGAGCTGGCTGGTCAGTCTCGGGCTACGGAGTTTGGAGGGGAACGCCTTCATGACTGTCAGGCTAGGGAGCGGGCCCGGTCCCGGCGCGCCGAAATCGGTCATTCCGGCCTTACGGAAGAGTGACGGCTGGTCGCCCGACACGCAGCCCGACACCCGGCCCGACACGCCGACCGGCTCGGACGGCCGCCTCCGAGGCCGCGCGAACGCTAGCATCGACGCTGCAAGCGAGCCTTTTCCGGGGTGTCCGGCAGTCCGGCAGGCTCCGCGGATCCAGCATGGTCGGCGAGGGGAGTTTCGAGATGTCCGGGGCCCAGATCGTCGGCCTGGTCTTCGCCGTCTTCGTGGTGGTCGGCGCCTGCTTCCTGGCCCTGGTGCTGGTGCGCGTCACCGAGCTGCTGCTCACCATCAAGGGCACGCTGACCACCCTGACCACCACCGCGCTGCCCCTGCTCGAACAGGCGGAGCAGGCCGCCAAGACCGGCAACGCCGGCATGGTGAAGGTCGCGGCCATCACCGAGAACGTCCAGACCGTGACGGACAACGTCGCGGCGGTGAGCGCCGCCGCGGGCGCGGTCGCGGGCGGCCCGCTGGTGAAGACCGCCTCGTTCAGTTACGGCGTCCGCCGGATCATCACCTCGCGCCGCAGCCCAGACCGCGCGAAGCAGGTCAAGAAGGAGCTCGCGGCCGAGCGGCGGGGGCGACGCGGCGAAGCCCGATAGCCTCCGGGTTCTCGATCGTGGAGCGGCTGCCGTCTCTGGCGTTCGTATGGTGCGGCCCGGCGATTCGCCACTCCGACACTGCCACGCATCCGCCCCTGTCCCTTGAGCTGTCACCCTGTCCCAGGCCTGATCATCTCACCAGCGGGTCCGAAGCTGCTTCGCGCTGTCGAGCGTCAGGTTGACGACCAGCAGCCGGTCACAGCCCACGCCGTATGCGCGGCAGCCAGTCCGAGATGGCCATGGGTGCCGCGCCGACCAAGAGCAGGACTGTGCACGCCACAGTCCCCGCCCCCACGGTCTTGAGGACGAATCTCGCCACGCCGGTGTCAGCGAAGTCGCCGGTGGCCGGGTCCAGCGCGACCGTCAGGACGTGACCGTCCGGGTAGACCTCATGGGCATTGTGCTCCTCTTCCCGGGAACGCCCCTGGTACGACCAGTGGTAGACGCAGCTGTCGGTCGGCGTGTAGTCGCCGGAGATCTCGCGGCACCCGTCGACGGACGCGGCGACCGACACGGTCGGTCTGTGGGTGGCCTGCCACTCGTGTATCGCATCCCGGGCGATCAGCAGGCAGGCCGCCAAGGTGAAGACGAACAGCAAGGCGAAGGATGCCGCCTGGCGCCCCTCGTCGCCGTCTCTGCCTCGGAAGGATCCGCGGTCCAGGACGTGGGCCAGGCCCCAGACCGCGCCGACGACAGCGAGATACGCCGACGCCTCCGCCCACCCGATACCGGGTCCTCCCCAAGGCCACAACCGGATGCCGACCGCGCACGCCAGCCCCAGCGGCACCACCACCAAGCCGGCCCATGCCAGAGCCCGGACCTTGACTCCCCCACTGTTCACGATGTCCCCCCCTTTCTTCTCCCGCCGGCATCACATCGATCGCTGACGCCACGGGCTTCAACGATCAGGCGGCGAAGCACGCCGGCTCCGCCTCGGCAGCCGGTCGGCCTCGGTGGCTGGGCTGTCCGCTCGCGCACCGCCTCAGCTTCCTGTCACCGCCGCCGGCCCGGGGTCCGTCGTCGCCGTCCCGCCTCCTCCTCGGTGGGACTGTGCACCTCCCGCCAGGTCATCACCTCATCGGCGATGGCCAGCGCCCCACCGGGAGCAATCTCCTCCAGCTCTTCCAGGACCAGTGCCCAGCCGCCAAGGAACACGGCCCGGGCGGCCAGCCTGCGGGCGCCGGCGGGATCCGACACCCCCACCAATTCGGCAAGCGCGCGGGCCCGCGTCTGGCTCAGGAGGATCGTGTGGGCGAGATTCTCGGCCCTCTCCTGCTCACCCTGCCGGGCCAGGGCGACGACGACGTCGATCAGCGCCTCCCCCCGCCCCCAGCGGTCGGGGATGGCGGGGATGAGGGCTTCGGCCCGGGCCGTGTCGCCCTGCCGGGCCAGCTCGCCGACGACGGCCATCAATGCCCGACTCCGCGCCCAGCGGTCTGCGAAGCCCCGGGCCAGGACCTCGGCCTGGTCCGGGTACCCGGACCAGGCCAGCGCCTCGACGATCTCGGCCTGACGCGCCGCGCGCAGGTACGGCTCGACGATCCAGTCGACCAAGGCCATGGCCCGTTCGACCTGCCCGTGCCGGGTCAGCAGAAAGATCAGCGCCTGCCGCAGCTGGAGACTGTCGAAGGCGGCGTCGGAGCGGAGCAGTTCCTCGCCCCGGTCGGCCAAGGCGAGGGCGACCTTTCGGTCGACGGTCTCGGTGACCGCCTCCAGCAGGTCGGCCACGATCGCCGGGTCGAAGAGCGGGCGGGGGCGGGCCAGGATCCTGAGACACAGCACATCTGGGTCGTCGTCAGCCTCCTGCAACCCCGCCGCCTCAGCCTCGGCTGCCTCGGCTGCCTCAGCCTCAGCTGCCTCAGCTGCGGCGGCACGGGCCAGGCTGCGCAGCACGGCGTCAAACCGCTCCAAGTCCCCGTTTCGGGCCTCGAACTCCAGCACCGCGACGAGAAGCGCGCGCTGTCCGTTGCCGTTCAGGCTCTCGCGCCGGACCAGATCCTCCACACGATCGGCGAACGTGCCGGCCAGAACGTGGTCGCCGGCGGCATGCGCGATCTCCATGGACGTAAGGAGCACCCGCCCCAACCCCGCACCGCCACCGGCGCACTCGGCGGCCCTGGCGGCGTACCCGAGCGCGGCGGGGAAGTCGCCGCAGTCCGCCACCGCCTCCGCCAGCCCGGCCCAGGCCCGCGGCCAGTTGTGCGGGTAGCGCACCGTCTCCGCCAGGGCGGCGGCGCGCTCGCGTGCACCGGCCCGAGCCATCGCCGGGACGAGGCCGACCAGGGCGTTGTCCCGCAACGAGCGGTCGGTCAGCGACTCGGCGAGCGCCTGCGCACCGTCCAGGTCTCCGGCCGCACCGGCCATCTGCACCAGGCGGACGAGGTCCTCTTCCAGCTTGGACCGGCCCGGCTCCGACCCAAGCAGCTCGACCGCCCGGGTGAGATGGCCGGCACGCACGAGCACTGACGCCAGGTCCATGCCGGCGCTCTTGTCCTCCTTGTGGTGCACCGCCAGCCGCAGGACCGTCAGCAGGCAAGGGATGAAGCCGCTGTGCAGCAGGCCGTCGTCCCCGCTGCACAGCGGAGCCAGGCCGACGCGCTGGTCCCGCAGTCTCCTCACATAGAGCCAGTGGCCCATCTGAGCCAGCCCCTTTGGCATACACAACCCCCTCGCCGACGGCCGAGCCCTCGCGCCGCGCGAGGCGACCGCCACGTGAACCGACACGATAGCCCGATGGCCGCCACACAGCTGACCGAAATTCGCGCGAGGCACTCCGTTGATCTTTCAGCCGCCTGCCTTTCGCGCGGCCAGGGTATCTTTGGTGGCCCAAGTGCGAATAAGGAGCCTGATCATGCCGAGTGCGCGTCGGCGGTCGAGGAAGCTGATCGGTGCGGTCGCGGCGTTCGCGGTAGCCGTCCTGGCAACCGCGTGCGGCAATGGCAACAGCCCGAGCCCGGTGTCGACTCCCACGGACGCGACCACGGCACAGGAGCCGTCCGCATCCCCATCGTCGCCGGACACCGCTGCGATCGGTGCGCCACAGGCCACCTTCTACAACCTGCTGGACGCGTGTTCCGGCAAGGCTGTCCCGGGTGCGGCGGCGTATACGGGTTCCGGGCCGCACCCCGTGGCGTTCTACGACCTGCCGATCCGAAGCGACCAGCCCCAGGACGGCACGATCCTCGGCGAACCCGACACATGGAGCGGCGGCCAACCGTACGACGTCCAGTTGGTCGCCTGCGTCGCCGCCGCCTCCGGCCCGGTCGCGAAGACCTGTGATTACGGCTCCGTCGTACCGGAGGCCATGACCATGCACTGGGGCGAATACACGATCACGCTCTACCGTGCGACGACGGCTGCGAAAGTCGCGGTGGTGAAGATTCAGGGCGCCGACGACAGCTGCCCCGCCTCGATCACGGCCCCCACGGGCGACAACGGCCCCGCGCCCGAAACCTCCACCGTCACGGCCGACCAGCTCACCAAAGCTTTGGGCGGCTACATCAACTGATGACGCAGCCGCCCTTTCCAGCACCCCGACCGCTCAGTCAGCCCGCCGACCCCTGACTGAACGCCGCGTCGAACGACGCCCGGGGCGGCTCGATCGCCGCCAGCCCCCGCACGAATGCCAGCGCCTCCGGCGCGCCGACCAGGCGGTCCATCCCGGCGTCCTCCCACTCGACGCTGATCGGGCCGTCGTAACCGATCGAGTTCAGCATCCGGAAGACCTGCTCCCACGGCACGTCGCCGTGCCCGGTGGAGACGAAGTCCCACCCGCGCCGGGGGTCGCCCCACGGCAGGTGCGAGCCGAGCCGTCCGTTGCGGCCGTTGAGCCGGCGCACCGCGTCCTTGCAGTCCACGTGGTAGATCCGGTCCCGGAAGTCGTACAGGAACCCGGCGGCGTCCAGGTCCTGCCAGACGAAGTGGCTCGGGTCGAAGTTGAGCCCGAAGGCCGGCCGGTGGCCGACCGCCTCCAGCGCGCGCACCGTAGACCAGTAGTCGTAGGCGATCTCGCTCGGGTGCACCTCGTGGGCGAAGCGCACCCCGACCGAGTCGAACACGTCCAGGATCGGAGTGAAGCGCTCGGCGAACTCGGCGTATCCGGCCTCGACGACATCGGCGGACACCGGCGGGAACATCGCCAGCAGGTGCCAGATCGGCGAGCCGGTGAAGCCGATGACGGTCCGCACCCCGAGCTCGGCCGCGGCCCGCGCGGTGTCGGCGAGTTCGGCCGCGGCGCGCGTCCGGACGCCCTCGGCCTCGCCGTCGCCCCAGATCCGGGGCGGGAGGATGTCCCGGTGCCGGCCGTCGATGATCGCGTCGCACACCGCCTGGCCGACCAGGTGCGTGGAGATGGCGTGCACCTGGAGCCCGTGCTTGGCCAGCAGGGCCTTGCGACCGGCGACGTAGCCGGGCTCGTTCAGCGCCCGGTCCACCTCGAAGTGGTCACCCCAGCAGGCGATCTCCAAGCCGTCGTAGCCCCACTCCGAGGCCAGCCGGCAGACCTCCTCGAAGGGCAGGTCGGCCCACTGGCCGGTGAACAGGGTAATGGGCCGCGTCATCGTTCCTCCTCCACAGCTGTCCACGCCGATCTGTTCCGGGCACTGTCCTCCACCGCCGCCAGCACGCCCTGCACGTACAGCCCGTCGGCGAACGACGGCACCGGCGGCTTCCCGGCCGCGATCGCCTCGACCAGGTCGCGCTTCTGGTTGACGAACGTGTGGTCGTAGCCCAGGCCGTGGCCCGGCGGCCACCACGCGTCCAGATAAGGATGCTGCGGTTCGGTGGCCAAGATGCGGCTGAACCCGGCCCCCGCGGCTTCGGCGGTCGCGTCATAGAACTGCAATTCGTTCATCGCCTCGAAGTCGAACGCGACGCTGCCGTCCGAGCCGTTCACCTCGATCCGCATCGCGTTCTTCCGCCCCGGCGCGAACCGCGTGGCCTCGAACGTCGCCAGCGCCCCGCCCTCGCAGTCGGCGAAGAACACCGCCGCGTCGTCGACCGTCACCCGGCCCCGCTCGCTCCCGGCCGCCCCGCTCAGGCCCGACGCCGAGGTCGCCAGCGGCCGCTCCTCGACGAACGTGCGGGTCAGGGCACTGAGACCGGTGATGCGCCGACCGGTCAGGAAGTACGCGAGATCGACCAGGTGCGCGCCGAGGTCGCCGAGCGCCCCGGATCCCGCCTCCTCCTTGCGGAGCCGCCACACCAGCGGGAACTCCGGGTCGTTGATCCAGTCCTGCAGGTAGACGGCCCGGATGTGCCGGACGTCGCCGACCCTCCCCTGCGCCACCAGATCCCGCGCCAGTGCGAGCGCCGGGGTCCGCCGGTAGTTGAACCCGACCATCGACAGGACCCCGCGCGCCGCCGCGTCCTCCGCCACCGCCGTCATCTCCCGCGCCTCGTCCAGCGTGTTCGCCAGCGGCTTCTCGCACAGCACGTGCTTGCCCGCGGCCAGCGCCGCCAGCGCGATCTCGGCGTGCAGCGCGCCGGGGGTGGTGATGTCGATGACGTCGATGTCGTCCCGCTCGACCAGCGTCCGCCAGTCGTCAGTCCAGGACTGCCAGCCCCAGGCGCGCGCCGCCTGCTCGACGGCCCCGGCGTTGCGGCCGGCGATCGCGGTCAGCTCGGGCACCAGCGGCAGCTCGACGGCGCGGCCGACGCTCTGCCAGGCCAGCGAGTGCATCCGGCCCATGAAGCCGTGGCCGACCAGGCCGACGCGCAGCGTAGAAGGCACGGTGTTCTCCGCGCTCACGATCCGGCCGCCGGCATCAGCTGCGCCATGTTGAACTCGGCGACGTTCTTGTTGTCCCCGATGCCGCCGCCCCACTGCAGGTAGCCGTTGCGCACGCCGGTGTCGACGTTGTTGAACATCGCCGAGATGGAGAACACCGAGTTCGCGGTCGGCTGCAACGAGGTGAGGTCGGTCCACGGGATCGCGATCTCGTACAACGTGGTGTGGTTCGCGTCGTCCCGGGTCACGGTGACCGAGGCGTCGGTGACCAACCCAGAGCCCTGCGACGGGCTGAACCAGCGGTACAGCTGCGAGCCCGCGGGAGTGAGCGCGGCCCCGTACTCGTAGTGGCCCTCCAACGAATCGTTGCTGGTGGCGACCGACGATCCCGGCACCCCTGAGGTCGCCGACACCTGCAGGCTGTCGCCCTTCCAGATGTCACCGCCGGTGTTCGTCTGGGAGAACGCGGCCTCGGTCATGTCCGCGGTGATGTAGAGGTTCTTGGCGTCCCAGTTGAACCACATCTTGCCCGACAGGTAGGACGCGCCGCCGTACGGCAACGAGCCGACCAGCGAGCCCCACGTCCCATCAGCGGTGGTCGCCATGTCCACGTACGGGCCGTCCTGCACCTGCGCCAGCGTCCAGGAACTGCCCAGGCTCTTGTTGACCACCGGCAGGAAGGTGATGTGTCCGCCCAGGTTCTCCGAGGACAGGCCGCCGGAGATGACGCTGGACACCGTGAGCGGATAGATGGTCGCGAAGCTGATGCCGGTCACCGGGACCGTGACAGTGGTCGACGATCCGGCCGGGATCGTGGCGCTCACCGGCGCGGTGCCCGACAGGCTGCCGAGCTGCCACTTGACCCCGGTGACCGTCGTGGCGGTATCGGAGGGGTTGTTCAGCACGACCTGGAGCGATCCGGCGGCCGGGCCGGTGCCGGTGATGACCGGCGTGGCCTGCTCGGGGGTGGCGCCGGAGGTCACCGTCACCGGGCCGACCGTGGTCTGGGTGTCGGGCCCGGCGCCGCCGGTGAAGGAGGTGACGGCGTCCAGCTCGGTCTGCGTACCGGGGCTCGCGCTCGCTGGGATCGCGACGCTCCAGCTCGCCGTCACCTTCTGGCCGGGAGCCAGGCTGGGCACGGAGACCGGCGTGGTGGCGGTCGCGGTCCAGCCCGTCGGCGTGGTCAGGCCGAGCATCAGGGCGCGCACGGTCTTGGTGCTGGTGTTGGTGAACGTCTCGGTCGCGGTGACGCTGGTCGCCGGCTTCACGATGCCCGGGGCCGCGAGGGTGAACGGGTCCTGCACGACGATCGGGGCGGTGCCGGTCACGCCGTTCACCGTCACCTTGATCGACGCCGCACCCGGCGCGCGCATGGTCACCACGCCGGAGTCGCTGACCGTGGCGACGCGCGGGTCGCTGGTGCTGTAGCGGACGTGGGAGTGCGCGAGGTCGGCGAAGGACTGGTCGTCGTTGACGGCCTCAACGATGTTGGCCGCCGGGGCGTGGTTCTGCTCCAGCGTGGCGTTGGTGTCCGGGGCGATCCAGGGGTTGGCGGCGGTGAGGTCCAGCGTCTGGCCGGCGTTGAAGACCACCTGGTCGGGCTGGACGGCGACGGACTGCACGTGCGGGGTCGTCGTGCCGTGCACGGTCACGGTGCCGGAACCGGCTGCGGTGGCCGAGTCCGGGCCGACCCGGAACTGGTAGGCGCCGTCGGCGACGACCTGCTTCAGGGTGCTCTCGTCCCAGCGGCTGAGGCTGGAGAGCTTCACCGACAGGGAGATGTGCTGGGACTGGCCGGGCTGGAGCGTCTTGGTCTTCTGGAATCCGGCGAGCTGTTCGCGGGCGGTGTCAGCGGTGCCGGCGCCGGGAGGTGCGGCGTAGAGCTGCGCGACGGTGGTGCCGGCGACGGTTCCGGTGTTGGTGACGTCGAAGCCGACGCGCACGGTCCCGTCCGCCGACGTGTTCTGCGGGCCGACCTGGATGTGGGAGTACGCGAAGTCGGTGTAGGACTGGCCGTAGCCGAAGGGGTAGGTCGGGGTCCCGGTGAAGTACTGGTAGGTCCGGCCGAGGCCGGCGGTCTGCGAGGGGGTCAGTCCGTAGTTGTCCATCGGCGCGAGCTGCGCGTCGCCGGCGTACCAGGTGAAGTTCAGGTGCCCGGCAGGGTTCTGCTGGCCGAAGAGGACCTGCGCCAGCGCGGCGCCCTGGCTCTGGCCGTTGTAGCCGCTGAAGACGATCGCCGGGAAGTCCTTCTGGGCGTCCTGGATGTCGTAGGGGCCGTCGGCCTGCATCACCAGCGCGGTGCGCGGGTTGCCGAGCGCCGCGACCTGGGTGATCAGCGAGTCGTAGTTGCCCGGCAGGGCCAGGGTGCTGCGGTCGTTGGCTTCGTCGGCCACGGTCGTGTCGGAGCCGGCGACCACCAGGACCACGCTCGCGGTCTTGATCGAGGCCTGCGTCGCGGCCGAGCACGCGGCCGGCGTGGTGGCCTTGGTGGAGGTGCCGCAGGCGTCGAAGGTGACGGTGGCCGAGGGGTTCGCGGCCTTGACCGCCGCAGTGATGCCCTGCACGGAGTTCACCTGGTACGTGGGCTCACCGGAGTAGCCGCCGAGGGTCACCTTGTTCGCCAGGTCGCCGACGATGACGATGTTGCTTGTCTTCGCGGGGTCGACCGGCAGCAGCTTCGAAGACGTGCCGGCCACGGTGCCGTTCTGCAGCAGCACGATGTCGTTGGCGGCGACCTTCTCGGCCAGCGCCTGGTGCGCCGGGGACTCGATCTGGGTCTTGGTGATCTTCGTGTAGGCGACCTTACTCGCCGGGTCGAACTCGCCGGTCTCCATCCGCACCGTGAACAGCCGGGTCAGGGTGGCGTCGACGACGCCGGTCGAGAGCAAGCCGAGGTCGACGGCCGCGGTGACGTTCGCCGTGGTCATCTCCCCGCCGGCGCAGTTGAGCTGGGTGCCGGCGCGGATCGCGAAGGCCTGGCCGCCGGCCGCCGCCGGGATCTGCTTGCCGGTGGCGTTGTTCGTCCAGCTGGTGCCGTTGCTGGTCCAGCCGGGCGGGGCCCAGCCGTGCGAGGCGGCGCCGTAGACGTCGCCGATCGCGCCGCAGTCGGAGGTGGTGTAGCCGGCGAAGCCGTAGGTGGCTTGCAGGAGTTCGTCGACGGTGTAGGTGTCGGCCGGGGCGGGCGTGCCGTTGACCGCGTTGTAGGAGGTCATGATGCCCGAGACGTGGGCGTTCTCCACCAGGCTGGCGAACTGCTTGGTGTAGTAGTCGCGGATGTTGGCGTCGGTGGTGTTGGAGGTGCCGGTATGGCGGCTGTCCTCGACGTTGTTGAGCGCGTAGTGCTTGGCCGTGGCGGCGACCTTGAGATAAGGGGTCTGCTGCTTGCCGTTGATGGTCTCGCCCTGGTAGCCGTCGACGAACGCGCCAGCCATCGCGGAGGTGAGGTAGGGGTCCTCGCCGAAGGACTCGTTGGTGCGGCCCCAGAGCGGATCGCGGTCCATGTTGACGTTCGGCGCCCAGAACGTCAGCGCGCCGTAGTCGCTCGCGGAAGGGCCCAGGTTGTTCTGCCCGGTCCCCCACAACGACTTGTCCAGTTCGCCGCGCACCTCGTCGGAGATGGCGGTGGTCTCCTGGTAGGTGAGTTGCGGATCCCAGCTCATCGTCGAGGCGAAGTTCACCGGGAAGCTGGTCGCGTGCACCCCGCCGGTGACGCCGCCGCGGTTGGAGTCGGCACCCAGCGTGTTGATCCCGTGCTGCCCCTCACTCCAGTACGTGTACTCCTGCACCCCCAACCGCGGAATCGCCGGCGCACTGTTGGTCTGCAACTGCGCGACCTTCTCCGGCAACGTCATCCGCGACACCAGATCCGCCGCCCGCTCGGCGAACGTGTAGTGCGTGTTCAGATAGATCGGCTGCGCAGCCGCGGCGGCCTGCGCATCA
The DNA here is from genome assembly GCF_015356825.1 of Catenulispora rubra. Classification (GTDB taxonomy): domain Bacteria; phylum Actinomycetota; class Actinomycetes; order Streptomycetales; family Catenulisporaceae; genus Catenulispora; species Catenulispora rubra. The sequence continues at coordinate 46,540 of NZ_JAACYW010000029.1, read as the reverse complement.
GAGGCGGAGGCCGCCTGCGGACTCGCGTACGCGGCGGCCGGCACGAGGGCCAGGGCGAGGGCGGTACATAGGAGCGTGCGAACTGGGCGCATCATGGGATGCATATAAAACCCACGCTGTTATCGGGGGCAAGGTTGCCGGGGAATCTTTCGCGCTCAGGGCGCTGATCTGGGATAACGCCACTTCATTCACCGCTGGATAACGCGTCGGGTGGCATGGTTTGTCAATTAAGTGGGTTACCCTCGGCGGAGCGGGGGGTTTGGCGTGCGGACACCGTAACCTGTCAGTGCCGCCAGCTATCGTCGTATCAAACGCCACCGACCACCAGCGGCGAAAGGTGTGTGGACCATGACCACATTCGTACTTGTTCCCGGCTTCTGGCTCGGCTCCTGGGCCTGGGACTCGGTCGCCGGGCGGCTGCGCGCCGACGGGCACGAGGTCCACGCGCTCAGCATGCCGGGGATCGCCGAGCGCGTCGGTGAGGCGACGCCGGAGACCGGGGTGGCGGCCGAGGTCGCCGACATCGTCGAGTACTTGCGGGGCCATGAGCTGCGCGATGTCGTGCTGGTCGGGCACAGTGGCGGCAACATGCCGATCACCGGTGTGGCCGACGTCGTGCCGGAGCTCATCGCCCGGCTGGTCTACGTGGACACCGGCCCCATGCCGTCGGGGCTCGGCGTCATCGACTTCGGGCCGCCGGAGGCCCAGGAGGCGCAGCGGAAGCTGGTCGCCGAGCAGGGGGAGGGCTGGCTGCTGCCGCCTCCGGCGTTCGACACGGCCGAGGATCCGGTGAACCTGGGCGGCATCAGCGAGGCGGGCCTGGAGCGCATGCGGGCGCTGGCCACACCGCAGCCGTTCCGCACCGTCACCGACGCGCTCGACCGGCCCGGGGACGTGCTGCCGGTGCCGGCCTCGGCGATCTGCTGCACGTTCAGCCCCGAACAGGTCGGGCAGCTCGCCGGCGTGAGCCCGATCTTCGGGCTGATGACCAAGCTCGACCTGCACCACCTGCCGACCGGGCACTGGCCGATGTTCTCGCGGCCCGATGATTTGGCGGTGCTGCTGGCGGACATCGGTGGTTGATGAAGGTATTCATCTCCTCCGACATGGAGGGCACGGCCGGGGTCGTCGACTGGGACCAGTGCCGCCCCGGCCAGCACGACTACGAGCACTACCGCACCCTGCTCCAGGCCGAGGTCAACGCGGCGATCCTCGGCGCGAACCTGGCCGACGGCCCGCACGAGTTCCTGGTCAACGACTCGCACGGCCGGATGGCGAACCTGCGCCCGGAGCAGCTGCTCGGTGAGGCCGCGTACCTGTCCGGGCACCACAAGCCGCTGTACATGATGCAGGGCCTCGACGAGTCCTTCGACGCGGTCTTCTTCGTCTCCTACCACGGCTCCGCCTCGGCCGGACCGGCCACGCTGTCGCACACCTACAACCCGGCGGCGATCGCGGAGGTCCGGCTCAACGGCGTGCTCGCCGGCGAGTCCGGCATCAACTCGCTGGTGGCGATCGCCTACGGAGTGCCGGTGGTCCTGGTGACCGGCGACCAGACCACCGCGAGCGAACTCCAGCCGTTCTGGCCGGAGGCGCGCGCCGCGGTGGTCAAGCAGTCGATCTCCCGCTTCGCTGCGGAAAGCCTGCATCCGACGCGTGCCAACCGGCTGATCGCGAACAAGGCGAAAGAAGCGATCGAGACCCTGACCGCGACCAGCAGCAAGCCGAGGGCGACGATCGAGCGGCCTGTCACGCTCACCGTGCGTCTGCGCAACCCGGACATCGCCGAGATGGCGACCTGGCTGGAGCGCGTCGAGCCGGACGAGCACGACCCCACCGTCGTGCGGCTGCGCGACGACGACCTCGTCCGGCTCTACCGCACCTTCATCACGCTCGTCACGCTCACCCGCGGCATCGCCGAGTAAGCCGAGTAAGCCGAGCAGGCCGAGCAGGCCGAGCGAATCGAGCCATCAGACTCGCCAGGCCGTTGACACGCCCAGGTCAGCGCGCCACTCCCGCCGTGCTCTCCCGCACCTTCAGCGCGAACGGGGCGCGCACGTCCTCCGGCTCGGGGACTTTCTCGCCACGCCCGCCGCGTATCGGGTCCACCCGCCGGTCGGCCAGGTCCACCGCCGCCTCGGCGATCGCGGCCTTGTCCGGCGCGATCGTCGTCAGCGACGGCAGGCTGTAGCTCCCCTCGGCGATGTCGTCGAAGCCGGCGATGGCGATCTGGTTCGGAAAGGAGACGCCGCGTTCGGCGCCGGCCCGCATCGCGCCGATGGCCAGCAGGTCGTTGCAGCAGAAGACCGCGTCCGGCGGTTCCGGGAGCTGGAGCAGGTGCGCCATGGCCTCGGCGCCGTCGGCACGCTGGTAGTTCTCGACCGGGACGACCAGCGCCGGGTCGTAGGGGATGCCGGCGGCGTCCAGGGCCTGGCGGTGGCCGGCGGTGCGCAGCGCGGCGGTGCCGCCGTTCTTGCCCGGCTGGTCGCCGATCACCGCGATGCGGCGGCGGCCGATGCCGATCAGGTGCTCCACGACGGTGCGGGCGGCCGCCACGTTGTCGATCGCGACGTGGTCGGCCGGGCCGGGGATGTCGCGTTCGCCCAGAAGGACCAACGGGGTCGCCGGATCCGCGCTGAGCAGGTCGTCGGGCTCCATCGCCAGCGGGCTCAGGATCGCCGCGTCGATGCGCTGCGGCCCCATCGAGGTGATGACCGCCTGCTCGCGCTCGCGCGAGCCCTGCGTCTGCTCGACCAGCACGGTCCACTGCCTCCGGTGCGCGGCCGTGATGACCAGGCCGGTGAGCTCGGCGAAGTACGGGTTGTCCAGCTCCGGCACGGCCAGCACGATGAAGCCGGTCCGGCCCTTGCGCAGGTTGCGCGCGCCGAGGTTGGGGCGGTAGCCGGTCTCGGCGATCGCGCGCTGGACCCGCTCGCGGGTGGCATCCGTGATGAAGGCGTAGCCGTTGACGACGTTCGAGACCGTCTTGATCGAGACGCCGGCCCGTTCGGCCACGTCCTTCAGTGTTGCGGGCACCTGTCGGGACCGCCCTTCCCGTGAGTTCCGATCGGCTCAGCCTACGCCTTTACAACGTTGTAGACAACGATGTAGAACTGACCCCACCCCGATTTCCCCCACGTGACGGGGGTCACACGGCCGAAACATATCGGCCGGTGTCAGACAAGTCGTAGACAAGATCACTAGAGATTCGAATCCCTCACAGATCTCGAGGAGCCATGAAGACGCACGTGAAAGTCGCCGCAGCGGCGGTCGCCGCCGCCGGCTTGCTCGCCGCCGCGGGCTGTAGCTCCAGCTCGTCCAGCGGCTCCGGATCCGGATCCGGTGGCAGCGGCGGCGTGGTGAAGCTGTCCGTGCTGACCGGGTTCACCGGCCCGGACGGACCCTCCTACCAGGCGCTGGTCTCCCAGTTCAACGCCTCGCACCCGAACATCAAGGTCACCATGGACATCCAGCCGTGGGACGCGATCGGCCAGAAGCTCCCCGCCGAGTGGGCCACCGGCCAGGGCCCGGACCTGGCCACGCCGAACTTCGACCCCGGCGTGATCTTCAACTACATCAAGACCAACTCGGTGCTGCCGCTGGACGCCTCGGTCGGCACCGGTGACACGCAGATCAACGCCAGCGCGTTCCCGTCCTCGGTGACCAAGGCGTTCACCGTCAACGGGCACCTGTACGCGGTCCCGGCGAACCTGGCGACCGTCGCGCTCTACTACAACAAGGCGATGTTCACCGACGCCGGCATCACCAGTCCGCCGAAGACCTCCGACGAGTTCGTCGCGGACGTCAAGAAGCTGACGCTCGGCGGGGCCAGCCCCACGCAGTACGGCATCTCGCTGGCCGACCACCAGACCATCCAGATGTGGCCGATCCTGCAGTGGATGAACGGCGGCGACATCGTCGGCCCCGACGGCTGCGCCACGATCAACTCAGCGGCCAGCGTGCAGGCGCTGTCGACGTGGGCCGGACTGGTCCAGAACAACCACGTCAGCCCGGTCGGCCAGACCGGCGCGGACGCCGACACGCTGTTCTCGGCGAAGAAGGCCGCGATGGAGCTCAACGGTCCGTGGGCCGCCGACGGCTTCCGCAAGGCCGGGATCGACGTGGGCATCGCGCCGGTGCCGGTGGGCTCGGCAGGTCCCGTCACCGTCGCCTCGACCGTGCCGATGATGGTCGCCAAGAACACCAAGCACAAGACCGAGGCACTGGAGTTCCTGAGCTGGTGGACCGGTAAGACCGCGCAGGCGGCGTTCTCCAAGGGCTCCGGCTTCCCGCCCTCGCGCACCGACGTCACGGTCGACGACCCGAACGTCGCGGTGTTCGCCCAGGCCCTGCCCACCGCGCGGCTGTACCTGGCCGGCCTGCCGGCCTCCTCGCAGATCGACACCGACGTCTACACGCCGCTGCTGGGCCAGCTGACCCGGGGCGCTGACGTGCAGAAGTCGGCCGACGCCGCAGCCAAGTCGATCAACCAGCTGACCGGCTGCAAGAGCTGACGGCGCCGGCGGCCGCGAAGAAGGATGAAGAAGAAGGCAATCGATGGCACATCTCGCTGAACCAGCGGCCGAGGCAGCGAACCGGTCCGCGCCGCGCGGACCGGAGCGCCGGGGACGGAGCCGGAACCGAAGCCTGCGGTCCCGGCTCAACCCCGCGTACCTGTTCGTCGCGCCCGCGCTCCTGTTGGCCGCCGTCTTCATCGTGTGGCCGATCATCCAGTCCGGCTGGATGAGCCTGCACGACTGGACGATCGGCGACGACTCGCACAAGTGGCTCGGCTTCGGCAACTACACCGAGCTCTTCCACGACTCACGCTTCTGGAACTCCCTGAAGGTGACGCTCGTGTACGCGGTGTTCGTCGTCGTCGGCCAGGTGACGATCGGCCTGGCCCTGGCGCAGTGGCTGCGCCGCACCACCTGGTACACGATGCTGCTGCGCTCGGCGTTCTTCTTCCCGACGATCGCCTCGCTGGCCGTCACCGGCATCGTCTGGAAGTTCCTGCTCGACCCCCAGGTCGGGCTGGTCGACGGCTGGCTCGGCAAGCTCGGCTTCCACGCGCAGGCCTGGCTGCAGGACACGCATCTGGCGCTGCCGGCGCTGATCGCGGTCGGGATCTGGAAGAACTTCGGGTTCTCGATGATCGTCCTGCTGGCCGGCGTGCAGGGGGTCAGCAAGGAGCTGCTGGAGGCCGCGACGCTGGACGGCGCCGGCGCGGTCGCGCGGTTCCGGCACGTGACCCTGCCCGCGCTGCGCCCGGCGATCCTGTTCTGCGTCGTGATCGGCACGGTCAACGCCCTCCAGCTGTTCGACCTGACGTACGTGATGACCGACGGCGGCCCGTTGTTCCACACCGAGTCCATCGTCATGTACCTGTACCAGCGCGGATTCGTCGACTTCCGGCTCGGCTACGCCAGTGCCATCGCCTGGGTGCTGTTCCTGATCATCATCGCCGTGTCCGTCGTGCAACTCCGAATGCTGAGGTACCGCGATGACGACTGAGATGCCGACCGGCACCTCCTCGCTCCCGGCCGCACCGTCCTGGGCCGCGCCGATGCTGCGCGCGGCCAGGACCACCGCCAGGGTCCTGGCCTGGACGGTGCTCTCGATCGCGGCGCTGGCCACGGTCGTGCCGTTCCTGTGGATGCTCGGGGTGGCCTTCCGCACCCCGGCTGACCTGTACGCGGACCCGGCCCGGCTGTGGCCGGACCACTGGTCGGTCTCCGGCTTCCACGCGGTGTTCACCCAGCTGCCGTTCCTGCGGCTGGCGCTGAACAGCATCGTGTTCGCCGGCGGCACCACGGTGCTGCTGCTGCTCATCGACTCGCTGTGCGCCTACGCGCTGGCCCGGCTGCGGTTCCGCGGGCAGAACCTGGTGTTCTGGACCATCCTGGTCACGCTGATGGTGCCGTTCCAGGTGATGCTCATCCCGCTGTTCCTGACCGTGTTCCACCTCGGCTGGCTGAACACCTTCCAGGGCCTGATCATCCCGCGCTCGGTGAGCGCGCTGGGGATCTTCATGCTCCGGCAGTTCTTCGTGAAGATCCCGCGGCAGCTGGACGAGGCCGCGCGGGTCGACGGGGCCGGGCCGCTGCGCATCTACTGGCGCATCATCCTGCCGCTGGCGCGGCCGGCGCTCGCCTCGCTGTTCGTCATCCAGTTCATGGCGCTGTGGAACGACTTCCTGTGGCCGCTGGTCATCTCCAGCAGCACCGACATGCGGACCCTGCCCTCGGCGCTGACGCTGTTCTCCAGCACGTCCGGCGTGGACCACGCCGCGCTCATGGCCGGCGCCGCCATCTCCCTGGCCCCCCTGGCCATCGCCTTCCTGCTCGCCCAGCGGTTCTTCACCGAGGGCATCGCCGCAACAGGTATCAAGTAAAAAGGACCATCCCCTTGCTGACAGCACATGCCACCCTCGACCCGGCCTTCCGGATCGCCCCGGTCGACCGCCGCCTGTTCGGCTCCTTCGTGGAGCACATGGGCCGCTGCGTCTACGGCGGGATCTACGAGCCTGGACACCCCGAGTCCGACCCCGACGGCAACCGCCTGGACGTCCTGGAACTCACCCGCGACCTGGGGATCAGCGTCATCCGCTATCCCGGCGGGAACTTCGTGTCCGGATACCGCTGGGAGGACGGCGTGGGCGCGGTCTCCGAGCGGCCGCGCCGCCTGGACCAGGCCTGGCGCTCCATCGAGACCAACGAGTTCGGCCTGAACGAGTTCATGACCTGGACGAAGCTGGCGAACGTCGAGCCGATGATGGCGGTCAACCTGGGGACGAGGGGGCTCCAGGAGGCCTGCGACCTGCTGGAGTACGCCAACCACCCGGGCGGCACGCACTTCTCCGACCTGCGCCGCAAGCACGGCGTCGAGCAGCCGCACGACATCAGGCTGTGGTGCCTGGGCAACGAGATGGACGGCCCCTGGCAGACCGGCCACAAGAGCGCCGAGGAGTACGGCCGGCTGGCCGCCGAGACCGGCAAGGCCATGCGCCAGGTCGATCCCAGCATCGAGCTGGTCGCCTGCGGCAGCTCCAACGCGATGATGCCGACGTTCGGCTCGTGGGAGTCCACGGTCCTGGACCACACCTTCGACTACGTGGACTACATCTCCCTGCACGCCTACTACGAGCAGCACGGCGAGGACCGCGCCAGCTTCCTGGGCGCGGCGGTCGGGATGGACCGCTTCATCGACGGCGTGGTGGCCACCGCGGACCACGTCGCGGCGAAGAAGAAGTCCCGCAAGCGGCTCAACCTCTCCTTCGACGAGTGGAACCTGTGGCAGGAGAGCCGCTTCGCCGGGCACACGAACCTGAACTGGGAGCAGGCGCCGCGGCTGATCGAGGACACCTACACCGTGCAGGACGCGGTGGTGTTCGGCAGCCTGCTGATGTCGCTGCTGCGGCACGCCGACCGGGTCGCCATTGCGTGCCTGGCGCAGCTGGTGAACGTGATCGGCCCGATCCGCGCCGAGCCGGACCGCCCGGCCTGGGCGCAGACCATCTACTTCCCCTTCGCGCTCACCGCCCGGCACGCGCTCGGCGAGGTGCTGCGCGTCGAGACGGCGACCGACGTCTACGACACCGCCGAGCACGGCGACGTCCCGCTGGTGGACGTGGTGGCCACACACGACCCGGACAGCGGGCAGGTCACGGTGTTCGCGATGAACCGCGCCACCGACGGCCCGGCCCGCCTGGAGATCGACCTGCGGGCGTTCGGCGACCTGGTGGTGGCCGAGCACGTGCACCTCGGCGGCGCGCAGGACCTGGACGCTGTGAACTCGGCCGAGGCGCCGCAGGCGGTCGCGCCGGCCGGCGTCGAGGGCACGACCACCGAGGGACGCAAGCTGGCGGCCTCGCTGCCGCCGGTGTCCTGGAACATGATCCGGCTCGTTCCCGCCAGTCGGTGACGCAGCCGCCCCAGTCTCCCCGGCCAGTGACCTGCCGATCGCTGGCCGGGTGAGCCACATCTGGCGTAACCGGCGGACCCTCTTCCCTCCCGCCGGTGAACTTTGCCCGGGCGCATCCGTCCCACTCCATCGAGCAAGTGATTGGAACCCTATGTTCAATCGCTCCGCCTCGGCGTCGCCACGCCGATTGCTCTCTGTTCTGGGCGCGCTGCTCACAGTCGCGTTCATGCTGATCCTCAGTCCATCGTCGCAGGCTTCTGCGGCTCCGAAGCCGGCAGCGGCGGCCGCCTCGACCTCCCTGCCCTGTGACGCCTTCAGCAACGGCGGCACTCCGTGCGTCGCCGCGTACAGCTCCGTGCGCGCGATGTACGCGACCTACAACGGCCCGCTCTACCAGGTGACGCGCGCCTCCGACGGCGCGGCGTCCGACATCGGCCTGCTGGCGGCCGGCGACTACGCCAACGCCGCCGCGCAGGACGCGTTCTGCGCCGGCACGGTCTGCACCATCACGAAGGTCTACGACCAGTCGGCCAATCACAACGACCTGACCATCGCCCCGGTCGGCGACGCCGGGTCCAGCGACGTGGGCGCCCGCGCCGACGCGCTGCCGATCACGGTCGGCGGCCACAAGGCCTACGGCATCGCCACGTTCCCGCGCACCGGCTACCGGCGCTCCGTCGGCACCGGCGTGGCGACCGGGAGCCAGCCGGAGTCGATCTACGAGGTCGCCAGCGGCACCAACGCGACCAACGGGTGCTGCTCGGACTTCGGCAACGTGGAGAACCAGTCGAAGGACACCGGCGCGGCACATATGGACGCGCTGATCATCTCCACGTACTGTTCGGCGTCACCGTGTACGGGCCCGGGCCCGTGGATCCAGGCCGACCTGGAGAACGGCGTGTTCATGGGCGGCGGTTCCAGCAACCCGTCCAACACGAGCCTGCACAGCCCCTTCGTCACGGCGGTGCTGCGGAACGACGGGACGGCGAACTTCGCCCTGGACGGAGGTGATGCGACGCAGCCGAATGTGCCATCGCTGTACAGCGGCGCCCTGCCATCGGGCTACGCGCCGATGAAGAAGGAGGGCGGCATCGCCCTGGGCACCGGCGGCGACAACAGCAACGCCGCCCCGGGCGCCTTCTTCGAGGGCGCGATGACCACCGGCTACGCCTCGAACGCCACCGTCGCCTCGCTCCAGACCAACATCTCCTCCGCGGCCTACACCGGCACCTCCGGCGGCGGGCCCGGCGTCGGGATCACCGGCCCCGGCGGCAAGTGCCTGGACGTCTACGGGGACGACAACGGGGCCAACGGCACCAACGTCGATCTGTGGGACTGCAAGCACGACGCGGTCGACCAGCACTGGGAGTACATGCGGAACGTGCCGCTGGTCTACATCACCGGCGGGACCCCCGAGTACCAGAACGACCTGAAGACGCTGGGCCGCTGCCTGGACATCAAGGGGAACGGCACCGCCTCCGGGACCCAGGTCGAGCTGTGGGACTGCAACGGCGTCGGCGGGCAGCAGTGGGTGCCGCAGGCCAACGGCACGCTGCTGAACCCGCAGTCAGGGCTCTGCCTCACCAGCCCCGGCGGCAGCACCGCCAACGGCACGGTCCTGGACATCGAGGCCTGCACCGGCAGCGCCGGCCAGCGGTTCGTCATCTCCCCCGGCCCGGTGTTCCAGAGCACGCCGATCAACGCCCCGGCCGGCAAGTGCGTCGACAACGCCAACGGCATCTCCGGCGCCGACGGCGCGAACGTCGTGCTCAACGCCTGCGCCCGCGAGGCCAACGGCCAGGCCTGGTGGAAGAACTCTGACGGCTCGATCACCGCACTCGGGCTGTGCCTGGACATCAAGGGCAACGTCACCACCCCCGGCACGCAGGTCGAGCTGTGGGATTGCAACCAGGTCGGCGGCCAGAAGTGGGTGCAACAGGCCGACGGCTCCCTCCTGAACCCCCCATCAGGCCTCTGCCTGACAGCACCCGGCGGCAACACCAGCAACGGCACCGTCCTGGACATCGAGGCCTGCACGGGCAACGCCTCACAGAAGTTCCTCGTGTCCGGCGGCGCACCCGTCAACGCCCCAGGCGGCAAGTGCATGGACGTCACAGGCGACGACCGCTACGGCGGCTTCGGCTTCCCGGTGCAGCTGTGGGACTGCCAGCAGACCGCGGTGGACCAGCACTGGGTGCACACCGCGGCCAACACGCTGGAGACCCTGACGCGCTGCCTGGACATCGACGGCAACTCGACCGCCGTCGGCGCCAAGGTGGAGCTGTGGAACTGCAACGGCATCGGCGGCCAGCAATGGGTACAGCAGGCCGACGGCACACTGCTGAACCCGCAGTCGGGCCTGTGCCTGACCGACCCCGGCGCCAACACCGCAAACGGCACGGTGCTGGACATCGAAGCCTGTACCGGCGCGACGAGCCAGGTGTTCACCTACCAGAGCACCTCAGCACTGACCCCCGGCACAGAGGTCTCCTTCCGCGCCACAACACCGTGCTGCACCTCGGACTACATCCGCCACCAGAACGGAGTGGCAAAGATCTCGGCCATCAACGGCGGCAACCCCACCCTGGACAAGCAGGACGCCACGTGGATCGTGCACCAGGGGCTGAGCAACAGCGCATGCCTGTCCTTCGAGTCCAAGGACTTCCCCAACGGCTACCTCCGCCAGAACGCGGGCGCCGTGTACCAGCAGCAGAACGACGGCACCCCGCAGTTCGCCTCCGACGCAACGTTCTGCCCCGCTCCTGGGCACAACGGGCAAGGCGTGTCGCTGGCGTCGGCGGCAAACGCCGCGCTGTTCCTGCGGCACTACAACGGGCAGGTGTACATCGCCAGCAACGGCGGCCCGGACCCATGGGACAACGCGACGTCGTGGACGGACGACACGAGTTTCATCCCGACGCCGGCTTGGGCTCCGTGACGCGGGGCTGACTGGACGTTGGGCGCCGGCCCCCGGAACTTTGGGTTCTCGGGGCCGGCACCTTTTGTGCCCGGGCCGACCACGTGGTTCGCCCAACGAAAAACAGTGCCCTAAATCACACCTTCCGCAGCGTGATCGCATTCTCCGGACAAGCCTTCACACACAGCCCGCAAGCATGGCAGTCCTGCGGCCGCACGACGAACGCCTGCTTGTACCCGTGAAAGAACGACTTGACCGTCCCGACCAGCGACAGCTCCTGCCGCTCCTCGCCGGTCAACGTCCTGACCTCGAAGACGTCGTACGGGCACACGTCCACGCAGTCGCGGGCGCCCTCGCAGCGGTTCCGGTCCACGATCGGCAGGACCGAGCCTGGTTCGGCCTTGGAGCGGCAGACGACTTCGGCGGCGTTCCCGGAGTTCCCGGCGTTCTCAGCGTTCCCCGAGCTCTCGTTCTCCGAGTTCTCGGTGTGTTTCGAAGGGGACACGGGAGATGCCTCTCGGGGTCTGTAGGATATAGAATGCGAAGACATGAGTGACTGACCGTTAGTCAGTAAGCCAAGTGTCGCAGTCCGCCGTGGTGGGAGTCAACAGTCCCGGATCCGAGCTCTCCACCCCCTGACGCCACGGCCGCCGAAAGGAGTAACCGCCTCATGAACGATGGCGCCAGCGCCGCCGTCGCCCCCCACGACGCCGAGGGGACGCGCTCACCTGGGCAGGGCGAGGGTCCCGCGGCGGCCGCGCGCGGTCCGCGGCGGGCCCCGGAAAGCCGGCCCGACCAGATCCTCGACGCTGCGACCGAGATCCTGCTGGCCAAGGGCATGAGCGCTCTGACCATGGACGAGATCGCCGGGACCGCCGGGCTGGCCAAGGGCACGACGTACCTGTACTTCAAGTCCAAGGCCCAGGTGCTGGCCGCGTTAAGGATCCGTCACGTGCAGCGCATGCTCGCGACCTGTCACGCGGCCGCCGCCGACGGCCAGTCGGCCACCGTGATCGACCGGGTCGAGCGGTTCGTGGAGACCATATTCGAGTTCACGAAGGTCAACGCGCAGCTGCTCTTCCTGCTCTTCCACGAGGCCGTGGGCGACGACGGCACCGAGGTCCAGATGGCCCGCGACGGGCTCATGATGCACGTCCGCGAGGGCATCGCCTCCGGGGAGTTCGACATCGACGATCCCGAGGACGTCGTGGGCTTCCTGGTCCACGGCATGCACGGAGTCTTCGCCGACAGCATGCACCGCGAAGAGACCGACCAGAAGAAGGCCCTGCAGACGGTCAAGGACGTCTTCCGGAAGCAGCTCCTCGCCGGCCGGGACGGCTGACCCGGGGCACAAAAAGCCAGGCCAGGCCACATCGGGCACCATCAGGCCGCTCCCAGCAGCTTCAGGCCGGTCGACAGCCGGCCAGAGCCGCCAGAGCCCCAAAACCGCCTCGCCGACGTGGCCGCCACCGAACCGGGAATGCTCCGGCGCCGTCACACATCGGCGCCGGAGCATTCTGCATTCCGGCATTGGTTCGGACTCCGGTGCCCTCAGGACAGCCCCGCCGCCCTCAGGCCGACAACACCGCCGTCAAGACCGCCGAGCAGCCGCAACCACAGCCGCCGCAATCCCCTCAGCATCCAACCCGATCCCGGCCAGCACCGCGTCAGGCTTCCCATGCGCCAGATACCGGTTGGGCACGCCCAACACCGTCGGCGCCGCCGAACCAGGACTCCGCGCGGCCAACGCGGCAGCAATCGCCGAACCAGCGCCGCCCACCGCGAACCCGTCCTCAACGGTCACCACAGCCCGGTAACCCGCCGCAGCCTCCAGCATGCGCTCATCCAGCGGCTTCACACACCGCACGTCCCACACCGCGACATCCGCGCCCGACGCCGCAGCGAGCTCGGCCGCACCCAGCGCCGCCGCGCACATCCGCCCGACCGCCAGGACCGCGACGGCCCGCCCCGGCTCAACCGCCGCCCGCAGCAGCCGCGCGGAACCGCCCGCGCCCGGCGCCCCGGGGACCTCCGCCGGCGTGCCCTTCGGCCAGCGGATCGCCGCGGGCCCCGGCAGGGTCAGCGCGTAGCGGAGCATGCCCGAGAGCTCCTCGGGCGTGGACGGCGCCAGCACCGTCATCCCCGGCACCAGCGAGCACAGCGCCAGGTCCGCGACGCCGTGGTGGCTCGGGCCGTCGTCGCCGGTGATCCCGGCGCGGTCCAGGGCGAACACCACCGGCTGGCCGTGCAGGCCGACGTCCATCATCAGCTGGTCGAAGGCGCGCGACAGGAACGTGGAGTACACCGCGACCACCGGCCGCAGACCGCCCATCGCCAGCGCGCCCGCCATGGCCACCGCGTGCTGCTCGGCGATCCCCACGTCGTGGAACCGGTCCGGGAAGCGGGCCTGGAAGGCCAGCAGGCCGGTGGGCCCGGGCATCGCCGCGGTGAGGGCGTGGATCCGCTCGTCCTGCTCGGCCAGCTCTATCAGGGTCCTGGCAAACGCGCCGGTATAGCCGGCCGGGACGGAGGCCGCGGGTCCGGCCACCGGATCGAACACCGAGACGTCGTGCAGGCACTTCTCCTCGTCGTCCTCGGCGAACGAATAGCCGCGTCCCTTGCGCGTCACCACGTGCACCACGACCGGCCCGGCGACCGCCTCGGCCTCCCGCAGCGCCCGCTCCACCTCCGGCACCGAGTGCCCGTCGACCGGGCCGATGTAGGCCAGGCCGAGCGAGTGGAAGAAGGACTCCGGGCGCGGCGCCCCGCCCAGCGCCAGATACATCGCGTGCAGCTCCGCGCCGGCCGGCCCGGTGCCGTCCCGGCCGAGCAGTGCCGCCATCTGCCGCGCCTCCAGGTCGTGCAGCTTCGAGCTCACACTCCCCCGCAGCCGCTCCTGGAGCCGCGAGGCGGTCGGGGCGTAGGAGCGGCCGTTGTCGTTGAGCACGACGACGGCGTGCAGCCCGCTGCGCCCGAGGTTGTTGAGCCCTTCGAAGGCCATGCCGCCGGTCAGCGAGCCGTCGCCGACGACCGCCACGACCCGGCGCCGCTCGCCGCGTGAGGCGAAGGCCTGGGCCAGGCCGTGCGCGTAGGCGGTCGCGGTCGAGGCGTGGCTGTTCTCGATCCAGTCGTGCGGCGACTCGGCCCGGTTCGGGTAGCCGGACAGGCCGCCGGCCTGCCGCAGCGTGCTGAACCGCGGGCCGCGCCCGGTGACGAGTTTGTGGACGTAGGCCTGGTGGCCGGTGTCCCACAGCACCGCGTCCCGCGGCGAGTCGTAGACCCGGTGCAGCGCGAGCGTCAGCTCCACCGCGCCGAGGTTGGAGCCCAGGTGCCCGCCGGTGGCGGACACCGTCTCGACCAGGAAGCGCCGGATCTCCCGGGCCGCCTCGGTCAGCTCCTCGTAGGACAGCTCTCTGAGATCGGCCGGGCTGTCGAAGAACGCCCGCGTGCCCGGTGCCGTGCCCGGTGCCGTGTCCGGTGTCGTAACAGTGGTCATTGATAAGCCCCCTCGGGTTCGTGATCGCTCTCCGGCCGCGTGCTCGGCGGCGTCCGGCGCAGCCAGCCCGGAGCCCACCACGCGCGGGCCCCCGCCAGGTGCAGGAGCGCCGGGACCAGCATCGTCCGGATCACGAAGGCGTCGAGCAGCACGGTCGCGCCGAGCCCGATGCCGAACAGCGTCTCCAGCCGGTTGCCGGTGGCGAAGGACAGGAACACCAGCACCATGACCCCGGCCGCGGCGGTGATCACCCGGCCGGTCTCGGTCTGTCCGGCCACCACCGCCTCGCGCGCCCGCCCGGTACGGTGCCAGCCGTCGTGGATCCGGCCGATGAGGAACACCTGGTAGTCCATCGACAGGCCGAACAGGATGGAGAACAGGAACACCGGCAGGAACGCGTCGATGGGCCCCGGCCGACCCAGGCCCAGCAGGCTGCCGAACCAGCCCCAGTTGAAGATCGCGGTGATGATGCCGAAGCAGACGCCGACCGCGAGCAGGTTCATCACCGCGGTGAGCCCGGCGAGGAACAGGCTGCGGAAGGCCACGGTGACCAGCACCGCGCCGAACAGCGCGACGATGACGATGAAGATCGGCAGCTTCGTGCCGACCGCGTGCGTGAAGTCGATCTGGGTCGCGGTGAAGCCGCCGACGTAGACCGCGGCGCCGGTCCCGGCCACGGCGTGCGGCAGCACGCTGGCGCGCAGCTTGCCGACCAGGTCGACCGTGGCCTGGGACTGCGGGGCGGCGGTCGGGAACGCCTCGATCAGCCCCACCTGCCCGGACGGAGCCAGCTGCGGCGGCCGGACCGAGGTGACGCCCGGCGTCGCCGCCACGGCCGAGGCGACGGCCGTGGCCGCCGACGGGGCCGAGGCGCCCTGCACGACGATGAACAAGGGCCCGTTGAACCCGGGTCCGAATCCGGCGGCCAGGTCGTCGTAGGCCCGCCGGGTGGTGCTGGAGGTCGGGTCGTTGCCCTGGTCGCTGGCCCCGAGCCGGATCGAGAACACCGGCAGCGCCAGCACCACGATGATCAGCGCGGACAACGCCGCGAAGGCCGCGGGCCGGCCGTCGACCACCCGCGACCAGCGCGCCCAGCCGGGGCTGGTGACGTCCTGCGGCTGGATGCCCTGCGCCATCCGGTGCCGCTCCCGCCGGCTGAAGACCTTCTCGCCGAAGAAGCCGAGCAGCGCCGGCGTCAGGGTCAGCGCGGCCAGCGCGGTGAACGCGATGCCGATCGCGGCCGCGGCACCCATGCCGGACAGGTAGCCGATCCCCATGCCCATCAGGCTCAGCAGCGCCAGGCACACCACCAGCCCGGCGTACAGGACCGAACGGCCGGCGGTCCGCATGGTGCTGACGATCGCGTCCTCGTGCGTCTGGCCCTCCAACAGCCCCCTGCGTTGTCGGGTGACCAGGAAGAGCGCGTAGTCGATGCCGACCCCCAGGTTCAACAGGATCGTGAGACTGGAGGCGAAGCTCGGCACCACCAGCGCCCGCGAGACCATGCCGATCAGCGCGATCGAGGGCAGCAGCGAGACCAGCGCCGAGATCAGCGGCAGCGTGGCGGACACCAGGGAGCGGAAGGCGAACAGCAGGATCAGCATCGCCGCCAGCACGCCGACGATCTCGCTGACCGTGGTGTCGACCGTCATCGTGGCCTGCGACACCGCGTTGCCGCCGGCGTTGACGTGGACCCGCGCGTCGCCGGCCGCGGTCGCGGTGTCGACCACCTTCTTCACCGCCGAGGTCGGCAGGGTGTCGACCGGCTGGTCGAAGGTGACGTTCGCGTAGGCCACACGGCCGTTCGTGCTGACGTCCGCCGCGCCGTCGGGCGTGTACGGGCTCTGCACGTCGCGCACATGCGGCAGCGCCGCGACCCGGGCGAGCATCGCCGTCATCGGCGCCTGCACGTCGGGGTCGCGGACGGTGCCGGAGGCCACCGAGATCACGATGACGTCCTCGTCGCCGGCCTGCGCCGGGAACCCGGACGCCAGCACGTCGGCGGCCTGTCGAGAGCCCGTCCCCGGCAGCAGGTCCCCGGCCCGGTAGTGCGGTTTCACCGCCTGTCCCAGTCCGAATACCGCGAGGATGCCCACGAGCCAGAAGACGAGGACGAGGCGGCGGTGCTGGTGGCACCACCGGGCGAGAAGATCCATGGGTCAGCTCCGTACTTTGGTGTGTTCGGTGTTCGGTGTTCAGTGATTCAGCGGGTGGTGCTCAATAGGCGCGCCAGACCGAGAAGGCCGCTATGCCGTGCAGCAGTTCGCGCGGACGTCCCACGACGCCGGCCCGGTCCAGGGCGGCCACGGCCACCCCGAACTGCTCGCGGGCGTGCTCCTCGGTCCAGCCGCGGGCGCCGCAGGCGTCCAGCAGCGCGGTCGCCCGCCGCACGTACCAGGGTTCGAGGTCGCTGGCCGCGTTCATCAGGGCCCGTAGTTCCTCGGCGTGCTCGCCCTCGGCCGCCAGCGCGGCGGCCAGCGGCAGGGTGAGCTTGCGGCGGCGCAGGTCGCTGCCCACGTCCTTGCCGGTCACCAGCGGGTCGCCCCAGGTGCCCAGCACGTCGTCGACGGCCTGGAACGCCACGCCCAGCCGGGTCCCGAACTCGCGCATCGCCTCCCAGACCGGCCGGTCGGCGCCGGCCAGCACCGCGCCGATCGCCGCCGCGCAGCCGAGCAGCGCCCCGGTCTTCTTCTCCGACATCGCGCCCACCTCGCCGGTGGTCACGTCCCGCCGGACCTGGTAGCTCAGGTCCAGGGCCTGGCCGTCGATCATCGACGCGGTGGCCGACAGCAGCACCGACGCGGCCTCGGCCGCGGTCGGCGAGGGTGCCTCCAGCACCGTCTGCACCGCCAGGGCCAGCAGCGCGTCGCCGGCCACGATCGTCGGCCCGACGCCGAACACGGTCCAGGCGGTCGGCCGGTGCCGGCGCTCCCGGTCCAGGTCGATGATGTCGTCGTGGAGCAGGGAGAAGTTGTGCACCAGCTCCACCGCGACCGCGCCGGGCAGCCCGGCCTCCGGCGCGGCGCCGAAGGCCTCGGCGCCGAGCAGGGCCATGCTGCCGCGCAGGAGCTTGCCGGAGTCGGCAGCCGCCGGCCGGCCGTCGGAGTCGGTCCAGCCCAGGTGGTAGGACACGATCGCCCGGACGTCGGCGCCGAGCCGGGCGACCGCGTCGTGCAGGCCGCGCCGCAGCAGCGCGCGCCGTTCGGCCAGATCGGTCTGGATGGTGGCCGCCTGGTCCGGGCTCAGCGTGGCGGTCTGCCCCGAGACGGTGCTCACAGCGCCTCCAGGCCGGCCGTGCGCAGGATCAGGGACTTGACGTCGGTGGCGTGGAACGACTTCGCCTCCAGGGCGGGCTCGCTGCACAGCACCATCGGGCCGTCCTCGGCGCGGTCGGGCAGCCGGCCGTGGCTGCCCCGCACGCAGGACGGGTCCAGCGGGACGACGTTGAAGCCGGAGCGCATCCCCAGCTTCATCCGCGCCAGCTGGTACGCCGCGCGCACCTTCACGAACCGGTCGTCGGGGTCGAAGAACAGCTCCGCCGGGTCGTAGCCGGGCTTCTTGAAGAAGTCCATGCAGCGGGCGAAGTCCGGGGCCCGGTCGTCGTCGAGCCAGTAGTAGTACGTGAACCAGGAGGTCGGGTCGGCGATCGCGACCAGCTCGCCGGCCCGGGAGTGCCCGATGCGGTACTTGCCCTGCTGTTCGCGGTCCAGGACCTGGTCGACGCCGGGCAGTTCGGCGATCAGGCCGCGCACGGTCTCCTGGTGCGCGGCCGGGTCCTTGATGTAGACGTGCGCGGCCTGGTGGTCGGAGACCGCGAACGCCGCGGAGGTCCACGGGTCCAGGTACTCCATGCCGTGCTGGCTGTAGACGTTCAGCAGTCCGGCGCGCCGCAGGGCGCGGTTGATGTCGATCGGCCGGTCCACGGTGGTCAGGCCGTACTCGCTGACGATCAGGGTCCGGTACCCGCGGTCGTCCAGGTCCTTCAGCAGCGGGGCCAGGACGGTGTCGAGCTCCTTGGCGGCCTGCACGGCTTCGGGCCCGTCGGCGCCGTAGCGCTGGAGGTCGTAGTCCAGGTGCGGGATGTACAGCAGGTCCAGGTCGTGCGGCGCCTCGTCCAGCTGGTGCCGGGCGGCGGAGACCAGCCACTTGCTCGGCTTGATGTTGGACAGCGGGCTCCAGAACTCGGCCAGCGGGAAGGTGCCGAACCGGCGCTGCAGGTCGGCGCGCAGCCCGTCGGGCCGGGTGTACAGGTCCGGCTCGATCGAGCCGTCGTAGTGGAAGACCGGCCGCGGCGTGAGGACCGAGTCGATCTCCATGCCCATCGCGTACCACCAGCACATGTTGCCGACGGTGAACTCCGGGTCGGCCTTGCGGGCGGCGTGCCAGACCTTCTCGCCGGACACCAGGGCGTTGTGCTGCTTCCAGAAGTGGACCTCGCCGAGGTCGCGGAAGAACCAGCCGTTGCCGACGATGCCGTGCTCGTCCGGGTAGCGGCCGGTCAGCATGCTGGACTGCACCGGCGTGGTGACCGCCGGGAACACCGGGTCCAGGTTCGCCGCGAAGCCGCTCTCGGCGACCTTGCGCAGCGCCGGCATGAACTGCAGCAGCCGCGGCGTGAGCCCGACGACCAGGATCGTGTAGACCCGGCCGCGGCTCAGGGTGTTGCTCTTTCCCGCGCTCATGTCTGTGTCTCCCCCTTCAATCCGAGTGAGGTCAGCCGGCCCGCCGTCCAGGACAGCTCGCCGGCGATGCCCGCGACGAGGTCCGCCTCGCCGCCGGCCCCGGGCAGCACGTCCCAGGTGTAGGTCTCGACCTCCAGGTGCCGGGTGGCCGGGTGCGGCCCGCCGAACAGGCCGGCGAGCGCGTCGGCGAGTTCGGGCTGGGTGGTGCGCAGCGCGCCGACGTGCGTGCGGTGCACGGGGGCGTGGAAGTGGACGCGCCAGGGTTCGTCGGCGGCCAGCGTGCGGGCCGCGTCCGGGAGGTCGTCGACGCCGTCCAGGCCGCCGTCCGGGCGCCGCCGCCGCACCTGGTGCAGATAGCGGGGCTCGGCCAGGGAGCGCAGGGCCTCATGGGCCGGGCCGTCGGCGGGCCGATCGGCCTCCAGCGCGCACGCCGCCTGCACTTTCACGACGCTGAGCCCGGCCTCGGCGGCCGCTTTCAGGAACCGGCCGGCGTCGCTGAAGCCCACGGCCAGGTGGCAGGTGTCCAGGCACAGGCCGACGTGGTCGCCGATCTCCGCCGGCAGCCCGGCCCGGATCAGGTCGTCGCAGGTCTCGATGACGCAGCCGGGTTCGGGCTCCAGGCCGACCCTTATGTTGCGGCCGGTCTGCCGCCGCAGGTGGCGCAGCTCGCGCGCCAGGTCGGACAGGTGGCCGAGGGCCACGGTGTGGTGCTCTTCGCTCCAGCCCTCGCGCCAGCCCAGGGGCAGGGTGCTGATGGTCCCCTCGGTGACGTCCCCGGGCAGCAGCGCCGCGAGGATCCGGGCCAGGTCCAGGGTGTAGGCCAGCCGTCGCGGATCGGACCAGTCGGGCCGGTACACCAGCTTCTTGACCCGCTCGCCGTGGAAGTCGCCGTACGGGAAGCCGTTGACGGTGACGACGAACAGGTCGCGCGTACTCAGTTCCCTGCCGAAGGCGGCCAGGGCGACGGGGTCGGCGGCCAGCACCGCCGCGGCCGAGGCCGGCAGCCACAGGCCCAGGCCCAGGCGGGGCCAGCCGAGGCGGCGGCGGATCGGGGCCGCGTAGCGGTCCAGCTGGGCCACCACCCCGGCCACGTCCTGCGCGGGGTGGACGTTGGTGCAGTAGCTGAGCAGCACGTCCGCACCGTCGGGATGGGAGAAGTGCACGCCCCTCACTTCTCCCCTCGGGCCACGGTGTTGCCGCCGAAGTCCTGGTCGCGCGCGTCGGCCAGGGCCGCGTCGTCGAAGACCAGGCGGCCGCTCTGCCCGTAGAAGGCCACCGGGTTGTCCCAGAAGGTGCGGGCGATCTCAGCGTCGTCGAAGCCGGCGCCGGCCAGGGCCGCGGCGGTGGCCACGGTCGACAGCGGGTCGCTGACGCCCCAGTCGGCCGCGGAGTTGATCAGCACCTTGTCCAGGCCGTGGTCGGCGGCGATCAGCGCCATCCGGGCCGGGTCCATCTTCGTGTTCGGGTAGATGGTGAAGCCGCACCAGCTGCCGCTGTCCTTCACCATGGCCACGGTCATCTCGTTGAGGTGGTCGATCACCACGTGCTCCGGCGGCAGGCCGGAGGCGGCGACCAGCTCCACGATCCGCCGGGTCCCGGCCGCCTTGTCCCGGTGCGGGGTGTGGACCACGACCGGCAGGCCGTGCTCGGCGGCCAGGTGCAGCTGGGCCAGCAGCACCTTCTCCTCGTCGGCCGTGCCGCTGTCCAGGCCGACCTCGCCGACCGCGACCACCCGGTCCTTCTCCAGGTAGCGCGGCAGCAGGTCCAGGACGGCCCGGCAGCGGGGGTCGTTGGCCTCCTTGGGGTTCAGGGCGATGGCGCAGAAGTGCGTGATGCCGAACTGCGCGGCCCGGTAGGGCTCCCAGCCCAGCAGGCTGTCGAAGTAGTCGAGGAAGGTCTCCGCCGAGGTCCGGGGCTGGCCGAGCCAGAACGCGGGCTCGACGATCGCGGCCACCCCGGCGTCGGCCATCACCTGGTAGTCGGAGGTGGTGCGGGAGGTCATGTGGATGTGTGGATCGAAGACGCGCATGGTTCGTCTCCTTCTAGGAAGTCCCGGCGCCGGCCGCGAGGCGGTCGGCGGCGCGCCGGGCCGCCTCGGACCGGAAGCGGGCCCGCTCGTCGGGCTCGCGGACCAGGTCGGCCAGCTGCGTGGACAGGTCCGTGCGGGCCCGGCTGGGCTGTGCGGCGATCAGGTCGAGGATCTGGTCGTCGACGTCGCGGCCGGCCAGGACGCGCTCGCGGGCGTAGTCGGACAGCAGCGCGGCCAGCTCCGCGTCGGCCAGGGCGATCACCTCGGGCACCGCGCTGAACGGCACCGACAGGAAGGCGCACTTGAGCACCGCCTGGCGCAGCGCGTCCGGCTCCAGGTGCGCGGCGGCGTACGGACCGAGCGCCGCCGTGATCAGGGTCGCGTCGTTGGTGCGCAGCGCGTCCTCGACCAGCGCCCGGCCGCTGCCCACGGCCAGGCCGGGGAGCAGGGGCAGGGCTTTGAGGGCGGCGCGGCGCTCGGCCGGGTCGCCGCGGGTGTAGACGTCCCACAGGACTTCGGCGCGGCGCTCGGCGGGCACCGCGTAGAGCAGCAGAGCCCTGACCGCCTCGTCGACGCTCCAGCGCGCGGTCAGCGGCGCGCGGCCGCAGCGCCGGGCGGCGCCCGCGCTGTGCACGGCGCAGCGGTCCGCGTCGGCGGCGATCTCGGCCACCGCCGAGTCGAGCCAGGCCGCGGCCCGGGAGTCCAGGTGTGCTTCGAGCTCGTGGCGCAGAGCCTCGGCGGACGTCGTCTGGATCGTCGGCGTCGGCGGGGCCTGCGATGTCTGTGATGTCTGTGACGCCGGCGTCGCCGCGCGCAGGAACTCCAGCGAGCGGCGCGCGACCTCCGGGGCGGCGTGGCTGTGCCGGGGCAGCTCGACGCCGACCAGCCCGGAGTATCCGGAGTCGATCAGCGCGGCGATCACCGGCGGGAAGTCGATCTCGCCGGCGCCGAACTCCAGGTGCTCGTGCACGCCGCGCACCATGTCGTCGATCTGCACGTTGACCAGCCGGGGCGCGGCCCGCAGGACGCATTCGGGCACCGGCTGCTCCTCGACCGCGCGGCAGTGGCCGACGTCCAGCGTCAGCCCCAGCCGCTGCGGGCAGCCCAGGTCCAGCAGCAGCGCCTCGTAGTCGTCCAGGGTCTGCACGACCATGCCCGGCTCGGGTTCCAGGCCGAGTGTCACCCCGTAGGTGTCGGCGTAGCCCACGACCCGCGCGGTGTTCTCGCGCAGCCGGTCCCAGGCCTCGTCCGGATCGTCGTCGTGGTCGACGCCGCTCCAGAACGAGACGGCCTGCGCGTTCAGGTCGCCGGCGATGGCGCAGGCGCGGTCCATCAGGCGCAGTCGGCGCTCGGCCTCGGGCGAGACGAGCGACGGCTGGTGCTTGCGGCGCGGATCGAGCAGGTAGCGCGCGCCGGTTTCGATCACGACGGCCAGTTCCAGGCGGTCCAGAAGGGCCGCCACCTGGCCGACCTTGGCGGACGCGTCGGGGGCGAACGGGTCGAGGTGATGGCTGTCCAGGGTCAGGGCCACGCCCCGGTATCCGAGGTCGGCGATGATCCGCAGGGCCTCTTCGAGGCGGTGGTTCCCGAAGCCGTTGGTGCCGTAGCCCCACAGCACCCCGTCGGGCACCGCCGGGCCTGGTCCGCTGCCGTCGCTCATGTCGTGGCCACCTTCCGGCCGAGCATCCGGCCCACCGGCAGCGCGGCCAGCAGCGGCCCCATCGGCTTGAGCGCCCCGGCCTTGCCGGACAGCGCCGACTGGAGCGGGATCAGGCTCATGATCCCGGCGCCGACCGCCTTCTGGAGGTTCTTGGCGGTGGGCTTGCGCACCGCCTTGGCCTGCGCCCGGCCGAAGATCGCGACGTACCCGGCGGCCGCGGCGGCGGCCGCCGCCTTGTCCCGGCGGCGCGTCGAGCGGCCCGGCAGCAGCGCGGCCGCCGTACCCACGGCGGAGGTCGCCGCGAGCGTGACGGCCGGCAGCGCCGGGTCGGAGCCGTCGACCTCCTTGGCCGACAGCGCCATCAGGGTCATGGTGTGCGCGGCCACGACCCCGGCGGGCACCGCGGCCTTGCGCACGCCGCCGATCCCGGCCCCCGCCAGCACGTTCAGTCCCCGGGCCAGTGCCATCGACGCGGCCCCGGCCGGGGTGCCCTTGAAGACGGTGTCGTAGGCCCAGACGCCGGCGGCCAGCGGAACCGAGACGCCGAGCCCGCGGCGGCCCGCAGCCAAAGCCGAGACCGCCAGGCCGCCGGCGGTCAGCGACTGGGCCACGCGCAGCGCGGTCTGCGGGCTGATCCGCCCGGACGGGATCGGCCGGTTCGGGCGTTCCTTGGCGTCGATCTCCCGGTCGGCGTAGTCGTTGAGCGCCATGCCGGCCCAGTAGAGGAGCACGGACGACGCGGCAACCCCGGCGGTGCGGGTCCGGCCCAGCGGCCAGCCGGCGGCCGCCGCCCCGGCGATCACGTCGCCGGGGACGGACAGCGCGGCGGGGGCGCGGATCAGTTCCGTCAGCGCCCGCAGATCGTCGCGGCGGGTACCCAGGCGGCTCACGACGCGGTCCCGGCCGGGGCCGGCGCGCCCGCGACCCATGCCTTGAGCCGGTCGTACTGGCCCGACAGCCGGCTGTCGTCGCCGTCGCCGACCGGGTCCTTGAAGAAGAAGCCGAACTCCGACAGCGGACCCGATTCGCCGCGCTGCTGGGCGAAGGCGGCGAGCCGGACCAGGTCCAGGATGAGCGGGGCGGCCAGGGCCGAGTCGCAGCCCTGCCAGGTGAACTGGAGCTTCATCTGCACGCCGAGGAAGCCCTGGAAGGCGACGTGGTTCCAGGCCGTCTTCCAGTCGCCCATGTCGGCGACGTAGTCGATCCGCACGGTGCTCTCCGGGGCGTAGCCCAGCAGTTTGGACAGCGAGGAGGCCTTGGAGCGGATCTTGGTGTCGCAGGCCTCGGAGTCGGACAGGGTGGCGCCGTCGCCGCCGCCGAGGATGTTGGCGCTGTACCAGGAGCGGACGTCCAGGCCCCGGTAGGCGAACATCGGCGCGAGCACCGACTTCACCAGGGTTTCGCCGGTCTTGCCGTCATTGCCCGCATAGGGCAGGTTCGCTTGGCGGGCCAACTCGTCCAGGGCCGGCAGGCGGGCGCCGACCGAGGGCGTGAAGTCGACGAACGGGTGTCCGCTGCGGAAGGCGGCGTAGGCCGCCAGGGAGCTCGGCGGGAGGACGTCGGGACGGGTGTCCAGGGCCGTTTCCAGGGCCTCCAGGCTCTGGTAGGCCGGATCGGAATCGGGGGTGGGTTCGGTGGAGGCGACGTTCACCACGACCACCTGCTCGCAGCCGGTGCGGGCCTGGAAGTCGGCCAGGGCCTTGATCAAGCAGTCCGCGCGGACCCGCTGCGGGACGCCGGTCCCGGGGCCCGCGATCGTGATCATCTCGCTCTCGGCGCGGTCCAGGGCCTCCCCGACCGCGGCGCCGATGTGCGCCGGGATCACCCCGGCGGAGGCCAGCTGCTCAGCACGTTTGCGCAGCGGCGTGGTGACCACGTCGCAGCCGCCGAACACCAGCCGGTCCACCGGGACCAGCCCGGCGGAGGCGAAATCGGCCAGTTCGGTGACGCAGCCGACGGCGCCGGCGGTGCCGGCCGCGATGGCGGCCGCGCCGGAGACCACGGTCGTGGCGATCGAGCCTCGCGAGCCCACGAGCCACGCGCCGATCGGCGACTTGTCGTTTCGAGTCATCGTCTTTGCCCCTCATGTCGGATGAAACGTGTGGCGGTACGACGGATGGAGCCGTGGGGGGTGGGCGGTGCACCAATGACCTGCGGGCGCCCGGGCTGGGCGCTTACTGACACCTATTGACTGACCGTCAGTCAGGATGACTCACTATATCCCGGCGCCGTCAGGGGGGTCAACGCGTACCCGTGGGTAGTGAATAAGAGCTCTGAGAACGCTCGTTCGGACGTCGCACGACACATGACAACCTGTCGAACCATGGGATGACAGAAGGTTCCTCCGGCCCGGTCCGCCGGCTCACCCCCAGCAACGCCCCGCAGGCTGCGGCCGGTGTGACACCTCCCAGGCCACACCGGCCGGCCGCGCCGCGAGCAGCACCAGCGGCGGCAGCGGGCAGCCGCCGCAGGCGATCAGGAACGCCACCCCGTGCGCCGCGGCCAGGTCGTGCAGCCGGGGACCGCACTGCGCGACCAGCGCCTCGGAGGCCGTGACCACGCTGGCCGCGGCCCGCAGCGCCTGCTCGGCGACCGCGGCGGCCGGACCCGGCTGCCCCAGCGCCTCGACCACGACGATCGGGTGGCTGCGCGCGATCAGATCGCACACCGCGCCGACCACCATCGGATCCAGCGGCCCGCTCGGCGCGTGGACGCCGGAGAGCCGCACCGGCCGGCCGGCGACCGCGGCCAGGTGTTCGGCGCGGGCATGCAGGTCCTGGACGAGCGCCGCACCGAGGCGGCCGCGGGTCACGGTCAGGATGGTGACGACCGGAGAGGTCACCGACCTGCCGGTCACGGCGTGTCGTTCCCGGGCGGCCGGGGGTCGGCCGGGGCGGAGTTGGTGGCGATGGGTTCGGTCCGGACAGTTTCGGCCGGGACAGCGTCGGTCCGGTCAGTGCTGGTCCGGACAGCATCGGTCCGGACAGCGTCGGCCGGGACAGCGTCGGCCGGCGCCGAAACGCCAGTAGTGGGTTCGGTCAGGGCGGGCTCGACTGGCACGAAGTCGGTCGGCTGCCCTTCGTCGGGGACTGAGTCGGCCGGGGCGGGATCAGCCAGTACCGGAGCAGCCCCGCCGGGCCGCGGCCGCCCCAACTCGTGCGGCAGCGCGAAGACGGTGTGCTCCTCGGCCGCCTCGACCTGGCTGACGTCGCCGTAGCCGCGCTCGGCCAGATAGTCCAGCACCTGCGCGACCAGCTCCTCCGGAGCCGAGGCGCCGCTGGTCAGCCCGACGGTCCGGACCCCGTCGAACCAGCCCTCGTCGATACCGCCCGGATCGTCCACGAGGTGCGCGGCCCGGGCGCCGGCGTCGAGCGCGACCTCGACCAGCCGCAGCGAGTTCGAGGAGTTCGCCGACCCGACCACGAGCAGCAGATCGCACTCGCCGGCGACCCGGCGGACCGCGGTCTGGCGGTTCTGCGTGGCGTAGCAGATGTCCTCGCTCGGCGGATCCTGCAGCAGCGGGAACCGTTCCCGCAGCTGCTGCGCCGTCGCTGCGGTCTCGTCCACCGACAGCGTGGTCTGCGACAGCCACGCCACCCGCGCCGGATCGCGCACCTTCACATCCGCCACGTCCTCAGGCCCGTCCACCAGGTGGATCCGCTCCGGCGCGTGGCCGAGCGTGCCCACCACCTCCTCGTGGCCGGCGTGCCCGATCAGGAGGATGTCGTAGTCCTCGCGCGCGAACCGCTCCGCCTCCCGGTGCACCTTCGTCACCAGCGGACAGGTCGCGTCGATCGGGTGCAGGTCGCGCGTGGCTGCCGCCGACCGCACCTCCGGCGCGATGCCGTGGGCCGAATAGATGACCACGGCCCCGGAGGGCACTTCGTCGACTTCTTCCACGAACACCGCGCCCCGCTGTTCGAGGGCTTCCACCACGTGCTTGTTGTGGACGATCTGGTGCCGCACGTAGACCGGCGGCCCGTAGAGGTCCAGCGCCTTCTCGACGGTCTGGACCGCCCGCTCGACCCCCGCGCAGAAGCCGCGCGGGGAGGCCAGCAGGACTCTGCGATCACTCATGGCCACGCACCTCGCCGGTGTCGGTGTCGATCTCCAGGCCCATGACGGAGGCGAGCTTGAGAGCCTCCTCGATGAGCGTCTCCACGATCTGCGACTCCGGCACGGTCTTGATGACCTCGCCGCGCACGAAGATCTGGCCCTTGCCGTTGCCGGAGGCCACACCCAAGTCCGCCTCGCGCGCCTCGCCCGGGCCGTTCACGACGCAACCCATGACCGCGACCCGCAGCGGTACTTTCATGCCGTCGAGCGCGGCGGTCACCTGGTCGGCGAGCTTGTACACGTCCACCTGCGCCCGACCGCACGAGGGGCAGGAGACGATCTCCAGGCCACGCTTGCGCAGACCCAGGGATTCCAGGATCTGCTGCCCGACCTTGACTTCCTCCACCGGCGGCGCCGACAGCGAGACCCGGATGGTGTCACCGATACCCTCGGCCAGCAGCGCACCGAACGCCACCGCGGACTTGATGGTGCCCTGGAACGCCGGACCGGCCTCGGTGACACCCAGGTGCAACGGATAGTCGCAGGCCTCGGCCAACTGCCGATATGCGTTGATCATCACGACCGGGTCGTTGTGCTTGACCGAAATCTTGATGTCCCGGAAGTCGTGCTCCTCGAACAACGAGCACTCCCACAACGCGGACTCCACCAACGCCTCAGCAGTGGCCTTGCCGTACTTCTCGTACAACCGCTTGTCCAACGAGCCGGCGTTCACACCGATCCGGATCGGAATACCAGCAGCCTTGGCGGCCTTGGCGATCTCCCCGACCTTGTCGTCGAAAGCCTTGATGTTGCCGGGGTTCACGCGCACCGCGGCACAGCCGGCGTCGATCGCGGCGAACACGTACTTCGGCTGGAAGTGAATGTCGGCGATAACAGGGATCTGCGACTTCTTCGCGATAGCCGCCAGCGCATCAGCGTCGTCCTGCGAAGGCACCGCCACCCGCACGATCTGGCACCCCGTCGCCGTCAGCTCCGCGATCTGCTGGAGCGTGGAGTTCACGTCGGCGGTGAGCGTCGTGGTCATCGACTGCACCGAGATGGGGGCGTCCCCGCCCACCGGCACGCTCCCCACCATGACCTGGCGCGAGCGACGCCGCCCGGCCAGCGGTTTCGGCGGCACCGCCGGATCGGGGAGCATGACGTGCGTGGCCGGCATCGCACCTCACCCCTCTTCCCCGACGAAGCGGATGTCCAGGCCCGCCAGGTGTTTGGCGAGTTCCTCAGGGCTCGGACGCTCGTCGAACGCGCGCCCCAGCGTCTCGAACATCTCGAGCGCGTCCGCGCCCGGGAAGTGCACGGCGAGCAGGCGCGCCGGTCCCTCGTGGGCGACGAGGCTGTGCGGCGTGCCGGGCTGCACCGGGACGAACGTCCCGGCCTCGACGACCTCCGTCTCGGTGCCCACCCGAGCCAGGACCCGGCCTTCCAGGACGTAGTCGGCCTCGAATATCCGGTCGTGGACGTGCCGCGGCGACGGTGCGCCGCCGGGCACGAGGGAGAACTCGATGATGTTGAACGGCGCGTCGGGGTCGGTGCGGACCCAGCCGCTGACATCCCCGACGCGGATGCGTCCCCCCGCGGTGACAGTCATGGTCCCGCCCTTCCAGAGCTCGGTTCGAAGACGTCCACGCCGGGTATCCCGCCGCGGATCCCCCAGTTCTCCAGTGCCGGCTCGCGCACGGTGATGCTCACCGCGTCGCCGCCGATCCCGGCCTCGGCGCAGGCGTCCACCAGCGCCCGGTACAGGGTGCGCTTCCATTCCAGGGTGCGGCCCGGGAACAGCGCGACGCCGATCCAGGCCGCCGGCTGGGTCGAGCCGCCGGGCCGCGACGCGACGCAGGGCCGGGCCCGGCAGCTGCACGCCGCCGCGACGTCGGGCAGCGCGGCGACGACGCCGCGGCGCACGGTCTCGGCCAGGGACAGCGCACGGCCGGCCGGCAGGCCCGAGAAGTCCACTTCGATGCTCGGCATGCCGGGCCCCTACGGCTTCCGGCCGACGCCGCACAGCAGCATGTCCGACTGGTCCGCCGCGAACACGCCGCCGTCCTCTTCCAGATGCCACTGCGACACCCAGGTGATCCCGGGGTCGAGGACCTCCAGGCCGTCGAAGAACCGGGTGATCTCCGAGCGGCTGCGCATGCGCAGCGCGGTCGGGCTCTGCTTGGACAGCTCCTCCATCTTGGCCGCCTCCTCCGGGCGGCGCTCGAACGTGGAGTGCGAGACCACCAGGTAGCTGCCCGGCGCCAGCCGGTCCATGAGCCGGTTCACGATGTCGTACGGGTCGTCGGCGTCGGACATGGCGTGCAGGATCGCCAGCAGCAGGACCGCGACCGGCCGGTCGAGGTCGATCAGGCTCCTGGTCTCGGGGCTGTCCAGAATCGCGTCCGCCTTGCGCAGGTCCCCGTGGATGATGGAGCTCTGCGGGACGTCGGCGAGGATCTGCTCGCTGTGCGCGACGGCCACCGGGTCGATGTCCACGTACATCACGCGGGTGTCCGGCTCGACCGCCAGCGCGACCTCGTGCACGTTGCCGCTGGCCGGGATGCCCGAGCCCAGGTCGAGGAACTGGCGCACCCCCTGGCGCAGCAGGTGGCGGGTGCAGCGCTGTAGGAACGCCCGGTTGGCCCGGGCGTGCTGGGCCAGGTCCGGGGTGGCCTCGGTCAGGCGGCGGGCCAGCTCGCGGTCCACCTCGAAGTTGTGCGTGCCGCCCAGGACGTAGTCGTAGGCGCGGGCGGCGGCGGGCCGCTCGATGTCGACGCCCTCGGGCGCCCAGGCGGGTCTGGTGGTCGTCACGGATGTCTTCCCCTCGCCGTGTCGGTCGGCCGGCGGACCCGTGGCAGAGTCCTGATTCCGGTCGGGTACGCCGCCGATCCTAAGTGACTGACCGACGGTCAGTAAAGGTGTAGTCTCAACGGCGTGGACCGTCCTCGACAGATCGTGATCCTCGGCTCGACCGGATCGATCGGCACCCAGGCCCTGGACGTGGCCCGGCGCGCGCCGGACCGGCTGGAGGTGGTGGGCCTGGCCGCCGGCGGCGGCGACCCGGCGCTGCTGGCCCGGCAGGCGCTCGACTGCGGGGCCAGGGTGGTCGGCGTGGCCGATCCCGGCGCCGTGCCCGACCTGCGGCTCGCGCTGCGCGCCGAGGCCGCCTCGCGCCGGGCGTCGCCTTCGCGCGCTGTGTCGTTTTCCCGTACCGCGTCGCCTTCCCGCATGGCCTCGGCTTCCCACGTGATGCCGCCTTCCCGCACCGCGTCGGCGCGGACCGACGTCCTCCCCGAGATCGTGGCCGGACCGCAGGCGGTGACCGAACTGGCGGCCATGCCGTGCCACACCGTCCTCAACGCGATCGCCGGCGCGGCGGGGCTGCCGGCCACCCTCGCCGCGCTGCGCGCCGGACACGTCCTGGCGCTGGCGAACAAGGAGTCGCTGATCATCGGCGGCGACCTGGTGACCGGGGCCGCGCAGCCCGGGCAGATCGTCCCCGTCGACTCCGAGCACTCGGCGCTGGCCCAGTGCCTGCGCGGCGGCGCGGAGCACGAGGTGGAGCGGCTGATCCTCACTGCCAGCGGCGGCCCGTTCCGCGGCCGACGGCGCGAGGAGTTGGCCCACGTCACCCCCGACCAGGCGCTCGCGCACCCGACGTGGTCGATGGGGCCGCTGGTCACCGTCAACTCGGCGACGCTGGTGAACAAGGGCCTTGAGGTGATCGAGGCGCACCTGCTGTTCGGCGTGCCGCTGGACCGCATCGCGGTGGTGGTCCACCCGCAGTCGATCGTGCACTCGATGGTCGAGTACCGGGACGGATCCACCATCGCCCAGGCCGGCCCGCCGGACATGCGGCTGCCGATAGCGCTGGCCCTGGGCTGGCCGCACCGCATCCCCGACGCGGCCCCGCCCCTGGACTGGTCCACCGCGGCGCGCTGGGAGTTCTTCCCGCTGGACGCCGAGGCGTTCCCGGCCGTCCGGCTCGCCAAGCAGGCCGCCGCAGCCGGCGGCACCGCCCCGGCGGCGTTCAACGGGGCGAACGAGCAGTGCGTCGCGGCGTTCCTGGTCGGACAGATCCCGTTCCCGGCGATCGTGGACACCGTGGAGCGCGTGCTCGCCGAGCACGACTCCGCGCCGGGCGAGCTGACGGTGGACGCGGTGCTCGACGCCGACCACCGGGCGCGGGTGCGGGCACGGGAGCTGACGGCTTAGCGACGCCTCTTGCAGCTCCGGCGCCTCGGGATCCATCAAACGGAACACGCTCCGGTTGTGCTAGCCTCGCTCTCTGATTCCGGCGCTGATCTCGGCCCCCGGCGTGCAGCCTTGTAGGGTTCTGCGGTGACCTTGACGGAGACACAGGGCCTCACACGGATGACCGACGAGGCACACATCCGCTGGATCGCGGCGGGGGACACAACACGCAGACTTCCCGTGGTCATGCTCCACGGCGGCCCGGGCCTGCCGGACTATCTGGGCGATGTCGCCACCATGATCGCGGACCTCGCGCCGGTGTACCGCTACGACCAGCGCGGCACAGGCCGATCCGAGTGGCAGGGCCCTCATTCCCTCGCCCGCCATGTCGAGGATCTCGCCGAACTGCTGGATGCCTGGGGCGCGCCGAAGGCAGTGCTGATCGGGCACTCCTACGGCACCGATCTGGCGAGCAGGTTCTGCCTGACGCACCCCGATCGGGTGGCTGCGCTGCTGTTGCTGTGCGGACCGTTCGTCGGTGACTGGCGCACCGCATACCGATCTGAACGCAACCGCCGCATGACCGCGGCGCAGCAGGAGCGGCTTCGCGAGCTGGAGGCGTCGGCGCAGCGCACGGATGAGGAGGAAGCCGAACTGCTCACTCTGGCCTGGTTCACCGACCACGCCGATGTCCAACGCGGCTGGCGTTGGGCCGCGGACGGTGCCCGCAGGCGCCGCCCCGTCAACTGGGCCATGAACAGCGAACTGGGCAAAGAAGGCCGCGCGGATCCGATCGAGCAGCACCTCGACGAACTGCGAGCGTGCCTGCCGGCGCACACCGAACTACTCGGCGGGGTCGACGATCCCCGGCCCCTGTCTGCACTGGAGTCACTCGCACTCCGGCTCGAAGTCCCGTTGACCCGGATCGACGGCGGCGGGCACGAACCCTGGTTGGAGCAGCCCGAGCCTGTTCGTCGACACCTGCGGCGATTCGTGCGACGGGCTGTGTATCCGAGCTGACCGCTCGCAGGCTGTGGGCACAGCGATCGGAGCCGGGGTTCGCAGCACCCTGACTGGGGAGCCGCCGCGTCAGCGGCTCCCCGGTCCCCGCACCTTCATATGGCTTCCGACTACGCGTGACTCCACTTCTGGTTACTGCCGCCGTTGCACGTCCACAGCTCCAGCAGCGTGCCGTTCCCCGTCCCCGCTCCCGTGGCGTCGAGGCACAAGCTGGACTGCGCGCCGGTGATCGTCCCGTCGGCGTTCAGCGTCCACTTCTGGTTGCTGCCGCCGGTGCAAGGCCAGATGTCGACCTTGGTACCCGCGCTGGTGCCCTGCCCGGAGGCGTCCAGACAGTCGCTGCCGTAGACCCGCAGTTCGCCGGCGGCGGTGGCGGTCCACTGCTGGTTCGTGCCGCCGTTGCAGTCCCACAGCTCGACCTGCGTGCCCTGCGTCTGCGACGCGTTCGGCACGTCGACGCACCGGCCGGAAGCCGTGCCGATGATCTCGCCGCTGCTGCCTCCGCCGCCGCCGGAGCCGGGCGTGATCGACAGGTTGTCGAACTGCGCGGTCTCGCCCTGGCTGGTGGCGTAGCCGATCTGGCCGGCGCCCCAGGTGTTGTCGTTCGCGCTGCCAACCTTGGTGCCGTCGATGCTCGCGGTGATGGCGCTGCCAGCGAAAGCCAGAGACAGGGTATGCCAGCGGCCCGTTCCCAACGCCGCGACGCTGCCGCTTGCCAGAGTGCTGACATTGTTACCGGTGTTCGAGCTCAGGATCGACCACGCCCCGGTATCGCTGACGCGCAGATGGTACGCGTTCAGGCCGCCGGCACCGCCGTAGGACTGGGTGTTGGCCCGTCCCATCAGCTCGGCGTAGCCCGACTTCTCCAGCAGCACGTCCGAGGTGACCGTGTAGTTGCTCCAGCTCACATCACCGAGCAGCGCATGGGGATCGGAGAGCGTGTCCCACGTGATCGGCGCCTGCGGACTCATCTGCCGCACGCACTGCCCGCTGCGACCGCCGCCACAAGCCGCGACCTCGAAGGACCCCTGCCAATCCATCAAGTACTTCGCTTCGCTGCCAGTCGCGTCGCTGTCGAAGTTGTCGCTATACGGCAGGCTCATGGCCGCCGAGCCGGGACCCGCCGCCGTGCCCTTGCCCTGCCCGGTCGTCGTTGTCAGGGAGTAGACATAGCCGGGCTGCACGGTCAGGCTGAAGCTCCCGCCCGACGGCGTGACGTCAGTAGTGTGCACGAAGTAGTTGGCCGGATTGTTGGAGCTGACATTCGTGGCCCACACGTGCACCTGGCCCGTGGACAGTCCCCCGGCGACATTGAAGTTCAGCGTCTGAGCGCCACCGGCGTCGATCGTCTCGATGATGGTCGAGTAGTCGCTGTTGTTCGGCGCCTTGAGCGTCACGTAGCTGCCATTGCCGCGATTGCCGCCGATGTAACCGCTGGACGAGTCAAGGTACTGCCATCCGGGCGCGGTGAACTGTGTGGTCTGCGCCATCACCCACGCGTTCTTGCCCACCGAGTAGGAACCGGACCACGGCTGCGGCGCGGACACCAGCCCCATGGTGGGGTACGGCAGGTTTGGCGTGATCGCGGCGACGATCGGCCAGTTGAGGTACGCGGTCATCCGGCCGTCGACGTAGCCGCGGTTGATGCCGCGCGCCATCGCCTGCGCGCCGCCGTTGTAGTCGTCCGAGCCGTTCTCGCTCGCCCACAGCTGCTTCCCGGACGAGCTCGCGGCCGCCGGCACGCTACAACTGGACTGCGCCGAGCGGTAGCCGCACGGATAGTGCGCCCCGAGGATGCCGACCGCCGAGGCGAACGCAGAATTGGAGTCGACGTCATTGGCGATCGACCAATCCGAGTCGGCCCCGACGATCTCGACGCCGGCGTATCCGTTGGCGTTGAGCGCGTTGCGCAGCTGCTCGTACCAGGCGACGTTGTACCCGCGCTCGTTCCAGCCGCCGAGGTAGTCGATGGTCAGGCCGTGCGACTTCGCGCAGCCCAGCCAGGAGACCAGGTAGTTCACCATGTCGGTGGACCAGAAGTTCCCACCGCCGATCCAGCCGGGCGCGCCCCACGCCAAGCCATACAGCTTGACGTTCGGATTGCGTGCCCTGGCCTGCTCAGCGAGCCAGAACTCGTAGCCGACGGCGCAGTTCACCACGCCGCGGCTGTGTTCGATGCTGGGCTCGGCACCCGACGTGGAGTTGGTGTCCCCGCCGATCTCGATCTTGAGGATCTGCGCCGCCGCACCGTAGTCCGGCTTGAACATGTAGTCCAGGATCTGGCTGCGCTGGGGCTCCGGATAGTCGATCAGCAGCCTGCTGTTGCCGCCTCCGCCGCTGATCGCCCCGACGCCGTCGAAGGTGCGCCCGCCGGACGCGCCGTTGAGGGTGATGGACGTCGCGGCGTGGGCCGGCGTGGCCACGACGGCGACCACGCCGCTCGCGGCCAGCGCGAGGCCCGCGAGCGCCGCCGTGGAGGATCGCAGACGTCTGAGGATTCGGCTGAGTCGTGACACGATCGCCTTCCTTTTCAGCTCGTGCTGCAGGTCAGTGTCGGCGAGCTGTTAGTACCCGAGTAGCCGGCCTGGAAGCCGAACGATGTGTTGCCACCCGGGGCTATCGAGCCGTTGTAGCTCGCGTTCGTCACGCTCACGCCCGACCCGCTGCTGCTCACGACGCCGTTCCAGAGGCTCTGGATCTGCTGGTTGCCGCCCCAGCTCCAGGCCACCTTCCAGCCGTTGGTGGGCGCGGTCCCGGTGTTCGCCACGGTCACGTTGGCCGTGAACCCGCTGTTCCACTGGTTGGTCAGCGAGTAGGTCGCCGTACATCCGCTGCCTCCTCCTCCCCCGTTCGAGGTAGTCGTCGCGGTCACGCCGCCGGACTGCGCCGAGACGTTCCCGGCCGCGTCATAGGCGGCGACCGTGTACGTGTAGCGCGTCGAAGCGGACAGGCCGGTGTCGGTGAACGTGGTCCCGGCGCTCGTCCCGACCTGCGCGCCATTGCGGTACACCCGGTATCCGGCCACGCCGACGTTGTCCGTGGACGCCGACCACGACAGCGCGGCCGACGAAGCCGTGGTCCCGGGGACCGCGAGGTTCGCCGGCACCGACGGCGGCGTGGTGTCGCCGCCAGAACCGGTGCTGGCCGCGACCGAGAAGCTGTTGGTGCCCAGGCCCTGGCCGCCCTGCCAGATTTCGAAGCCGGCCTCGACGTCGAGCAGGTAGTTCGAGGGGTTGATCGAGCCGCGGGCCACCGCGTCCTGGAACAGGGCCTTGAGGTCGAGGTTCGAGACCGAGGTGGCGCCAGGGTTCAGGACGTAGGAGATGATCTTCCACGAAGTCTGCTGCCCGGTCCACACATTCCAGTTCATGCCGTCGACATTCGTGTTACCGGTCTGCGACCCGAAGGGCTGCACTCCACCCCGACTGTTGATCCAGATCATCACCTCAGTACCGTCCGGCTGCCCAGTGGTAGTCGGCGTGGAGTTGAACCAGATGTCGTAAGCGACGTCATACGTCCCGGACGAGGGTTGCGTGGTGTTCCACGAACTGACCGCGCTCCCAAGCTTGCTCATCTGGATCGGAAACTCACTGTTCCCAGTACACAGACCCCAGTGGCAGCCCTTGAAAATCGACGGATAGGTCGCCGGCGCACCCCCACTGAGGTTGAAGTTCGCAGTACTCACCGTCCACGCAGTCCCACCGCTGTACGTGACGCACTGCGGCGCGGTGGAGTTCCACTCATTCGCCTGGATCATGTAGTCCCCGGCCGGAATCGTGCCGGTACCCGAGCACGTGGTCGTAGCGGCCTGCGCGGCCGGCAGCGCAACCACAGAGAGCGCCGCCGTGAAGGCGATCGCAAGAGCGGCCGCAAGAGCACGCGCCCTGAGAAGACGAGCCATCTGGTCCTCATCCTTTCGAACATCCACCGACATACACCGCGTCGCCGTGAAGGTGCCAAGAAGGCACCCCAACCGCAAGCAGCCATCGAACCGATTCGCTGCACCGATGTCAGGCACATGTCGGACACCGCAGGTCACGCATCATCGAGCAGGCCGGTGGCCCGGTGCGCGCGCGGTGCAGCGCAGAGAAACTTTCAGCTACCCCTGACACACATGTGAGCTGGTTGCCAGCACCTACAGGGGCTCAGTCGGGTAGCAACAGAAGCACAGCAGCCAAGCCGGCACGGCGCCAGGCCGCCACCGATCTCTCCGAGATCCGCTGCGTTGGCGGTCTCGGCTGGCGACCGGCCAGATCGGCCGGCCACGTGGTGAGGGGGTCCGAAGGACCATGTGGGGTGTTGGTTCTGGGTCCCTCGCCGCGTCAGCGGGCGCAGCCAACCTGCCCGGTTTGGCGGTGTCAAGCCGAACGAAGCCGGACCACAGCAGCAGCGATGCGGCTTGATTCCGCCAAACCGGGCTGGTTCCGTTTACGGCGATGACGCGGCGAGGGACCCAGAACCCGGCGACCACAAGCAACACCGCCACCGCACAACGCAGCGCAGGCAACAGCGGATAGAAAACCGAACAGTCGCGGGCCGCCGCCAAACTGCCGGACGCGCGGGTCGCCCCCTCGTCGAGGAGGCCCGCCAGAGGCCTCAACACACCCACCAAACGCGGCCGCCAGCCGCCCACATGACGTGTGCGCAGTGACTCGGACCGCCGCGCGGTCTTGCACGCAAAAACCGCCACCCGCCAACGCACCATGCACAGACTTGAACCAGTGCGCGGTCATGTCCGCGAATACCGGCGGCCGCCAGCGCGACATGCCGGGCTCAACCGAACTGCGTCCCCCCGCGAGGCCATCCAACCATTAGCGAAGCCGTAAAGATCGCCTGTAAACCACACCCCAACCGCACCCCGGGCACCCCACCCGACACCAGCACCCACACCACACATAAAGCAGGAGCGCCAAACTTTCAGGACTCCAGATTCGCTTCACGAACGAAGGCTCCTGAGCCCCGCCCGAATTTCGCCAACCAGAATCTCAGGCTGTTCGAGCGCCGCGAAATGCCCACCCTTCTCAGCCTCACCATAGTGAATCAAGTCAGCGTACGTGTCCTCAATCCAGCTCCGCGGCAGGCGCGGGATGTCGCGGGGGAACACGGTCACCGCCACCGGCAGTGTGAGCTTCGGGCCGGCGAAGCTGCCCGACTTGTTCTCCCAGTAGATGCGGCCGGATGATGCGGCGCTGTTGGTGAACCAGTAAAGCGAGATCGCGTCCAGCATGTCGTCGGTGCTGAGAGCGTCCTCGGCGAGCCCGCGGTTGTCCGTCTTGGACTGGAACTTCTCGTAAATCCACGCCGCCTGGCCGGCCGGCGAGTCGGCCAGCGCGAATCCGACGGTCTCCGGCTTCGTGGCCTGCAGGTGGCTCGACCCGCCGAGATCACCGTTGTAGAGCGCGAGGGAGTCGACGGCGTAGCGCTCCTCGGGCGACAGCTTTTCGGGGATCTGTGCGGGAAAAGCGAATTGGCTGTTCAAGTGAATGCCGAGAAGACCCTCAGGCCGCATGACCCCGAGTGCGGTGGTGACGACGCCACCCCAATCACCGCCCTGAGCAGCCCAGTTCTCATACCCAAGACGCGCCATGAGCTCCACCCACGCCGCCGCGATACGGGAAGCAGTCCACCCCGCCTCGGTCGGCTTCTGGGAGAACCCGAACCCGGGCAGCGACGGGATGACCACGTCAAAGGAGTCCTCGACGTCTCCCCCGAACGCCACCGGATCAGTCAGCGGCCCGATCAGTTTCAGGAACTCGACGATCGAACCCGGCCATCCGTGCGTCAAGATAAGAGGCATCGCGTTCGGGTTCTGGGACTTGACATGAATGAAGTGAATATCAAGCCCGTCAATCGTGGTCAGGAATTGCGGAAACCGGTTGATCTCCGCCTCGAACCGACGCCATTCGTACTCCCGCTCCCAGTAGTCAATAAGCGATTTGGCATTCTCCAGCCGAACACCCTGCGACCAGTCCGGAACGGTCTCCGGATCCGGCCACCGCGTTCCGGCCAGCCGCCGCTTCAGGTCTTCGATCTCCGAGTCGGGGATCGCGACGGTGAACGGACGGACGAGGGTTGAGGACACGGACGTCCATGCAGCCATTGGCTCGCTCTCCTGAACTCTTGCTTGGCGGTGCGACCACCACACGGCACGGCCACCACACGGCGCGGCGACCCACTGCACACCGATGTGCAATGCACACTGCTGTGCAATCTACCTCGTTGCACACCACTGTGCAATGATGGAACCGTGCCGACCGAACCCGCCCGAGCCCGCTCCCTCAACGACACCCGGAATCTCATCCTCGACGTCGCCCTCGATGTCCTGGGCCAGAACCCCAACGCCGGCATGGCCGACGTCGCCTCCGCCGCAGGCGTGGTCCGCCGCACCGTCTACGGCCACTTCCCCACCCGCACCGACCTCGTCCGAAGCCTCACGCAACGAGCGGTGGACGAGATGGTCGCCGTGCTCACCGAGGTCAACGCGTCCGACGGACAACCCGAGACGGCATGGGTCGACTTCGTCGCCCACGTCTGGCCCCTGGCGCGACGCTACCGAGTGCTTATCGCACTTCGCCGCGGCGAATACGGCGAGGAGATCCACGCCCTACTAGGCCCCGTCGACCAGATCCTCGCCGACCTCGTGCAACGAGGCCAGGACACCGGAGCGTTCGGACGCCACCTGCCAGCAGAAACCCTCAGCCAGGTCGCCTACGCCACCGTGTTCTCCATCGCAGACAACCACCGCAGCGACAAAGCCCTCGACGCCCGCGCGGCAAAGATCACCAGCCTGCTCATCCTGGGAGTTCCCGAGCCACGCGCACAAGCTCTCGCCGACGGAAAGCCATGACGCGCAGCGTCCTTGTGGCCGGGCGCTTCGA
The DNA here is from genome assembly GCF_015356825.1 of Catenulispora rubra. Taxonomy (GTDB): domain Bacteria; phylum Actinomycetota; class Actinomycetes; order Streptomycetales; family Catenulisporaceae; genus Catenulispora; species Catenulispora rubra. The sequence goes on along the minus strand of NZ_JAACYW010000029.1, from coordinate 7,685 downwards.
CAGAACCCGGGCTCTTCGGCAGGATCAGGACTCTGTGAAAGGCGCACCGATCAGAGAAGCGCAACACCACGGCGCACCCACCGGTGCACCCGCTCCAGCCCCAACCCGTCCCCACTCAGAGCACTGATAACGACAGCCGGCCCATCGAGCGGAAACACCGCCACAGCGCACTGCGCATCATCACGGGGTTCCAGCACGAGCCGGTCAGCAGGCGGCACCTCCTCCCAGGCCGGGTCGACAATCACCGTCGTAGAACCAGCCCGCTCGGCCCCGATGACGGCAGGGCCGAGCGAGCCAGGATGGTGGGGCCCGACCGCCACGGTGTGATCCAGCAACGGACGCCCCGCGCGACGGACGCACAGCCGCGTGGCCACCGACCCGGGCTCCTCGCCGTGCCGACCGAGCAGCGTCTGTTCATGCCAGGTCAGGCGGGCATCATCGGCCAGCTCGACCCGCACCGTCGTGCGATGCCTCGCGCCCCGCGCCGCGATGAACGGCTCGGGATCCCAGACCAGCTCAGCACCGCTCTCGACGCACACACTGACGTCCAGCGTCGACTCACCAGACCGAAGCCCGGGCAGGGCCAACGTGGCCGCGACGCTGCGAACCCGCACCCGGGCCCCGGGCCCGACGTGCACCCCGAAGTGAAGCTCATCGCCACCAACAGGCCCGGCCGCCCCGGCCACCAGGTAGACCTGAGCGACGCCCGGAGCCCCGCCATCCGCGAGCGTCTGCCGCAGCAGCAGCGGAGCCTGGCCGGCGAGGGTGGTCAACCGGGTCGTGCCGTCAGGCCGGGCCTCGGCGACCAGGCGCGCTTTCGCCTTCATACCGGAGTCGCGGCGACGGTCTTAGCGGCAGCAGCCTCCGCGAAGCCGCGGCGCTCGGCAATCAGCTCCCTGATCCACGCCGCAACGTCCCCGGCCAGCGGGTCGGCGTCCAGCGACATGAACACGGTAGGCCGCTCGATCCCGTGCGCATCAGTCCGCTGCCGCCTGGCATCCCGCCGCATCACGTCCAGATCCGCGTGAACCAGTTCCGCCAGATCCGTCTTGTTGATCGCCAGCAGATCCGAGGAGATGATCCCCGGACCGCCCTTGCGCGGCACCTTGTCCCCGCCGGCCACGTCGATCACGAATATCTGCCGGTCAATCAGACCCTTGCTGAACGTCGCCGTAAGGTTGTCGCCACCGCTCTCGACCAACACCAGATCCAGCGGTGCGAACCGACGCTCCAGGTCTTCGACCGCTTCGAGATTCGCCGAGATGTCGTCCCGGATCGCAGTGTGCGGACAGCAGCCGGTCTCGACAGCGGAAATCCGTTCGGGGTCGAGAACACCCTGGCGCAACAGGATCTCGGCGTCTTCGCGCGTGTAGATGTCATTGGTCACCACGGCCAGCGCGTACTCCTCCCGCAGCGCACGGCACAGCGCCGCGACCAGCGCGGTCTTGCCCGATCCGACAGGACCGCCGATGCCTACGCGCAACGGCCCCTCCGAGCCGGTGTCGCTTCGGCCGAAACTCATGCCAGTTCCGGTGGCTTCCTCAGGATATTTACGATGCAAAGAGACGCACCTCCCATGTGCTGTGATGTTCTGCCGAGATGTCCAGGCGGGGTGCGCTGAACGACGGCAACTCGCTGATCGGACCGAGCGCCGCCTTCACAGCGCTGTCGGCGATGTCCTGGATGACGGGTTCGAGCGCGGCGAGAACCGCGGTGACCGCGTCGGGGTCGATGCCGAGCAGCCGCGTGGCAGCGTTCGCCGGTCCACTGACGGAGCCGAGCGCGGAGCCGACAGCAACGTCGTACGCGCTCAGCCCAGCAGCCGCGCCCGCCGCACCAAAGGCGATCGGCTGATGCGGGCCCTCCGGATGCACGGCGGCAGCTGCGACAAGCGCCGGTCCCGGCCAGCCCGCCCGAACCGCCCGCAACAACTGCCGCCCCAGCTTTCGGGAAGCGCGACGTTGCGCCGGCGAAGGCGTGCGTGCCTCGTACTCGGCGTCGAGTTCGGCAAACAGCGCCTCGTCCGGCCCACCCACCGTTTCGACCACCGCAGCTTCAAGCGCCGCAGCAGCAAACGCAGCCCCCGTCAGGCCAGCGGTAGTGAGCCTGCCGAGCAGAAACGAGTAAAGGTCGGCCGCATCACCGACCCGCCCAGCAGCGACAGCAGCCTCCAGCCCGCCCGAGTGCGCATGCGTGCCCGCCGGCAGACGGCTGTCGGTCAGCATGAGCAACGAGGTCAGATTCACGGATACCAGGCCTCAGAACAGGAAGTAGCGCTGCGTCAACGGCAGAGTCCGAGCCGGCGCAGGCTCCACAACCTCGCCGTCAATGCGCACGGTGAAAGTGTCCGGCTCGACCTCGATCCGCGGCAGTGCCGTGTTCTCCGGCAGATCCGCCTTCGTCAGCCCTCGTACATCCTTCTGCGCGACCAGTTCCCGCCGCACCCCGAGCCGCTCGCCCAGCCGCTCGGCGAGCCCGTCCTCAAGCGCGGCCGGCGCGACGAACGCCACGCTGGTCGCCGGAGCCGCGGCGCCGTACGCCCCGAACATCGGCCGCGGCAGCACCGGCTGCGGCGTCGGGATGGAGGCGTTGGCGTCCCCCATCGCGGCCCAGGCGATCGCGCCGCCCTTGATCACCAGGTGCGGCCTGACCGCGAAGAAGCGCGGGTCCCAGAGCACGAGGTCGGCGAGCTTGCCCGGTTCGACGGACCCGAGCTCGGCGTCCATGCCGTGCGCGACGGCCGGGCCGATCGTGTACTTGGCGACGTACCGCCGGGCCCGGTGGTTGTCGGCCGCGCCGTCGCCGGGCAGCGCGCCGCGCCGTTCCTTCATCGCGTGCGCGGTCTGCCAGGTGCGGATGACCGTCTCGCCGATCCGGCCCATGGCCTGGGAGTCCGAGCCGATCATCGAGATCGCGCCGAGGTCGTGCAGGATGTCCTCGGCCGCGATCGTCGTCGGCCGGATCCGCGACTCGGCGAAGGCCAGGTCCTCCGGGATGGCCGGGGACAGGTGGTGGCAGACCATCAGCATGTCCAGGTGCTCGTCGATGGTGTTGACGGTGTGCGGCCGGGTCGGGTTGGTCGAGGCCGGAAGGAAGTTCGGCAGTCCGGCCACGGTGATGATGTCCGGCGCGTGCCCGCCGCCGGCACCCTCCACGTGGTAGGCCTCGATGGTGCGTCCGGCGATCGCGGCGACGGTGCCCTCGACGAACCCGGCCTCGTTGAGCGTGTCGGTGTGGATGGACACCTGGGCCCCGGAGGCGTCGGCGACCCGCAGGCAGACGTCGATCGCGGCGGGCGTCGCACCCCAGTCCTCGTGGATCTTGAATCCGGCCGCGCCGGCGCGCAGCTGCTCCCACAACGCGTCCTCGTTGGTCGTGTTCCCCTTGCCGAGCAGCGCGAAGTTGACCGGCCAGGGGTCCAAGGCCTCGAACATCCGGGCCAGATGCCAGGCGCCGGGGGTGACCGTCGTCGCCTTGCTGCCCTCGGCCGGTCCCGTGCCGCCACCGATCAGGGTCGTGATACCGGACGCCAGCGCCTCGGTGACGGACTGCGGGCAGATGAAATGCACGTGCCCGTCGATGCCGCCGGCGGTGAGGATCTTGCCGTTGCCGGCGACGACCTCCGTGGACGGGCCGATGACCAGCGCCGGGTGCACGCCGTCCATGGTGTCGGGGTTGCCGGCCTTGCCGAGCGCGACGATCCGGCCGTCCCGGATGCCGACGTCGGCCTTCACGATGCCCCAGTGGTCGAGCACGATCGCGCCGGTGATCACGGTGTCCGGGCTGCCGGGCAGGTCGCCGCGTGCGGTGCGGGTGACGTGCCCCATGCCCATGGACTCGCGGATCACCTTCCCGCCGCCGAACACCGCCTCCTCGCCGTATCCGGCCGCCGTGCACAGGTCCTGCTCGACCTCGATGAACAGGTTCGTGTCGGCGAGCCGGACGCTGTCGCCGACGGTCGGGCCGTACAGCGCCGCGTAGCGCGCGCGAGATATCTCAGCCATCGAGCCTGCCCTCCTGCCGCGCGCCGCTGATCCCGCGCAGTCCGGTCACGACCCGCCGACCGGCGATCGGGACCAGCGCGACCTCGCGAGCCAGTCCCGGCTCGAACCGCACGGCGGTGCCCGCCGGGATGTCCAGCCGCAGGCCCCAGGCGGCGTCGCGATCGAAGTCCAGGGCCGGGTTGGCCTCGGCCAGGTGGTAGTGCGAGCCGACCTGGACCGGCCGGTCGCCGGTGTTGAGCACGGTGAGCGTCGTGCGCGGTGCGCCGGCGTTGAGTTCGATCGGCTCAGCGGCAAGCCGGACCTCGCCGGGGATCGGTCCGGGAAGCGGTTGCTGTGTGTCGTCCACGTCGGCCCTCATCCGATCGGCCGGTGCACGGTGACCAGCTTCGTGCCGTCCGGGAAGGTCGCCTCGATCTGCACGTCGTCGATCATCTCCGGCACCCCCTCCTGCACGTCCTCGCGCGTCAACACGTGACGTCCGGCGTCCATCAGCTCACTGACACTCTGGCCGTCCCGGGCGCGTTCGAGCAGGTACGAGGTGAGCACGGCGATCGCCTCCGGGTAGTTCAGCCGCAGCCCGCGGGCCCGCCGTTCCCGGGCCAGGCCGGCGGCGACGTGGATGAGCAGGCGTTCCTGCTCGTGGGGGGAAAGAAGCATGATTGCGCGTGCCTTTCGTCGATTAGGCCGTGGTCGCGGTGAGCGGCATGCCCAGGTCGACCGGCCCGGAAACCGCCTTCTTGCACACGTCGTGGCACGCGGCCTCCAGGCTGCAGCACAGCGAGCAGATCGGGCCGTCGTGGAACGGGCAGGAGGCCATGTCGGGCCGCTCGAAGGCGTCCGCGCACACCGTGCAGGTGAGCTCGACGGCCGCCAACTGGCCGTCCACGATCAGCGGCTCGTCGAGGTCGTCCACGCGGGCGATGTAGTACTTGCCCTTCGTCGCGTAGGCCAGGATCGGCGGCAGGACCAGGCCGATGCCGAGGGCGATCAGCGGGGAGAAGGCCTTGGCGTAGGCGCCGAAGGCGTTGAAGTAGGCGATGATCGAGACCGTGGAGGCGACCAGCATCGAGCCGAAGCCGACCGGGTTGAAGTTGTACAGGTGCGCGCGCTTGAACTCGATGTAGGACGGGCTGAGCTTGAGCGGCTTGTTGATGACCAGGTCGGCGGTGACCGCGCCGATCCAGGCGATGGCGACGTTGGAGTAGAAGCCGAGGACGTTGTTCAGGAACCCGAAGACCCCGAACTCCATCAGGGCCAGCGAGATGCCGACGTTCAGGAAGATCCAGACGACGCGGCCGGGGTGCTTGTGCAGGACCCGGGAGAAGAAGTTGGACCAGGACAGCGAGCCGGAGTAGGCGTTCGTCGAATTGATCTTGATCTGCGACAGGACCACGAAGAAGGTGGCCACGCCCAGCGCGACCGGCGCGGCGAAGGTCTTCAGGCCCAGCAGGTACTGCTGGATCGGCTCATCGGCGACGGCCTTGCCGATCTTCTCGGTGACGTAGAACGCCAGGAACGCGCCGCCGAGCTGCTTGAGCGCGCCGAGGACGACCCAGCCCGGACCGGCCGAGAGCACCGCGCCCCACCACTGCTTCTTGTTCTTCTCCGTCTTGTCCGGCATGAAGCGCAGGTAGTCGACCTGCTCGCCGATCTGCGCGATGAGCGACAGCGCGACCCCGGCGCCCGCGCCGGCGCTGAGGAAGCTGAACCCGGCGCCGGTCGGCGAGTCGCCGCCGAAGTGCGTGAAGCGGCCGAACTGGCCCGGGTCCTTGATCGCGATGGCGATGAACGGCGCGACCATCAGGATCAGCCAGATCGGCTGGGTCCACACCTGCATCTTCGACAGCGCGGTCATGCCGTAGATCACCAGCGGGATGACCAGCAGGGAGGCGATCAGATAGCTGACGGCCAGCGGGATGTGCAGGCCGAGTTGGAAGGCCTGCGCCATGATCGAGCCTTCGAGGGCGAAGAAGATGAAGGTGAAGCTGGCGTAGATGATCGAGGTCAGCGTCGAGCCGAGGTAGCCGAAGCCCGCGCCGCGGGTGAGCAGGTCCATGTCGACGGAGTACTTCGCCGAGTAGTAGGCGATCGGGATGCCGGTGACGAAGATGACGAACGCGGCGATGCCGATCGCGACGGCGGCGCTGGTGAAGCCGTAGGAGATGGCGATCGAGCCGCCGATGGCGAAGTCGGCGAGGTAGGCGATGCCGCCGAGCGCGGTCGTGGCGACGACGTAGGGGCTCCAGCGGCGGAAGGACTTGGGCGCGTAGCGGAGCGAGTAGTCCTCCAGCGTGTCGTTCTTGGCCCAGCGGTGGTACGCGCGGTGGGCCTGCCCGGTGCTGGCGGCCTCGCCGGCAGGGCTGGCCGGACTGGCTACGTCGACCGGGCTGGCCGCGTCCGCGGTGTCGGCCGGGCTGTCGGTGCCGGTGTGGGTGTCGGTCATGCCGGTTGAGCCTGGTGCGCGGGTGTTGACGCCGTGTTACGCAGTGTTACTTCACAGAGAAATTATTTCTGCGACGGGGTATTCCGGCCCTGCGCCGGTCTAGAGTTGCGCGACGATGTCGAAGTCGAAGGCGTCGGCCCTCGCCAGATAGATGGGTTGCTCCACATGGTTGCCGTGCAGCCGGACCGTGCCACGCGGGCCTTCGTACACCGCGGCCCGCCCCGCGTGAAGCAGGGTGCGGACGTCCAGGCTCTGGGCCCGTGCGGCCAGGGCCGCCAGCAGCCGGACGCCCTCGTAGCAGGACTCCCCCAGGCTGCTGAGCACCGGCGCCTGCGTGCCGAAGCGCGCCGCGTAGCGTCCGCTGAAGTCCAGGCTCTCGGCGGTGGCGAGCGTTTCGAAGTAGCCGGCCGCCGCCCACAGGTTCTCGGTGGCCTCGGCGCCGGTGGCCAGCAGCATGTTCTCGTCCATGTGGGTGCTCAGTCGCAGGGCACGCTGATGCAGGCCGTAGGACGCGTAGGCCCGGTTGAAGTGCACCGCGTCCGCACCGATCAGCAGCATCAGGACGCCGTCCGCCGCGCTGCGCTCGATCGCGCGGACCACGCCGCTGTAGTCCTCGGTGCCGAGTGCGACGAACTCCTGACCGCAGACGCTTCCTCCGCAGGCGTGCGCATATCGCAACGCGGCGCGCGCCGTCGCACGCGGCCACACGTAGTCGTTGCCGACCACGAACCAGCGGCGGACACCGTGCGACCCGGCCAGCAGCCGCATCGCCGGGAGAAGCTGACGCGCCGGGGTCTCGCCGGTGACGAAGACGCCGGGGGTCCGCTCGCCGCCTTCGTACTGCGCGGTGTAGATGTACGGCACGCGACCGGCGATGCGCGGCGCGAGTACCTTGCGCACGGCCGAGATGTGCCAGCCCACGACCGCGTCCACGGCGCCGATGGCGACCAGGGCCTCGACCTCGGCCGCCACGCGCTCCGGCGGTCCGCCGCCGTCCACCGGCAGCAGGCGGAGCCGTCGGCCGAGGACGCCGCCGGTGTCGTTGAGTTCGCTGACCGCCAGGCGCGCCGACAGTTCGCAGGAGGGGCCGAAGACGCCTGCGGGTCCGGACAGCGGGATCACGAGGGCGACTGTCAGCTCTTCGCGCGATATGCGGGACAAGCGACCACCTCGGTGACGGATGCGGAAATGCGAGGATGTGGACCATGGTGAGGGTGCGGCGGCGGACGGGGCTGGGG